>CAYROY010000112.1:0-27544 GCA_964426155.1 uncultured Actinomycetota bacterium
GCAAAAGCCTCCTCAAGAGCTGTTCCGATATGGAAGGCTATAGTGGGAACAAATGTTTTTGCTCATGAATCAGGTATACATGCAGACGGTGTAATAAAAAATCCCAAGAATTATGAAGTTTTTAATCCTGCTGAAGTAGGCCTTACTAGGCAGCTGGTGGTAGGTAAGCACTCCGGCTCACATACTATTCTGCATAAGTTCAAGGAATATGATATAGAACTTACTGATAAGGAAGCCAATGATATACTGGCAATGGCCAGAGCCATGTCTGTAGATCTTAAGAGGCCGCTTTTTGATAAAGAACTTATGTATATATATAATGATTATAAATCCAGTGATAAGAAAAAAATAGAAGTAGAAAAAGTTTAGTTAGCAGGAAGGGAGTTTTATTGGGAAAGACCATTTCAGAAAAGATAATAAGCGAACATGCAGGAAGGGAGCTTAAGGCAGGAGATATCTCTGTAGTCGATGTAGATCTGGTGATGAGCCAGGACGGAACAGGGCCCCTTGCAGTAAACCAGATAAAAAAAATGGGTTTTGATTCTGTTAAAAATCCCGAGAGGTCTATTTTCTTTATTGATCATGCTGCACCGAGTCCAAGACGCGAGCTCTCAAATTCTCATTTATTACTAAGGGATTTTTCAAAAAGAACAGGTGCAATATTAAGTGATGTAGGGCGGGGGATATGCCATCAGATTTTAGTCGAAGATTATGTATGTCCGGGCGATATTGTAATAGGCGGTGATTCTCACACATGCACATCAGGTGCCCTGGGTGCGTTTGCAACCGGAATGGGATCAACGGATATAGCTGTTGGTTATACACTTGCAAAAACTTGGCTGAAAGTGCCGGATACTATTAAGGTTAATTTTAACGGCATATTAAATGAAGGTGTCTATGCAAAGGATATTATTATTTACCTAATCAGCAAGATAACTTCTGACGGGGCTACTTACAGGGCTATTGAATTCGGCGGTCAGGTAAGTGAGAGAATGGATATGGACGGCCGTTTTACTATCTCAAATATGGCAGTAGAAGCTGGAGCAAAAACCGGCATTTTTAAATCAGATGATATAACCAGGAAATATCTGGAAGAAAGGGGCAGGGGAAACTGCTTCAAGAGCATATATGCTGACAATGATGCACTTTATGAAAAAGTAATAGACATCGATTGCCGTATTATCGAGCCGATGGTATCTCAGCCGCATACAGTAGATAATGCCATTCCTGTAATAGAACTTGAAAAAGTAATTGTAGATCAGGTCTTTATAGGTACATGTACCAATGGGAGATTGAGCGATCTCAGGATAGCTGCTGATATATTGAAGGGTAAAAAGGTAGCAGAAGGGGTAAGATTGCTTGTCGTACCGGCCTCAAAAGAAATCTATATCGAAGCTATACGGGAAGGTTTGATAGAGATTTTTATTGAAAGCGGTGCAGCCATACAGAATCCAGGCTGTGGGCCGTGCGTTGGTATTCATCAGGGAATACTTGCAGACGGTGAAGTATGTCTCTCAACACAGAATAGAAACTTCAAAGGCAGGATGGGTAACCCTGATGCATTCATATATCTTTCATCACCTGCCACAGCAGCCTGGAGCGCGGTAAAGGGATATATTTCTGATCCAAGGGAGGCAGGTTAAATGAGCAATAATGCGAAAATACTTAAGGGTAAGAGCTTTAAATTCGGTGATGATATTTCAACGGACCTGATTGCTCCGGGAAGGCTTTTTCATCTAAGATCAAATCTTCCGGAGCTTGCAAAACATGTCCTTGAGGATGCCGACCCGGAATTTCCAAAGAAGGTAAGACCGGGAGATTTTATAGTAGGAGGGAAAAATTTTGGTCTGGGTTCGAGCAGAGAGCATGCACCGGCTATTATAAAGATGGCCGGTGTCGGAGCAGTCCTGGCTAAATCATTTGCGCGGATTTTCTTCCGGAACAGCATAAACGTAGGACTTCCCGTGCTGGTGTGCGATACAGATAAAATAGAAGAAGGGGATGACCTGGAAATAAGGCTTTCGGAGGGAATAATTATAAATAATACCAGAAATTTAGAACTTAAATTCAATCCCCTTCCTGAAGTTATGATAAGAATACTTAATGACGGAGGACTTGTCGAACACATTAAAAAAAATAAGGGATTCAACCTTTAATTGGTAAGTAAAGAAATAATGGGTTATCAAGAAAGGCATATTGATGGAACACAGAATAACTTTAATACCAGGGGATGGCACAGGTCCTGAAATAACAGATGCCATGGTAAGAGTTGTAGAAGCAACCGGAGCGAAAATAGAATGGGATATAGTCAATGCAGGGGCGGAAGTATATGAAAAAGAAGGTACGGTCCTTCCGGAAGCAGTGCTGGATTCATTAAAGAAGAATAGAGTGGGTATAAAGGGACCCATAACTACTCCTGTGGGGACCGGTTTCAGGAGTGTCAATGTAGCACTCCGAAAAATTTTTGACCTGTATGCCTGTGTAAGACCCTGCAAAAGCTATAAAGGAGTAAAGAGCAGATACAGCAATATTGACCTGGTTATAATAAGGGAAAATACCGAGGATCTGTATGCCGGTATAGAATTTGAAAAAGGAGATTCCGTAACAGTCGAGCTTATAGATTTTATTAAAAAGAAAGAGGGTAACAGCATAAAAGCAGATAGCGGAATAAGCATAAAGCCTATTTCTGAAACAGGATCGGAGCGAATAATAAGATTTGCTTTTGAATATGCAAGGAAAAATAGAAGAAAGAAAGTAACAGGTGTACATAAAGCAAATATTATGAAATTTTCTGATGGGCTTTTTCTTAATGTTTTCAGGAAGGTGGCTGAAGATTATCCTGATATCGAGGCAGAGGACAGGATAGTCGATAACATGTGTATGCAGCTTGTACAAAAACCAGAAATCTATGATGTGCTGGTGCTTCCAAACCTTTACGGAGATATTATATCTGATCTTGCAGCCGGACTGGTGGGCGGCCTCGGTGTTGCACCAGGAGGGAATATAGGAGACGAGATAGCACTTTTTGAACCTACTCATGGAAGTGCACCAAAATATAAAGGCAAGAATAAGGTAAATCCGACAGGTATGATGCTTTCTGCTGTTTTGATGTTAAGGCATATAGGAGAAGCCGCAAAAGCAGATATACTTGAAACATCTATAGCGGAAAATATTGCAGAAGGGAAAAACGTGACATATGACCTCAAGAAAGATAGAGATGACCCTACTGCTGCAGGCACAACTGAATTTGCAGATGCAGTTATAGAAAAAATAAAAAATATTATTTAGATCTACAGGATATAAGATTTTTCTGCTGCAGGTGTTATTGTATATAAATATTGACAGGCAGACCAGTTTCTGTCTTGAACATGAAATTTCCATGATCATAAATTGACAGGCTAGCTTATAGATGATATAGTTAGACACATCTAACAAAATAGGGGAATAATCTAATATGATAAAAAAATTATCCCATAGCCTTGAAGATTATCTTGAGGCGATCCATATAATAAGTCTTGAAAACAGGGTTGTAAGAGTAAAGGAAGTTTCGGAATACCTTAAAGTAAAAATGCCTTCTGTTGTGGATGCTATCAATAAACTTTCAGACGCAGGTTTTGTCGAGCATGAGAAATACAGCTATCTGGAGCTTACAGAAAAGGGTAAAAACAGGGCAAAAAAAATATTTTTAAAACATGAAAAATTATATAAATTCCTGAAGAATGTCCTAAATGTAAGAGATGATATAGCAAAAGCTGATGCATGTAATATGGAACATTATATCAGCCAGGAGACCATGGAACATTTAATAAAGTTTATAAAATTTATAGAAACCTGCCCTGACAGCTGCCCTGACGGCTACCCCGAATGGATGAAGCATTTTTATTATTATCTTGAACACGGCAAGAGACCATCTGAATGCATAAGGATAACTAAGTAAGAGTGACACAAAAAGGTTCACAAAATAGATTTCATCTATAAATCCCCTTGAAATCCTGTAAATATCATATAAAATTATTTGACAAAATTATATGGGGCTATTAAAGTTAGGGATATCTAATTTAAATTATTCTTTTATATATGTTTAGAAGAAATAAAAGCATAAGAAGGGCTACTGGAAGATATGGTCCAATGACTCTTGCATATGCACTACCGGGGAAAAAGTACAGGATAATAGGGATTGCCGGAGGGTGCAGGCTGAGCGGGCGAATGTATGCTATGGGAATTATACCGAACGAGATATTTACAGTATATACCTCCTCCAGAGGTGGTCCAATGTGTATAACACTAAAAGGGACTAAATACGCAATTGGAAGAGGTATGACAGAAAGAATATTTATAGAGGAGGCCTGATGAAGGATGGGTTAATAGTGGTTGCGATTGCGGGGAACCCTAATTCGGGCAAAACAACTATATTCAACGATCTGACCGGCATGAGGCAGCATGTTGGCAATTATCCAGGAGTAACGGTTGAAAAAAGAAGCGGTGTGCTAAATCATAATGGTCACCAGATAGAAATAATAGACCTTCCGGGGATATACAGTCTTACAGCATTTTCGGAGGAGGAGATAGTTGCAAGGAATTTCATACTGCAGGAGAAACCTGATGTAATAATAGATGTTATTGACAGCTCAAGCCTGGAACGAAACCTTTATCTTGCCGTACAATTTATGGAGATCGGTATCCCCTTAATCCTTGATTTTAATATGGCAGATGTAGCCAGGGGAAAAGGTATGAGGGTAGATATAGACCTTCTTTCAGATCTTTTAGGGATGCCTATTATAGAAACGGTTGGATCGAAAGGTATAGGGATAAAAGGCCTGCTTGATGCAGTTATAGAAGTTGCAGGCAAAGGGAACCGTAAAAAGATTGAAATACCTTATGTGGAGGAAATAGAAAATGCGTTGGAAAGGATAATCCCTTTACTGGAAGTCGAAGACGGCGGGATATTGATGAAAAAATGGTTTGCGGTAAAACTTCTTGAACAGGACGAAGATGTAGTAGGGAGGCTCAGAGAGAAAAACTACAGCGGATTTGAAAAATTACAGGAGGTCGTATCTAATTCAATAAGCCATATTAATGATGTGATGGGTGTGTCGCCAGATGTACTTATAGCTGATTCAAGATATGGGTTTATAAAAGGAGCACTTAAAGAAGTTCACCAGGAAGCTGATAGCGGTAATGTAGATATAACAGAAAAACTCGACAGCATACTTACAAACCGTCTTCTCGGAATACCGATATTTGCTTTTATTATGTGGCTGATGTTTCAATTTGTATTCACACTGGGGAAGTATCCCATGGGATGGATAGAGACAGGGTTTGAGAAATTATCAACCATTCTAAATGGCGTCATTTCTAATGACATTATGAGGTCGCTCATAGTGGATGGCATAATAGGTGGTGTGGGAGGGGTACTGGTGTTTACACCTAATATTGCACTGCTCTTTTTTGCAATTGCACTTCTGGAGGATTCTGGATATATGGCAAGAGCTGCATTTGTAATGGACAGGGTAATGCACAGGATAGGCCTGCATGGAAAATCATTTATACCGCTTATTATAGGTTTTGGATGCACTGTTCCGGCATATATGAGCTCAAGGATACTTGAAAATAAAAATGACAGGTTGATAACCATGCATATTAATACCTTTTGCAGCTGCAGCGCAAGGCTTCCTGTATATATACTTCTTGCCGGAACTTTTTTTCCTGCAATTGCAGGGAATGTGATATTTTCAATTTATTTAATAGGTATATTTTTCGCAGTTATAATGGCAAAGGTCCTTAGGGCTACAAGATTCAGGGGAGAACTGGAGCCTTTTGTGATGGAGCTACCTCCCTACAGAATACCTACTTTTAAAGGTGTGCTTATACACACATGGGATAGGATATGGATGTATATAAAAAAGGCAGGAACAGTAATCCTTTTAATATCTATAGCCATGTGGGGACTTTTTACCTTTCCCATGATAGGTGAAGATGATTATTCAAAAGATTATGCATCACAGATAAAAGAAATTGAAGAGTCCTACCAGGTGGGGATTATTTCGGATGAATCGTATTATGGACAGATATCTGAAATAGAAGGGAAAATGAATGCCGAAAAGCTGGAGTTTTCTGCAGCAGGAAGGATTGGCAAATTTATTGAACCTGTCTTCAGGCCATTGGGGTTTGACTGGAAAATGGTTGTAGCATCAATATCCGGGATAGCAGCAAAGGAAGTGGTTGTGTCCAGTTTCAGCACGCTTTTCAGCATTGGTGGGGCGGATGAGACATCAGAAAGCCTCAGAGACAGAATAAAAGACAGCTATCATCCCCTTGTGGGATATAATTTCATGTTATTTACTCTACTTTATTTCCCCTGTATGGCCAGTATGGCCATATTCAGAAGGGAAGCAGGAACAAAGGAAATGTTTTTTCAGATCTTCTATACGCTGGGTCTGGCCTGGTTTGTCTGCATGATCGTATATCAGATAGGTAAGTTTTTTATTTAAAAAGACTTAAATTAAGATAATATGCTTGAACTGATTTAGTGCCTGTGTTAGTCTTCGCTAAAATACCATACTATAATATGATGATAAATAGACTGTTCAGAAATAGTATAATGAGTAAATATATTATACTTATGATATGTCCAATTAATAATTCTTCGATGATCATCTGGTACCGTTTAGACAAAAGAGAATCTTTTAATAATTGTACCAATAATTCAGTAGATATTAAATGAAGGGGAAATAATATTATGCGAGTTGCTTTTTCTGAATTAATGGAAGATGCTGAAAAAAGAAATTATGCAGTCGGATATTTTGAAAGCTGGAATCTGGAATCCCTGCTCGCGGTATGTGATGCAGCAGAAAAAGTAAAATCACCTGTTATTATAGGTTTTGGCGGCCTTATGCTGAAAAATAGTAGAAGAGTGGTAAATGATAATATAGGTATTTATGCGAGCCTTGCTAAAGATTTATGTGCAAACATTTCTGTGCCTGCATGTACAATATTTAATGAATCGATTGATTTTGATTCAGTAATTGATTCAATAGATGACGGATATGATGTAGTGATGTTTATCGGTCCGGGTATGAGCTTTGATAAATTGTCGCTAAAAGTATCAGAGATTGTTGAAAAGGCACATAAAAATAATGTAGCCGTTGAAGGCGAAATCGATGAGCTTCCCGGCCTGGATAGACTTACTGGTGTAAAAACAGAATCTAGACTGACTGATCCTGATATTGCGAAAGAATTTGTAGCAAGAACAGGTATAGATTCGCTTTCTATTAGTATAGGGCAATCTCATAAACCCGGTAAAGAAGTCAACCTTGATTTTGAACTGCTAAAAAAGATAAGAAGAGCAGCAAGGGTTCCTCTTGTATTGCATGGTGGATCCAACATGAATATAGATGAAATAGGTAAAGCTATAGATATGGGTGTAAGAAAATTTAATCTGGGGGGTATATTAAAGAATAAGTATTTAGAAGCTCTTAAAAAAGAAATAAAATCTATTGGAGAAAATTCCTTTATATATGAAGCAGTGGGTTCAGGTTTTAAAGAGGATATCCTGGTAAAAGCAAGATTTGAAGTCCAGAAAACAGTGGAAGATTATATGAAACTATATAGAAGTGCAGGGAAAGCATAATTTTAATTTAAAAGTAAGGTACTTTTCAGTGAAGGATGATAAGAATAGATAGTTGAAGTTGCTAAAAAATATAAATAAATTATTTTAACAAAATTTATTTTTTTATATAATATCTAAAACCTTAACCCTAAAACTAAGTAGTATTATTTGATAGTGAATATTTCTTAAAGGTTTTAAATTGATTATTTTACCATAAGGAGATAATTGATACTTTTTAGGTTAATAATATTAAATTAGTAAATAAAGTTGATAGTAATCAATACCATAGGAGGCACAAAAAATGATGGGACAGGACCAAAAACCTTTAGAGGAAATACTTGATTCCCTTGAAGGTAAAGAAAAAATTGTGTTAATGGGATGCGGCGGCTGTTCTACCATATTCCACACAGGAGGAATTGAAGAAGTAGAGGAGATGGCGGAAATCCTTACCGTAAAGGGTAAAAAAGTAAAAAAAGTCCCCCTTCCTTTTGCGGTATTTGCCTGCTACAAACCTTTCAGCTCTATGTTTGTTGAAAAGCATAAGAAAGATTTTGAGGATTGCGATGCAGTTCTTATGATGAGCTGCGGTGATGGTCTCCAGACCGTAAGGGAGATTTTAGATGAAATGGGTATAATAAAACCATTTTATCCTGCTGTTAATGCTATGGGAGTCTCAGGGGGAGGACCGGATAAATTTATAGAGAAATGCCGGGCATGCGGAGAATGTGTAGTTGGAAGAACTGCAGGCATATGCCCTCTGACTGAATGTCCTAAAGGGCTGCTTAACGGCCCCTGCGGCGGTACCAGGCCTGATGGTAAATGTGAGGTCGATCCTGATAAAGATTGTGCCTGGTATTTAATATATAAGCGTCTTAAAGAGATTGGAGAACTTGAAAAGATTATGGAGTTTAACGAGCCCCATGATTGGAGTAAGTCTGTGACGCCAAGAACTTTTGAGAGGGAACCGCTGGACCTGCATAAGCATCTGGCAAGGACCAAAGAAGTAATAGAATCATTGGGAATTTAGAAAGGGATAATATGGAAACACAAAGTAATTTGCAAAGGGTTCTTAATCTAAATAATTTTGCAGTAACAGCGGAGCTCGGACCGCCCACAAGTGCTGACGGAGAAATTGTAAAGAAAAAGGCTAAATTCCTTAAAGGGTATGTAGATGCCTTTAATGTAACTGACGGGCAGACAGCAGTTGTAAGGATGTCCAGCTGGGCAACCTGCCTGATAGCCAGGGAGGAAGGTCTTGATCCTATAGTACAGATGACTACAAGGGACAGAAACAGGATAGCACTACAGATGGATATATTAGGTGCAGCAGCACTGGGTATTAATAATATTCTATGTCTTACCGGGGATCATATCAGTTTTGGTAACCATCCTGAAGCTAAAGGAGTATGGGACCTTGATTCCATACAATTGATAAGAGTTGTAAAAAAGATGAGGGACGATAAAGAATTTGAGAGTGGTGATAAGATGAATAAGGCTCCATTCATGTTTATCGGCGCAGCTGCTAATCCTTTTGCAGATCCTTTCGAGATGCGTATCATCCGTCTGATGAAGAAAATCAATGAAGGTGTGGATTTCATACAGACCCAGTGTATTTTTAATATTGATAAATTCAGAGAATGGATGAAAAAAGTCTGCGATATGGGACTTGACAAGAAAGTAAAAATTCTTGGCGGGGTTACACCAATTAAATCTCTGGGTGCTGCAAAATATATAAAAAATAAGGTGCCGGGAATGGATGTACCTGATAGTATTATAGACAGGCTTTCAAGAGTACCAAAGGAAAAAGTTTCCGAGGAAGGTATTAAAATCGCAGTAGAGACAATCGAACAGCTAAAAGAGATAGAGGGAGTCTCCGGGGTGCATATAATGGCTATAGAATGGGAAGAAAAGGTTCCTGAGATCGTCGATTCAGCCGGCCTATACCCCCGTCCATAAAAAGTTTATTAAAATAACTGGTAGTTTTAATTTATCCCAGAGTATTTTAATCTGGCGCTTTATTTAAGCATTGGTTAAAAAGAAGTGGGTTTTATACGCATTTCTGTACTTGAATTTTTGATTTAGAATGAAATATCCATAAAGGACTAACTTATATTGATGGAAAAGTATTTATAACTAATGTAGTGCTCTAAACCCTAACTTTCTTAAATTTAAATAATAGGTATGCTGAATACCGCTGGAGATTATGCGCAATCATTTTTTATAGTATAATTACTATATTATTATAAGTTTTTAAGGGGTTAGATATGGAAAATTTTACATTTCAAGCACCTACAAAAATAATATTTGGTAAAGATTCAGAAAATCTAGTTGGAAAAGAAGTAAAGAGATTTGGAGCAAAAGTACTCCTGCATTATGGAGGGGGAAGTATTAAAAAATTTGGACTTTATAATAAAGTAATAAACTCCTTGAATAAAGAAAACCTAAAAATTATAGAGCTTGGAGGAGTGCAACCCAATCCGAGATTAGGTCTGGTTAAAGAGGGTATTGAAATATGCAGGAAGGAAAAGGTCGATTTTATTTTAGCTGTAGGGGGTGGAAGTGTCATAGACTCTGCAAAAGCAATTGGATTTGGGACACCATACAATGGGGATGTTTGGGATTTCTATAGCGGGGAAGCTAAAGTAGATAAAATGATTCCTCTCGGTGTAGTGCTAACTATTCCTGCATCCGGAAGTGAATCAAGTAATGGCTCAGTTATTACTAAAGAAGATGGTTTATACAAAAGAGCAGTAGGCTCTGAAGTTATACGTCCCAGGTTTGCAATTTTAAATCCAGAAGTAACATTTACATTAAGTAGAAAACAAACAGCAATAGGAGTCTCTGATGTAATGGCTCATATATTTGAAAGGTATTTCACACAGGTAAGAGATGTAGAGTTGACAGACAGACTTGCTGAGGCTGCTTTAAAAACTGTTATAAACAATGTTAGGATCAGTTTAGATAAACCAGAAGATTACGAAAGCCGTGCTGAAATAATGTGGTGCGGAAGTATAGCACATAATGATCTTCTTGGTACCGGCAGGATCGGTGACTGGGCATCTCATAATATCGAGCATGAACTTTCAGCAATATATGATATACCACATGGAGAAGGTTTGGCTATAATATTTCCTGCATGGATGAAGTATGTATATAAATTAAATATAGAGAGGTTTGCTCAATTTGCATCGAGAGTTTGGAATATAGATGTTTATTTTGACGATTTAGAGAAGGTTGCTTTAGAAGGAATAAAAAGCCTTGAAAGTTTCTACAACGAAATAGGACTCCAAACAAGATTAGGACAAATTGGTATTAATGATGACAGGTTTAAGGAAATGGCATCAAAATGCACTGAGAATGGCCCACTCGGAGAGTTTATGAAACTTGGATACAAGGATGTTTTAAATATATTTAAACTGGCTCTATAGATAACTTTCTATATATTCAATAGTTTATTCAGACTTAATATTTATTAATAAAAGTATACAAAAACTAATTTATCAAAGATATTTTTATAAATAATCTTATGCAATACGAGATACTGCGGTGGAGGATGCAGAAATAGAATTTGTTGTCACATTTATATCTGTGACTATATGTACTTTATAGAATGGTTGAATTACACAAACAAATTTACTATTAACTTTTTTATGCAGTGTTGTTGCAGATTAAATTATTAAGTTCTACTGCAGGGCTTTGTTCCTGAAATTTAGAGGAACATAGTCTTCAAGCTTTTTATCAATAAAACTGATTTTAAGATCTGCGAATCTCTGAAGGCCATTTTCCAGAGGCACACCTGGCCATTTTTCTCCTATAAGCGGTGCCGCATACTTTATAAAATCATCAGTTACATCGGTTCCGCCTGGTGAGATCCATTCAAGCGGGAACAGCCTGGAAGAGCCTGCAATTTTTTCAAGCTTTACCTTATCATATACAGCATTATATAAACTGCCTGGTTTCCGTAGTATGGTAGCCATCCAGCCGGTTCCCTCATAAACAGCTATTTCAACAGCTTTTTTCCCTGCTTCGTATGCTTCTTCTATGTCTACTTCCGAGGCATAGATTGATACGTCACGCTGTATAACACCTGGTACCTGAAAGGTCGCATTGCCCCTTGTTTTAAGTCCGGAACTGTTAAGATAGTTAACAACTTCCTGAGCTGCGGTAGTCCTGCTGGCACCATATTCTATATTTCCAAATCCGTCATATGCTTCCCCATAATCACCTATTCTGAAACCTTCATTTACTACAACAATACATCTCTTTGATTTTTTGATTTGTTTGTTTACATTTTCAGCAAGTGAATCAAGAGTATGTTCAGATTCACTCATATACAGTTGCAGAGGAATCTTTCTTTCGGGATCGGCAAGTCTGGATGCGGCTGTAATATATCCTGCTTTCCTGCCCATAGCCTGAAGTACAGTGACTGGCTCAGAGACACTCATGCCCCTGTTTTCCTCTTCAGTATTCTGAATAAGATATGCCCAGTATCTGGCGGTACTTCCATAACCCGGTGTATGATCAATCAATTTAAACTTTTCATCACCTAAATCATTATCAATTGTTTTAGGCACACCGGCAACCGATAGCTCAAGACCTCTTTCTTCTGCAAGCTTCGATACTCTGCTGGCGATGTTCATGGAATCGTTTCCTCCGATATAAAAGAAGTAACCTATATTATGGGCTTGCAATACTTTTACTATACGTTCAAGGTCCTCTTTTTGATTTTTCTCCAATTTATACCTGCATGATCCTATTGCACCTGCAGCAGGAGTGTTACGTAGAAGTTTTATCTCATGTTTAGACTGGATAGAGATATCTATTAATTCTTCCAGCAATACTCCTTCGATTCCGTGCCAGCTCGCATACATTTTATTTATGTGTTCCGGAAAATTAAAACAGGTTTCTATTACGCCCTGAAGCGAAGAGTTTATTACGGGGGAGGGTCCACCTGATTGTGCTACAAGTGCATTTTTTTTCATTCCTGATCAACCTTTCTACAAGAATATAGGATTATTTTTTTAATAGATTTTACCACTATATTTATCATAAAAAAATTTTTTTTATGATTTAATGCGATAAAAAAAGAAATGCCGGAAGTGAAACGAAGACACAATGACATACTGATTTTTTAAAGGTAGATATCAAAATTATATTATATTTAATAGTTATCAGATCTTAAAATATTCTTAATAATAAAATATTTGACTTTAGATAAAATATTAAGAAAAATATAAATATAAAGTTTGATTACAAGATTACGGGATATGACATTTTTTTCTATGGGCTGTGCCCGGATTGTAAAAGGAGACAGGAGGATAAAATGTAATGAAAAATACTGGAGAAACCAAGAATAACCTTAGATTAAAACTGAAAAAACTTAGGAAAGGAGAAAATTAAAATGATAAGCAAGAAATTAGAATCTGCTATAAACGAGCAGATAAATGCTGAGTTATATTCAGCATACCTTTATCTTTCGATGTCTGCTTATTTTAAGTCCGCCAATCTTAACGGATTTGCAAGCTGGATGCGTATTCAGGCACAGGAGGAGGAGATTCACGCCATGAAGTTTTTTGATTATTTAAGTGAACGTGGTGGTAGAATTATTCTGAAGGAAATCAAATCTCCTGAATATGATTGGGAAAATCCTCTTAATGTTTTTGAAAATGTTTATAGTCATGAGCAGAAAGTAACCGGGTTGATCAACGCTCTGGTAGATACGGCCATTAAAGAAAATGATCATGCAGCAGTTAATTTTTTGCAGTGGTATGTAGAGGAACAGGTTGAAGAGGAATCTTCTGCAGATGAGATTGTGGCCAATCTTAAACTACTTGGCGATTCCAGGAATGGCTTGTTCATGTTTGACCGTGAATTGGGAAAAAGAACTTCTGGACAGACTGAAGAATAAAATAAGAAAAGGTATATAATGCGGCTGTTTCAATACTTTAGATAGCCGCATTTTTTTATCTGAAATTCCTCTGTTTTATATGTGAACAGTTGGAAGCTTTATGATCCTGAGATCCTGAAGATTTATAAAAAATCTAAAATTGTTTATAATACATACACTTCATTACTGAAAAAAAGGGGGGGTATATGGTCAGGAGAAGGACTATATCTATTAAGATATCGATTTTGTTTATTAATTTGTTTTTGGCTGCTTTATTGTTTTCTGGTTGCCTGGCAGACCAGACTTCACCATATTATAATGATGGTTACGAAGGACAGGGTGGGGAAGCAAATACCATAACTGTAACAGGAAGTGGCAGTCACAGAGTAGTCCCGGATAAAGCAATGGTAGATATTTCTATATTTAATGAAGAGGATACCAGCCAGAAGGCTGTAGAGCAGAACAGTATGGTAACAGAAAAAGTAATAGAAACTATAGAGGCTCTGGAAATAGAGGAAATTGATATCCGGACAGCAAGTTTTAATCTTATTCCACTTTATACTTATCGCGGGGAGGATGAACCTCCGGAAGTATATGCATACAGGGCTACAACAGTGCTTCAGGCAAGTACAGTTGAGATCGATGAGATAGGCGGGATCATATCTAGCTCAATAGAAGCTGGTGCCAATGATGTTTCCTCCCTGAGGTTTGGTCTGAGCGATGATCTCGAAAAAGAATCAAAAAAGGCAGCGCTGGAGAAAGCTGCCATGGATGGAAAAGATAAGGCTTATACTATAGCCAATTCACTTGGAGTTGAGATAATTGATATATATTATGTTTCGGAGACAGAAACATATTCTCCTGGTCCGGTTATATTGAGGGAACTTGGAGCAGCAGCTGCATCTGGAGAATTACCAGAAGCTGAAGGAGTCTCTTCGATTCCTGTTACACCGGATGAGGTGGAAGTGACTGCAGTGATCAAGATAACTTACTCGTTCAGGTAACCGTTATAGTTTTTATCTTTTATAGAAGTAATAATACCTTAAAAATTTATTTTTACCTTAAACGCCTGTGCCCTGATGGAAGGCTTTCTAGCTTAGCAATCCTTCAATTATAAGCTCAACAGCGGTATCCTCACTTAGACCTCTGGACATAAGTGTCTGAAGCTGTTTTGAATCAACACTTCCTATAGAAGCTTCATGAGTAATATGAGCTTTAGAGTTCTTAACCTCAACAATAGGTATGGCGCTTGCACTTCCGTTTCCCTGTATTATTTCTTTGCAGTCTACATGGCCCCGTGCATATTCTGCATCTGCAAATAATTTGTTAAAGATTTCTGCCCTGGCATTATCCCTGACTGCAACTTTTGATGTTAGAACTCCTCTTGACCACTTACCAATTAGATTGCCAGTCTCTTTTATTTTTATGATATCATCACCTTTGCCGTCAATCTTTGCAGTCATTTCCATGACAGATCTGTCCATGCATGTAGTTTCATAATCAATATCTATACTTCCTACTCTTCCTTTTAAAAGTTCAAATATTGTTTTAAGCCGGGCATTTTCTTCAAGAGTTATCCTTGCTTTTGGAATAACAGTTATTCCGCCTTCCTCGCTATGGATATGCTTTTCTGTATATGAGTAGAAAGAATTCTTTCCAATCCTTATCTTGCCATCCATTATATGTTTAACATCGACAGCAAAAGGGAAAATACAATGTGAGAAGATATTTATCCTGGAATTATCACCTATTTCTATATCAAGGATTATTTTCTGGACTGCCTCCTTTTGTGTCACACCAAAACAGAGGTGGACAGGTTTTTCTATAACGGTGTTTTTTTCTAGCTTTATTTTTATATCAACTCCGTCCTTTATCTCTCTGGCATCTACTTTGAGCCCCTCTACTTCATTGGTGTCGATTATCTTATCCTTGTTTATGATAAGTCTTGCAGTGTCTTTATCATTTATCTCGGAACCTATGTTTGCTTCTTTTATAAGATCAGTGGTATTCATAGCTTGACTCCATTTTTATCAGGTTTGTTTTTATGATTGCATGGTATGCATTTATCCTCAAAATAACTCCCTATCTTTTCAGTGCTTCCCTTTATAAGCAGAGTTCCGGAGCATAGAAGAAAAGCATGCTCTGCCTGTTTGAGCACTTCGAGGCTGTGTGTGATCAAAATTACAGTGGCACCATTTTCCTTAAGTGATTGAATGGCGTCGAAGATATTCTTAAGAGATGCTACATCAATTCCGGAATCAGGTTCGTCGAGGATCACGAGTTCAGGATCTATTGCAAGGATGGAAGCAAGTTCTATTTTCTTTCTTTCTCCGCCGCTCAGGCTTTTGTCTACCGCCCTTTTGATGTAATCATCAGGGTCCATGCCTACTTTTTCTAATGCACTTTCCACCGTCTTTCTACTCTTATTCCTTGCTCCGGCTTTTACAAAATTTTCAACAGTCAGACCTTCAAATCTTGCAGGTTCCTGCCAGGCCATGGTAATTCCCTTTTTTGCCCTTTCATATAAGTTCATTTTCTTAATGGATCTGTTTTTAAAAAGAAGTTCACCTTCAAAATCCCGGTAGCCTTCCAATCCCATTATTAAATTCCCGACAGTAGTCTTACCCACACCATTGGGCCCAACGATTGCGTGGATATAACCCTCCCAGAAGTCCATACTTAAATTGTCAAGAATCTTACTGCCATTAATTTGAAGGTTTATGTCTTTTAATTCCAGTATGTTCATTATTTCCTCTTTATTTAAAAAATATTAAAAAGATAATTTAACCCCCGAATATATGAATTGCCATTATATATTCTTTTACATAATAATTAAAATATTGCAATATTACAAAATTATAATTTGAGATTATTCATTCCTTATTGTAATTGTAAATATTATACAGGCAGCTCAATAAATTATGATATTGTACATTTATTCAGAACTTTCTTCAGCTGAACCTGCAAACAATACTATATCAATAAACTTATGTTATAATAATTTTTTACAGTAATAGCACGCTAAAGTTCCGGGTTTTTAAGAAAGATGAAAATAGAAATTATAGGTTGTGAATCACTTGGGGTAAGGGGGATGTGCTGTTTTGTAGAAACAAAGAACAGGAAAATTCTTATAGACCCCGGTACAGCACTCGGGTATTCGAGATATGGACTTCTGCCCCATCCATGCCAGGTTGCGGAGGATGAATCTGTTCAAAAAAAAATAATTAAAAGATGGTCAGAAGCCACAGATGTTGTCATAAGCCATTTTCATGGAGACCATGTCCCTCTACTGGAAGCAAATCCATATCAGCTGGATTTAAAAAAAATAATTGGCCTAAATCCCGATATCCGTATATGGACAAAGAATTTTATCCATATGCTCCCAAACGAAAAGAAAAGAGCTGAATCAATTTCTGATATTTTAAATAAAGAATTAATAGAAGCGGAAGAAAAGGAAGAAAAAGATATAGCTTTTTCTGGACAGGTACCACATGGTGAATCTAAAAATAATTCAGTTACTGTAATGATGACAAAAATAGCAGAGGATAATATATTAGTCCATGCTCCCGATATTCAGCTATTTGATACTGAAACAGTTTTTAAGATAATTAAGTGGAAACCTGATATTGTTTTTGCAGGTGGCCCTCCTGTATATCTTTCAGATAGGATACCAGAAAAACTGATAAAAAAAGCATGGGATAATGCCGTAATGCTTTCCAGTAAAGTTAAGATTTTAATAATAGACCACCATTTGATGAGAAGCAGGGAAGGAGAGATATGGCTGGATAAACTAAACTCTATTTCAGAGAATCAGATTATATGCGGAGCTGACTTTATGAAGAGGCCCAGGAAACTTCTTGAAGCGGATAGGAAGAAATTATATAAAAGTATCCCGGTAGACAGTAACTGGCATAAGATGTATTCAGAGGGAAAATTTTCAGCAAAAAAATATATGATTTAAGATTGTATATGGGATGTATAATTTTAAAAATAGGATATTCCAGGTTGAATTATTATAGGCAATATTCAATAATTAATTATTGAAAAGGTAAAAAATATTATACTTTTACCGAATTAATTATGCCAGATTATTATCGGTAATTATTATTGCAGTTTTACTGCTGCATTCTATTCTGTACCGTATTTTTAATACAGATACAGAAATTTAAATAAATATTATTATGATTATCTGGAGGTTGATTTAGAGATGGCTTATTATCCCAAAATAAAAATTATCGTCGATAATAATCCGTATAATAGAAAACTTGAAACATCCTGGGGCTTCTCATGTATTGTGGAAGCAGCAGATAAAACTATCCTTTTCGATACAGGCGGAGATGGTAATGTGCTTATGAATAACATGTCTAATTTGGGAGTAAATCCGCATGATACTGATATTGTCTTCCTCTCTCATCTACATGGAGACCATGTTGGAGGGATTTACAATTTTTTAGAAGAGTACAGTGATGTTGTTATTAAAGTTCCAGCAAGTTTCCCTGAGAATTTTAATAATGAATTAGAAAATTACGGAGCCGATGTCAAAAGGGTTGAAAGGGGAGAAAAAATCTGTGAGGGTGTATATTCTACTGGCGAATTAGGCTGGTCCATAAAAGAACAGTCGCTGGTAATGGACACCGAAAATGGTTTGGTAATTATAACAGGATGCGCCCACCCGGGTATTGTGAGTATAGTAAGGGTGTCAAAAGAACTTTTTGGCGATAAGGTATTTTTTGTTATGGGAGGTTTTCATCTCTCAGGTCTCAGCAGAAATTCAATAGAAGAAATAATAATAGATTTTAAGAGGATGGGTGTCCAGTTTGCGGGTCCGTGCCACTGTTCCGGAGAAAGCGCAAGGGAGATTTTTGGTGAAAGGTATGGAGAAAATTATATAGACATAGGGGCAGGAAAAATATTAGATACTGAAAATCTTCAGGAAGGCAGCTAAAAACGGTAATTGGCAGCTGGTGAATTTTATTACTAAAAAGTATAAAATGCCGAAAAATAAAAAAATTACCGGAAAAGAATGCAAGTGGTATGCGGTTTGTCCTATGAAGAGATATTATGAGGCGGGTAAGCTGGACAGTAAATGGGTTGAACTATACTGTCTGGGGGACTGGAATAAGTGTGTACGCTATAGAATGGAAGAGGCGGGGAAGCCGCACCCTGACTGGATGCTTCCTGACGGTACACTTAGTGATATCTTAAGGGATGATTGAGATTATTCTGCTATTTTTTTGACAAATGAACCTATGTTCATTATAATATCTCTGGCAAAAACCTATGATAAAGTAGTTAAAAATAAAAGATGATGGAAAGGAGGAATTGAAATGCCAGGAGGAGATAGAACAGGACCTGATGGAATGGGTCCTATGACGGGTAGAGCTGCTGGTTACTGTGCAGGTTATTCTGCTCCAGGATATACTGGCTCTTATAGCGGAAGATACTCTGGAGGAGGCAGATTTGCTTTTGGTGGAAGAGGTAGAGGTTACCGTAACCGGTATTACGCGACAGGACTTCCAGGATGGTACAGATATGGTTCAGGTATGCCGTCTGGTGGGTGGTATCCTTATTACGGCAGTTCTTATCAGGCTGATATGGATCCTAAGGAAGAGAGCAGGTTTCTAAAAAATCAGGCAAAAATGTTAAAGAAACAGCTTGATGATATACAGGCAAGGGTGGAAGAGATCCAGAAAGAATCAGAAAAAATGGAAAAATAAAACATATAATTGCCCGGAGATAAAGATTTTCTCCGGGCTTTTTGTTATACATTGCTTTCATAAACATAAATATTTTACATACCTTGCTGAAGAATAATTTATAGTGTAGTTTATAAAAAGATATATAAAGACTTTAACGGTAACAAGATGATCGGGGAAAGAGTTATTTAAAACGGATGTCTTTTGACTCCGTTTTATTCTTTATGTATAATTTTTCCATTTTGAAGAGGAGGTAGAGTGGTATTTGGTAAGGAAATAAAGCTAGAGACAGAGGGATTCTCTGATATTATAAATATAACGAAAAAAGTTGATTCTATTGTTAGAGAATCAGGAATTAATAATGGCCTTGTGAATGTCTCCGTGGTTGGGTCAACAGCTTCTATATCCACCATGGAATATGAGCCTGCATTAACTGAAGACGTCAGAGATCAGCTGGAGGAAATGGTTTCAAGCAATAAGCATACAAGACATTCACAGACCTGGGGGGATGACAATGGATTTTCACATATAAGAGCAACCTTAATAGGTCCAGGTATTGTTATCCCATTGAGTCAAAGTAAACTGGTGCTGGGAACCTGGCAGCAGATAGTGGTTATAGATCATGATAACAGGCCCAGGTCAAGAAGAGTATTTGTCCAGGTAATCGGTGAATGATACAATTATACAGATAGTTGAGATTTTTTTATTTATACCAGTATAAAAATTTACTTTTTCCGGATAAATTGGTATATTTTGGTTCGGGCATATGCTCAAAAAAAATAATTTAATTGCAGTTAGCCTTTAGGGAGGGTTTCTGCGCGTATTTTTAAAGGAGGAAGTATGAAAGATTACGATGTTGTAATACTTGGTGGGAGTGCAGCAGGTATTACCGCGGCAATAACAGCCAGGAGGTTCTATCCCGACAAAACAGTATTGATAATAAGAAAGGAATACAATGTTTTAATACCATGCGGAATACCTTATATATATGGTACTGTCAGTTCACCTGATAAAAACCTTATTCCTGATGCTATACTTGAAAAGAATAATATCGATCTGCTGATCGATGAAGCTACTAAAATTGATAGAAACGGTAAAACTGTAAGCACAGGTAATGGAGAAACAGTCAAATACAAAAAGTTAGTTATTGCTACAGGATCTATACCATCATTTCCTCCTATTAAAGGTTCAGATAAGGAAAATGTATTTTCTGTTAAGAAAGATGACAAATATCTGGCTTCATTATTAAAGGAGGTAGATAGGTCAAAGGATATGGTTATAATAGGCGGCGGCTTTATAGGAATGGAATTTGCAGATGAGTGCAAAAAGAACAGAGACATAAACATATCTATAGTAGAGATGCTGCCTCATTGTCTTATGCTTGTATTTGATGAAGAGTTTTGTGAACAGGGTGAAGCCCTTATAAAAGAAAGAGGTGTAAATTTACTCACCAATGAAAGGGTGGAAGAGATAATAGGTGATAAAAAAGTAGAAGGAATAAAACTTGCAAGCGGGAAGACCGTGAAAGCAGACCTTGTTCTTTTTGGTATAGGTGCAAAGCCTAATATAGATGTTGCGAAAGACGCTGGGATTGAAATAAATAATAAGGGTGCAATAAAAGTTGACAGATATATGAAAACAAATGATGAAAATATTTTTGCATGTGGTGATTGCTGTGAAAAATTTTCATTCTTTGATAGAAAATTGGTAAATCTGATGCTTGCTTCAATAGCTACTAATGAAGCAAGAATTGCAGGAGCCAACCTATTTGAGACAAACAGGTCAAATGAAGGGGCTGTTGGTACTTATTCGACAGTTATAGGGGATACTACCCTCGCAAGATCTGGAATGTCTGTAAGCGGTGCGGCTGATAATGGATATGATATAATTGTGGGTCAGGCTGAAGGACCTAATTGTCATCCCGGTTGTATGCCCGGGGCCAGTAATTTGAAAGTGAGCCTTATATTTGAGCAAGGCACGGGTGTTTTAATAGGGGGCCAGCTTATTGGAGCAAAATCAGGCGGAGAATTGATTAATCTTATAAGCGGATGTATTTATAAGAAAATGACTGCTAACGATATAGCTACATTCCAGATGGGTACTCATCCTGCTCTTACTGCTTCTCCTATTGCTTATCAGCTGAGCAATGCAGCAGAAATGGCAGTTAAAGAAATGAGATAAACGCCCGATGATTTTTATCGAGAATAATGGCTTATGATATAATATCTATATTATAAGTAGTAATTTTTGGATCATATTGTTTTTTGGAATTGAAGGCCAAAAGGTTGTTTTATACTTGATTTATGAACATAGGTTCAATATAATTACAATGAACTTATGTTCATATTTTTAATAGTATTAATTATAGAATAGAAGAGTTGATCAAGGAGCAGGGATCCAGTTAATCTGATAAAAAAATTTTTAAGGGTAGATTATTTCAATAGAAATACTATCCTTTTTTAGCTAGAATTAAGGTGAAAGAATGAATGAAATATTAAGAGATGCCGGTGTAGAAAAAAATATGGCGCAGGTTAAAAAGAAATTTATGGTATTCAGCGGCAAGGGTGGAGTAGGTAAAAGTACTATTTCTGTAAATCTTGCGTATTCTATTATGACCAAAGGTTTTAGCGTAGGTTTACTGGATATAGATATACATGGACCAAATATTATAAAGATAATGGGGCTTGAAAAGGAAGAATTGAAGGGTTTTGGTAATAAGATAGAACCTATAAAAGCCTTCCCGTCCATGAAGGTAATAAGCACTGCCTCAATGCTTAAATCAGAAGACAGTCCAGTAATATGGCGTGGTCCCTTGAAGATGAAACTGATAAAGCAGTTTTTAGGTGATGTAAACTGGGGTAAGATTGATTATCTCATAATCGATTCACCTCCGGGTACAGGTGATGAACCATTGAGTATTGTACAGCTTATGCCTGATCTCACGGGAGGCATTATCATTACCACCCCCCAGAACCTGGCAACTCTTGATGCAAGGAAAAGCATAACTTTTGCAAAGCAGTTAAAGATGCCGTTTATAGGTGTGATTGAGAATATGTCAGGGTGGATATGCCCGTATTGCGGAAAGAGGGTAGATATATTTAAGACAGGCGGGGGACAGAGAATAGCAAAAGAGATGGATGTGGAGTTTCTGGGCAGGATACCTTTTGATCCCATGGTTATGGAATTAAGTGACGAAGGTCATATTTATCTTGAAGATAACGGTAAAAACACACCTGTTAGTGAGGCTTATAAATATATTTCTAATAAGGTAGTAAATATATGATAATTCAGTTGCGGGTAATATTTTATAGGTTAGAATAATAAAACAGGTGATATTTTTTATAAAAAATTTAAAGGGATACTTTAAATCATTATTTTTTGTCAGTCACTTATAAAACAATTAAATCCAGTTAAAGGAGGAATATATGCCTAGAGGAGATGGAACAGGGCCGGCAGGTATGGGTCCGGGAACAGGAAGAGGCGCCGGAGGAAGAGGTGCTGGAGGAGGCGGCAGAGGGCGCATGGGTGGAATGGGCGCAGGAGCCGATGGTAAATGCATCTGTCCGAGTTGCGGTACTGTAGTAGATCACAAAATAGGCGTACCCTGTTACGAGATTAACTGCCCGAAATGTGGTGCAAAAATGACAAGACAGTAAGTAATTTCAAAATAACATAAATTTATAAGTTACCAATAGCTTTACTATTGTTTTATATCATATTTTTTCTGTAAGTTAATTTGAAACAATTATTTTACAGACCTTTTATTTTCTTTAATCTATCCAATTGAATTTAAATGTATTTTATAGTAATAAATAAATATTTTTTGTGATGTAATAGTTATCATGGCAGGAAAGACATACTATGTGCCTGAACTACCTGAGGTGGAAATATATAAAAAATATTTCGAAAGTATTTCTCTGAAAATATTAAGACTAATAAAAATCTATACGTAGATTTTTTCGGGTATTTCTATTTGATCTTTCTCTATTTTTATTTGACAAACAATTAAATTAATAATATTATAAAAAACGTTTTAGATAAAACATTTTATAAAAATAGGAGTTATAATTTTCAGGTAAGACAAAGAGAAAACATGATAATAAAAAATTTGAATTAAGAAATTTCAGTTCCCGCTGGTTTGTATATAACATCTTCCGGAAGGATATTGCCAGGAATATTTATAACTGGAAATGGATAGTTATGACTGTAAGGGTTATCCTAAAATGAAATCATTCGTATGATATAAGAGATAGTTCAGGAAATATGCATAAGATAAATTGATTAGATCATTAAGTCAGTTGAGCTGTAAAATATGATTTTTTCATGTAAAATACTAATGAAGGAAAAAGAAAATCAATAAATTGGAGGTTCAAATTGGAGAAAGAAGAACTTCTTATCAAAAAACTAAAGGCAAGTATTAAAGAGTGGGACAGAAAAATTGCAGAGGCAAAACAGAAAATCGATATTTCCAGCGGAGAGGAAAAAAATGATTATGAACAGGAGATAAAAGATTTTTCAGATAAGATAGCTAATGCAAGAGAAGAAATTGAAAAACTTGAAAAGAGACTAAAGAAAGGATTAGGATGGCCGAAAAACTTGTAGAAGATATTATGAACCGTAATGTTATAACTATTACAAAAGAAAAAAGCATATTGGATCTTGCAAGGCTTCTAATTAAAAATAAGATTAGCGGTGTTCCCGTGGTCGACAGTGATAACACGCTCAGGGGCATAGTATCTGAAGCTGATATAGTGAATTTTGTAAAAAAAGATGAGATGTTTTTCCCAATGCTGGTTTTTCCTATTTATAATTATACTTATGTTAATCCAGATATATATATGGAAGGAATCGAAAAGAACAAAAAAGCTCTGTCAGAGATAAAAGTTGAAGAAATAATGCATACATGGGTCAAAAAAGTAAAAAAAGATGATAAAGAAAACCGTGTTGCATCAATAATGACCAATAATAACGTTAACAGGGTTCCGGTTGTTGATGATGAGAATAAAGTAATAGGTATTATAACCAGAAGCGATCTTGTAAGATCAATGGTAGAGAATGATTTTAAAGATCAATGAATGATAAGACAAAGGTTTATAAAGCAGGTCGAACAAATATAGAGATATCAAATCCTGATAAGGTCTTTTTCCCCTTAATAAATTTTAGCAAATACGATCTTATAAATTATTATGGGAATATATCCACTTATATTTTACCACATCTTAAAGGAAGGCCGGTGAATATGAAGAGGGCTCCTGACGGTATAAGGGGAGAGTCTTTTTACCAGCAGGATGCAGGCAGCTACTTTCCGGAAGAGGTGGACAGGGTAAGGGTTAAAAAGAAACAAAACGGCATTGTTACACACGTAGTTTGCAATAAAAAAAGTACTCTTATTTTAATGGCAAATCTTGCCTGTGTAACCATACATATATGGCTAAGTAAAACCAGCAACATTAAAAAACCTGATAAAATGGTATTCGACCTTGATCCACCTGAACGCAGGTTTGAACCTGTAAGATTCGGTGCTTTAAAGCTAAAGGAGTATTTTGACGAAAGATCTGTTCCAAGTTTTGTAATGACTACCGGTTCGAAAGGCCTTCATGTTGTCATACCAATAAAACCGGAGAATGGATTTAAAAAGATAAGGGAATATGCAAGAAGGGTGGGAGATGAATTATCCGTTAGATATCCCGGGAAATTTACTACAGAGCAATCTATAAAAAATAGAAAAGGGCGGCTTTTTGTTGATTATATGAGAAACTCTTATGGGATAACCAGTGTTTGCCCATATTCTATACGGCTTCTACCCGATGCCCCTGTTGCTGTACCCCTGGAATGGGATGAACTGCAAAATAAAAAGGTAGAATCGAGATCCTGGACAGTCAATAATATTTTTAAAAGATTGGATAAAAAAGGTGATATCTGGAAAGACTTTTATAAACACAGAGTGGATATAAACAGGCATTTAGAATAAAAGAAAGCACACACTTCCAGTTATTATTAAAAACATCATATCTTTTTAAAGAAATAAATGTTCCAGAAGGTATCCTTATAATTTCTTTCTTATATAGATTTTTTTAGCCTAAAAATATTTAAATAGAATCTACTTCTACGTATTTAGCATAAATATCTGCAGCAGGAATAAGCAGATACTTTTCTCCTTCATGCTTTATCTCAGTTCCTGAAAATTCTTTGTAGATTACACGGTCACCTATTTTTATTTCATCTGTTGCCCCGGTGGCAATCCCTATTACTTCACCTTCTTTGGGTTTTTCTTTTGCCGTATCCGGGATTACTATTCCACCAGGTGTTTTCTCTTCAGTTTTTTCATCCAGCTTTATTAATACATTATTGTTTACTGGCTGAATCCTTTTCATAACAAACCTCTCTTTTATAGATTATTAAACTTTATAGTTTTATTTGCCGCGTATTCCTAAAATGCTGTCAAGTTTTGCTTTGTCAAATCCTACCACTATCCTGCCGTCTATATCTGTTTGTGGTACTCCCATCTGTCCGCTTCTCCTTATTAACTCCTGACCGGCTCTTTCATCCTTCGCTATGTCCACCTCTCTGAAATTTATCCTATTTTTCATTAGATAAGATTTTACTGCCGCGCACCAGGAGCAGGTAGGGGAGGTATAAACAACTACCCTGTGCTGTTTTCTTCCATCATCTTTTGCAGGAATGTAAGTATGAATATCATATAATAATGATGTATAATATTGTTTATCCTGAACTCCGTGAATAATGTTAGAAATTTTCCCATTCTTAAGAGATAAAACAGTTGGTACTGTAGTTATATTATAAGCAGGATGTATATCCCTTGTCCTTGAGGCGTTAACTCCAAATATTGGAGCATCTGGATTTTCCTCTTTAACCATTTTTAATGCGCTATAAGCTTTTTTACTTTTATCAGAAGAATCCGTGTAAAAGATAATAATCAAAGACTCTTTCTCTTTTTTTAACTTTTCTAGCTCTGTTTTATCTGTTATTTCTTTAATCATAATAAACTATCTTCTGTACTTTCTGGTTAAGAGTATTTTAAATTTTTCCTGATTAAGTTTTTATTTCAATTAATTTTCTATAAACCCAAAACAATATTTAATTTCACCGTGATATTTTGGATTTAAATTAATGACATTATTATCTTTTAAGGAGATATAAGGTTAATTTAAACTGAAAGATAAGTATATTTTTGCTAATACCTCTTTATAACATATATTCATATAAAACTGGCAGAATTACACCTTAAAGGTAAATAACAAAACCTCTTTCATTTCTAATAAAAATTCCCTTTTTTCCGGTGGTCCATTACCATCAAAAATAGACATACTTTATCTCCTTCACAGCTATAGCCATATTTTCGTAAGTATTATGACGAACATCAATTTATTTGTCAATTATAAAAAAAGCGTTTTATAAAGTAAATATTTGTATGAAGTAGCTATTATATACCATTTTTACCTTTAAAAGCTGGGACGAATAGGAGAAACTATATTACATTATTCCAATTATTTCCTGCATCTCTCTGGCATTTTCTACTGCGTAACCATATAGATCATTGTTAAAATAAATGAAAGAATAAAATCCTTTATTATGGTATTTGATTAATATTTCTGCAAATTCTTTAAGTTCATCTTTAGAGTATTTTGACGAATATAATTTTTTGCTGCCGTGCATTCTTATATAGCAGATGTTACCTGTAGTAATGTCCTTATATGGAAATCCGGGTGAGGAATTTATAACAATACCGCAATTGCTGGAGTCTAAAATCCTGTATATATCTGAATCAAACCATGAATCATGCCTGAATTCAAAAACATACCGGTATTTTCCCGGTAAAAGTTTTAAAAATTTTTCTAATTTCGAGTAGTCCTTACCCTGATTTGCAGGCATCTGGAATAAAAAGATTCCAAGTTTTTTATCAAGTCCGGAAGAAAGTTCCAGAATTTTTTCAACAGCTTCTCCACAATTTTTAAGTTTTTTTAGATGGGTTATGTATCTTGAAGCTTTTACAGCAAAAATAAAATCGTCCGGTGTGATATTGTACCAGTTTTTGAAATTTTCTTTTTTTGGAAGTCTATAGAAAGTATTGTTTATCTCGACTGAATTAAAGTTATTTGAATAATAGTCGAGCCAGTCTTTCTGGCTCAGTGACTCCGGATAAAGCTTTCCCTTCCAGCCTTTGTAGTTCCATCCCGAAGTACCTATATATATTCTCTTTTTTATCAGGCTCATTGCTGTAAGCTAGGAATAAAAAACTATTTGAGTATAACATTTAATTAAAATTATGTAAAAAGTTTTACATAAAACGTTTTTTGTAATAAAATATAAAAAGTATTTTATTGAAATATA
>CAYROY010000113.1:0-3581 GCA_964426155.1 uncultured Actinomycetota bacterium
CCCCTGTCAAGGCTTTCCGGATAATCCTTTATCACCGGGTCATAGACCCTTACCTCTGCCCCCAGTTCAATAAACTTATTGATTATGGTAATAGACGGAGATTCTCTTGTATCATCAGTGTTTGGCTTAAAGGAAAGCCCCAGCACCCCTATTATCTTATCGTCTATGATGCCCAGCAGGTCCATCGCCTTCTGTATGACCTTGAACCTCTGCTGGTTGTTTACCAGTATCACAGCATTGAGTATGCTGGCAGGAGAACCGTATTCCTCCGCTGTATAGGAAAGTGCCCTTACGTCCTTTGGAAAGCACGAGCCTCCCCAGCCTATGCCTGCTTTCATAAACCGTGAGCCTATCCTCCTGTCAAGACCCATTCCATAGGTCACGTCCAGTATGTTTGCCCCGATTCTTTCGCATATATTTGCCACCTCGTTTATAAAAGAGATCTTGGTCGCAAGAAAAGCATTGGATGCATATTTTATCAGCTCGGAACTTGTGGAATCTGTTACGATTATAGGGACCTTCTTTTTACTGTGGTTGTTTTTATACGTGTATTCAAAATCCTGATCGATTATGGGCCTGTATAGCTCTTTCATGGTATCTACTGCCTTTTTGCTTCCGGAACCTATTACTATCCTCTCCGGAAAGAAGGCATCTTTTACCGCTTCTCCCTCTTTTAAAAACTCTGGGTTCGATACTATGTCAAAATCATAGCCGTCATTATCTCTGCCCTGATTTTCCTTGATGATCTTGCGTATCCTCCTGGCGGTTCCTATGGGAACCGTGCTCTTGTTGCATATTATCTTGTATCCGTTCAAAGACCTCCCTATCATTTTGGCGACGTCATCTATTGCAGCCAGATCAGGTCTTCCGGAAGGAAGCGGAGGGGTCCCCACACAGATAAATATTATATCGCTTTTCTTTACTCCCGCTGACGTATCGGAATCAAAGGTAATCTTTTTTAGGGCAAGATTTTTACCCAGAAGTTCTTCAAGTCCTTCTTCATAGATGGGGACCTTTCCTTCTCTAAGGCGGGATATCTTTTCTTTATCCTTATCAACACATATGACATCATGGCCAACCTCGGCCAGGCATACCCCTGTTACCAGCCCTACATAACCGGTCCCAATTACACAGACTTTCATTTGCCTTCCTTTTTAAAGATCTAATAACACAAGTGCTCTGGAATATAATATCAATTATATTTTACTGTTACAATAATGCTTTGAAGTGCTGATGCTTAAAAAATCATTGACCCATTAGTTCTATCGGGTCTATCCTTTTTATCTCACTTATACGGTCAAAGTCCCTGTCCACAGATATTATATTCCTTATATCATTGGTCAGCATAACAGCTGCGTGTACAATATCTCTCGGAGTAATATGCTCATTTTTGTATTTGGCCGCAAGTTCTATCATTTTTTCTACTTCTGCCTTACCCACAGCAAGTATATCCAATCCCAGGTCATAAATATTCTTCAAAAGTGAAATAGCTTTGTCCTTCCTATTAATAAGGCTGTATCGGTAAAGTATCTCCTGGAAAAGCTCGCTGTCGATTACAGGTTGTCCGTATTTCTGTTCAAAAGAACCGTTACCGATGGCCAGAACCAGACCTTCGCATGACTTTTTGTAATGATGCCCCCTGCCCCTGGCATACATAAAAATGCCTGTATCTATAATATATATTTCTTTCATTCCACATGTCCCCGGGCAATCAGTTTTTCAATCTCATCCCATTCAACAGGTTTTTCATCCACAGAGATTATTTTTCTGGCTGCCTCCATCCTCTTTCTTCTGGATTTCCCCTCGTTCATTATAACAGTATCTTCCAGGGTATCCCTTATAAGCGCCCCTACTGATTTTTTATTCAATCTGGCTTTCATTTCCAGCTTTTTGTATTTTTCCGGATCAAAAAGTATCATTACTTTTTTTGTTAGAGCCATTAATTCTCCTTCCAATATATCAATATCTATATCTATATCTATATCTATATATTAATATAATCCGGATAAACTGACCCGTCAATAGTAATTTATTAAAATTATATTTTGCTTATCTATCAGCTAAGAACAGACATACAATATTAAACTCTCTCTGAGATTAGTTTTGAGAATGCTTCCACAGTGGCCTTTATGCTGTTGTTCCAGGAAAACACCTCTTCTACTCTCTGCCTGTTTTTTTCTCCAAGCTTCCTGGCTTCTTCCGGATTTTCAACGGCCCATAAGATCTTTTCTGCAAGGTTTTCTATCTTATTATCGGCCGCATATATGCCGCCTTCCCCGAGGAACCTGCGGTTGTTCTTTCCCTCAAAGCATACCACCGGAAGTCCCGCACCCATGTAATTTATAACCTTTCCGCTTGCCTCTCCTGCTTTTTCCATCTTGGGCTCCACTGCCACGTCGCTTACAAGAAGATAGTCGGGTAGTTCAAAATAATCTACCATTCCTGTAAATGTCACATTACTTCCGACACCCAGCTCTTCTATTTTTTTCTTTGTTTCTTCCACAGGATAGCCTACTATAAGGAAATGGACATCTGCTCTCCTCTCAAGCACCATGGGTATTGCATCAACGAGGTTCCATATCCCCTTGGCAGCAAGCAGTGCGCCTGTAAATATGACAAGGGGTGCTTTTTCCGGTATTCCGAGCTTGCTTTTAAACCCTTTTCTGGGTAACTTGTTAAAGAAATCAGTGTGGACCCCGTCTATTACCACCCTTACCCTGTCAGGGTCCTTTTTGAACCGGTTCTTTATTATGTCCCCGTTGGAAACAGAGCTGCAGATGAAAAAGTCGGGCATGCTGCATATAAACTTTTCCAGATTGTGAAAGAACCATCTTACAGGCTTTCTGTCTTTGAGCCAGTCGAAAGTATCAAGCTCGTCTGTGAGGCTTCCCTGTACATCAAATACCAGCGGGACCCTTCCCAGGCTAAGCATGTACTTTACAAGACCGCCTACAAAGGCCCCTTCATGCAGGTGCCCGTAAATTATATCGGGTTTTTCTTTTATATATACAGCAGCAGCTTTGAAAAAAAGGATGATATCGATGTAAAACTTGTGTATGGAGGGTCCTGCTTCAAGCTTTTTGTACCAGGGTATATTTATTATACGCCTTATATCCAGCCCCTCTATATTCCTTCCGTTATGATATGTGACTATTATATTCTCATAACCGTATTTACCAAGGGCCTTCATCTCTCCGAGTATTCTCATATGGCAGCCCCTGTCGGCAAAGAAGGGTGTAGGGACTATGTTTAATACTTTTTTACCTTCTCTATTTTTTATTTTTTCAGTCAATCTTTATTAATATCTATATGAATATTTTAACAATATTTTTCCTATATCGGCGTTCAGGATATATAAAAAAATTCTAAACCACCGCAGGACCAATGTAAACAACAAATCCTGCAGAAGTAAAATATATATTGTTTCTTCAAATAATAACCCTCATGTAACATAAATAATAAATTTAAGGACTTTTTAAAGTCAGTAACTTTCTTTTAACACTGGATTTTATCCTTGAATCAGGAATTTTTTCAGCCCATTCTCCGGCTCTTTTAAAACTGAAAGATTCGGGGAAAAACAA
>CAYROY010000114.1:0-7207 GCA_964426155.1 uncultured Actinomycetota bacterium
GGACGGACTAAGTGAAGCGCAGGAGTCCGCGTCTCTGCAGCGACCGAAGGGAGACGAAAGAACGAGTCCCTCCAGCCCTGCCAGCTTTGAAAGGATAAACATAAGAGGTGATTTGTGGCAAAGAGAAAGGTGTCCAGGAAATATAAGAAAAAGGCTATGATGGAGAGGCAGCTTACCAGAGATAGGAAGATGCCGCCACAGAAGCCAAAACAGAAGTTTAATATATGGACTTTTTTAAAAAATATTCCCAAAAATGTTTCAGGGTTTTTAAGAGGTGTGATACATGAGCTAAAAAGGGTTACATGGCCCAGCAGGAAGGCTCTTTTTACATATACAGTTGTTGTAATTGTTACAATTATAATTTTTGCTGTACTTCTTGGAGTTTACGATTTTATCTTTCTGCAGGTCGTAGAACTTCTGGCAAAGATATAGTTTAAAGAAGATGGTATCATGAGTAGACCAAGGTGGTATGTGATAAATTCATATGCCGGATATGAAAATAAAATAAAGGCAAATCTTCAGCACAGGATTGAATCCACAAATATGGAAGACAAGATATTTGATATATATATCCCAAAGGAAGATGTTGTTGAAATAAAAAGCGGCAGAAAAGAGATGTCTTCAAAAAAGGTTCTTCCGGGTTATCTGCTGGTGAAGATGTATATGGATGATGATTCCTGGTATGTGGTCAGAAATACTCCGGGTGTTACAGGATTTGTGGGGAATAAAGATCGGCCCGTGCCTCTTTCTGATGAAGAAGTTAAAAAAATTATGAAAAGGCAGGATACTGGAAGGCCAAAACCAAAAACTGATTTTGAGATTGGACAGCCCGTAAAGGTTACAGAGGGCCCTTTTGCTAACTTTGATGGTACTATATCTGAATTAAATGTTGACCAGGGTAAGCTAAAGGTACTTGTTTCGATATTCGGCAGACAGACTCCGGTAGAATTGAATTTTAGCCAGGTATCAAAAATATAATTTTATTGAAATATTTTATTTAGAATGTATAATACCAATATTTGACTGAAGGCAGAATTATATGGCGAAAGAGATAATAACCAAAGTAAAATTGCAGATACCTGGGGGGCAGGCTAATCCCGCACCTCCGGTTGGTCCTGCACTTGGACAGCATGCTGTAAACATAATGGAATTCTGTAAAGCTTTCAATGAGAGGACCAGTGATCAGCAGGGAACTATAATACCGGTAATACTTACAGTTTATAAAGATAGAAGCTTTTCATTTGTCACAAAGACGCCACCAGCGGCTGTATTGATAAAAAAAGCTATAAATCTTGAAAAAGGCTCAGGTGAGCCCAATAAGGAAAAAGTGGGGGAGATATCCAGACAGCAGCTGGAAGAGATTGCCAGGATTAAATTGAAGGATCTTAATGCCCGTGACCTGGATGCAGCAGTAAAGATTATCGAAGGGACTGCAAAAAGCATGGGAGTAAAGATAGCATCTTAAATATTTATTTAGTTATTCAGGTTTTACTATAAAAGGTGATAGATTTTGAAAAGAGGGAAAAAATTTCTGGAAAAAGAAAAGAATATTGATAAGTCCAGACTATATAGCCCGCAGGAGGCAATATCATGGATACTGGATAATCACTATGCAAAATTTGATGAATCAGTTGATATAAATATCAACCTGGGTGTAGATCCAAGGAAAGCTGACCAGATAGTCAGGGGCGCACTGGTTCTCCCAAACGGTACCGGAAAGACACCGAAAGTACTGGTTTTTGCACAGGGTGAAAAGGCAAAAGAAGCAGAAAATGCTGGAGCTGATTATGTAGGCGGTGAAGAGCTTGTGGATAAGATAAGTGGTGGATGGCTGGATTTTGAAGTCTGTATTGCAACTCCTGATATGATGAAGCACGTGGGAAAAATCGGAAAGATACTTGGTCCGAGGAAAATGATGCCTAACCCTAAATCCGGTACAGTGACCTTCGAAATAGAGAAAGCTGTAAAAGAAGCAAGAGGCGGGCGCCTTGAATATAGAACAGATAAAAATGGAGTTGTTCACAGTACTATAGGCAGAGTTTCTTTTGAACCAGAAAAACTACTGGAAAACTACATGTATTTTATGGATGCTATTTTAAAGGCCAGACCCTCATCAGCTAAAGGTAAGTATGTAAAAAGCCTGTATATGTCATCGACAATGGGCCCTGGAATAAAAGTAGATCCGTCTGCAGGTTTAAAGAGGGAGGTAGCTTAGGCATAAATTTTTATCATTGATTAATTAATGCCCTGGAAAGCAGGTGCCGGCAACCGGCTTAATTTCCTGCAGAGGCTGATATAATTATAAATCGGTCTTAAAAGGGCCGGTTTTTGTTTTTTGAACTTTTTTGGAATTTGGAGGTAGGATGCCAAAAAAAGACAATATAGATGCTGTTGAAGATATAAAAAAGATATTTACGGAAAACGAAGGTATAATTTTCACAGACCACACTGGACTGAAAGCACAGGATGCTGTAAATGTTAGGGACAGGCTTACTGAAGCAGATTCGTATCTGAAGATAATAAAAAATACACTGGGCCTTATTGCAGCAAGGGAAGTATTTTCTGATATGGATCTTGAAGAAGTATTTACTGGCCCTACGAGTATAGTAGTAGCAAAGAAGGATATAGTAAGTACCGCAAAAGTGATAAAACAGTTTTCAAAAGAACTTGATGCACTTAAAGCCAAAGCAGGAATAGTTGATAACAGGATTATCAATGCTAGCATTATTGAGAAGATAGCAGATCTTCCTACAAGAGATGTTCTTCTTACGCAGCTTGTTTCAGGCCTGCAGTCACCGATTTCGGGTCTGTTGAATGCCTTATCGGGGCTTTCCAGAAATCTGGTTATTGTATTGAGCGCTATCAAAGAGAAAAAAGAAGATATAAAAAATTAATTAATTTCAGGGAGGAATAATGGTAGAGAAGAAAGAGAAAAACGAAAAAATAGAAGATAAAGAGGAAAAGGGAAAGGCTGAAGTAAAGACAAAAGAAAAAAAAGGATCGGGCGGCGAAAACAAGAAAGTCACAGACATAATAAGTTCTATTGAGAATTTATCTGTAATGGAACTTTCAGAGCTTGTAAGCGGCCTTGAAGAAAAATTTGGTGTAAGTGCCCAGGCTATGGTAGCTGCTGCTGCACCGGCAGTTGGGGCAGCTCCCGGGGCGGCTGCGGCTGAAGAAGAAAAGACTGAATTTGATGTGGAGCTTAAGTCAGCAGGGCAAAAAAAGATCGAGGTAATAAAAGCTGTACGCCAGATTACAAGTCTGGGCCTTAAGGAAGCAAAAGAAGTCGTAGACAAGGCTCCGAATATTGTTAAAGAAAAAGTTTCAAAGGAAGAAGCAGATAAAATAAAGAAGCAGCTTGAAGATGCAGGAGCTGAAGTCGAGATAAAATAGCTATATAGCAGCGATAGTAAAATATATATAAAGGTATAGTAATAAAGCTATACCTTTATATCATATACAGAGAAAAAAAATCTTGTATATTTGTAAATATCTACAGAAAAAAAGTATTTGACACAGACTTATAATTTGATAAACTAGTAGTTTGTCAGTTTTTCGATAGTTTTAATGCTTTTATTTTTTACTGGGTTACATTATATAGTATATTCACTACCCATAAAAGCTTTTATTTAGAATTATTGATCCCAATTAATACTACAGTGCTACTTAGGAATGAACAAAGAGGAGATTAACTTAATGCAAAAAACAAACAAATTCCAGAGGTATGATTTCGGTAAAATTCCAAAGATAATGGAAATGCCGCATCTTCTTGATATCCAGAGAGAATCTTTCCAGTGGTTTCTGGATGAAGGGCTTATGGAAGCTCTTAAGGATATTTCTCCCATTGAAGACTTTACTGGTAATATGGCATTGGAATTTGTGGACTACAGCTTTGACGAGGATATAGCAACACCAGATGTCTGCAAATTGCAGGATATGTCTTACACTGCACCTTTAAAGGTGCTATCAAGATTTATAAATAAGGAAACAGGTGAGATAAAAGAACAGGAAGTCTTTATGGGTGATATACCCATGATGACCAGTAAAGGGACTTTCATAATCAATGGTACAGAAAGGGTAGTAGTATCGCAGCTGGTGCGTTCACCCGGTGTCTATTATGATGCAGACATAGATAAAAAAACTGAACGCGATATATTTATGTGCAAAGTAATACCGACGCGCGGTTCATGGATAGAAATCGAGACAGATAAAAAAAATATTGCTTATGTAAGGATAGACAGAAGAAGAAAATTTCTTCTCACTATTTTTCTGAAAGCACTTGGTTTTGGAAATAATGAAGCTCTGCTGGAGCTTTTTGGTGCCTTTGACAGGGAAAATTGCATAAAGAATACACTTGACAGGGACCTGACCGAAACAGAAGAAGAAGCATTGATAGAGATATATAAGAAGCTAAGGCCCGGCGAGCCGCCAACTGTTGAGAGTGCCAGGAATCTTATTAATTCTCTTTTCTTTAATTCTAAGAGATATGATCTGGGCAAGGTCGGAAGATATAAGGTGAACCAGAAGATTATGGAAGAGCTGGAGGATGGTATTTCTGAAAGACTTTCTGCCATAGATAAAAAGATGGAAATAAATAAGGAAGAAAAATACATACTTAACAGTAAGGATATTTTCCTTATAATCAAATACCTGGTTCAGCTAATTGCTGGAATTGGAGAAGTTGATGATATCGATCACTTCGGAAACAGGAGGATAAGAAATATAGGGGAGCTGGTACAGAATCAGGTGCGTATAGGCCTTTCCAGAATGGAAAGAGTTGTTAAGGAAAGAATGACAACCCAGGATATTGATCTTATAACACCTAAATCACTGATAAATATCAGGCCGCTGGTGGCAAGTCTTAAGGAATTCTTTGGAAGCGGGCAGCTTTCACAATTTCTGGACCAGACCAATCCACTTGCAGAAGTGACTCATAAAAGAAGACTTTCTGCCCTCGGGCCCGGCGGTCTTTCGAGGGAAAGGGCAGGATTTGAGGTAAGGGATGTTCACTCTTCTCACTACGGCAGGATGTGCCCGATAGAGACCCCGGAGGGGCCGAATATCGGATTAATAGGATCTCTTGCCACATATGCGACTCTTAATGAGTACGGTTTTATAGAAACACCATTCCGTAAAGTGGTAGATGGTGTCGTCACAGATAATATTGAGTATCTTTCCGCAGACAAGGAAGAAGATTATGCAATTGCACAGGCAACAGAAGAAATAGATTCTAAAGGCAGATTAAAAAAAGATAAGATAATGGCAAAACATGGAGATGATATTATCATTGCAAGTCCCGATATGATAGATTATATGGACGTGTCGCCAAGGCAGATATTCAGTGCTGCAGCTTCACTAATACCTTTTCTGGATCACGATGATGCAAACAGAGCACTTATGGGTTCAAATATGCAGAGGCAGGCAGTCCCGCTGATAGATCCCGAGCCGCCCCTGGTAGGGACCGGGATGGAAAGAGAAATTGCAAGGGACAGTGGTGCCATTATTCTTTCAAGGGATGAAGGTATAGTAAAAGAAGTTGACGGCAATAGCATAATAGTAGATTACTCAAGGAAAAAGAATGCAGTTCATGAACTTTATAAATTTAAAAGATCTAATCAGGGTACATGTATTAACCAGAGGCCCCTTGTCAGAGAAGGTGACAGGGTGGAACGCGGACAGGTAATAGCAGATGGACCTGCTACCAGTTCTGGTGAACTGGCGCTTGGTAAAAATCTCAGGGTAGCTTTTATGTCCTGGGAGGGATATAACTATGAGGATGCTATAGTTATATCTGAAAGGTTAGTAAAGGAAGACATTCTGTCCTCAATACATATATCCAAGCAGGAGATAGAAGCCAGGACAACGAAGCTTGGAAATGAAGAGATCACCAGGGATATACCGAATGTTGGCGATGAAGTACTCAAGAACCTCGATGAAAGGGGAATAATAAGGATAGGTGCCGAGGTAAAGCCGGGAGATGTACTGGTCGGTAAGATTACCCCAAAAGGTGAGACAGAACTGACAGCAGAAGAAAAGCTTCTAAGGGCGATTTTTGGAGAGAAGGCAAGGGAAGTAAGAGACAGCTCTTTAAAAGTACCACATGGAGAAGGAGGGAAAGTAGTTGATGTACAGTTATTTTCCCGCAAGCAGGGGTATGACCTTCCCCCGGGAGTCAATGAGCTTGTAAGGGTATTTATTGCAGAAAAAAGGAAGATTTCAATCGGCGACAAACTTGCAGGAAGGCATGGCAATAAAGGGGTTATATCTGTAATACTTCCCGAAGAAGATATGCCTTATTCTGAGGATGGAGAACCAATAGATATAATATTCAACCCTCTTGGGGTACCATCAAGAATGAATGTGGGCCAGGTTCTGGAGGCTCACCTGGGCCTTGCTGCAAAGAAAGGATGGGAAACTAAAGAAAGGTCAGAGAGTGGTTCTGTATATGTTGCAACCCCTATATTTGAAGGTGCAGCAGAAAATGATATTAAAAGACTTCTAAAGAAGGTAGGGGCAGATGAAGGAGGAAAGACTGCGTTGTATGATGGTAGAAGCGGCGCAAAGCTAGCAGATGATATTACCGTAGGTTATGCATATGTATTAAAACTGCTTCATCTGGTGGATGATAAGATACATGCCCGTTCAACAGGACCTTATTCTCTTGTGACCCAGCAGCCTCTTGGAGGTAAGGCGCAGTTCGGTGGTCAGAGGTTCGGAGAGATGGAGGTATGGGCACTTGAGGCTTATGGAGCAGCACATGCTCTTCAGGAAATGCTAACTATAAAGTCAGATGATGTTACTGGAAGAGTCAAGACATATGAAGCAGTGGTAAAAGGAGAGAATATAGACAGGCCCGGTATACCTGAATCCTTCAAAGTGCTTATAAAGGAGATGCAGAGTCTGGGTCTTGATGTTGAAGTTCTCTCAGAGGAAGGCAGGAAGGTGAGAGTCTCGGGATCAGAGGATGAGATAATGAAAACAGTGGAAGAGCTCGGTATAAATCTCGAGGGGCATATGAAATCTGTAGATGACGGCAAAGAATCAGTAAGTGAGCAGGAAGAAGGTAAAGAAAAGAAGGAAGAAAAAGAACCTGCAGGGGCAGATTCTGTTTCCAGAGTTGAAGAAAAAGATGAGGAAAAATCTGAGCCTGAGCTAACTGACGAGGAAAAGGAATTGAAAAAGCAGATAGAATCGGTAAAAAATA
>CAYROY010000115.1:0-5390 GCA_964426155.1 uncultured Actinomycetota bacterium
ATGCTTGTCTTTATCTCTTAGATAATTAAGTGAGAAATCTCCTCAACCATACTGGGAAATAGTCAAGTAGATTTCCGAGTATACCTGAAATATAATACCAGATCTATATCCTGATGCCGGGTATACTGACAGAAAATTCTCTTGAATGTCTACAGTAAATTGTAAAAATCACCTGTATATCTTATTATACTCCATATTATTGTTTTAAATTTACTGCTAAGCAGAAGTTATGGATATAAAATATATAAGCACAAGGGGACACGCGGCGCATGTATACTCTTCAGAGGCCATACTTGCAGGGATAGCTCCTGACGGGGGACTCTACGTACCTGAGTATATACCTTCCCTGGGCAGGTCTTTAAAGGACCTGGCAGGTATGGATTACAGGGAGCTTTCATTTTATATAATATCAAAGTTCTTCACCGACTTTAAAAAGGATGTACTTTTAAACTGCATAGCAAATGCATACGACCATAAGTTTGATGACAGAAGTATTGCACCTGTAATAAAAGGCAGTGATGTGTACTTCATAGAACTTTTCCATGGCCCCACCCATTCTTTTAAGGATATGGCACTTACCCTGCTCCCGCACCTTATTAAAGCGGCAGCACACAATTTAAAAAGTGATAAGGAAATAGTGATACTTACCGCCACATCCGGGGATACCGGAAAGGCTGCTCTTGAGGGCTTTTCTGATGTGGAAGGCACGCAGGTAATAGTATTTTATCCTCTAAGTGGCGTAAGCAAAATCCAGGAAAGGCAGATGGTAACCCAGGAAGGAGAAAATACTCATGTGATTGTAGTCAGGGGAAACTTTGATGACGCACAGAGCGGGGTCAAAGAAATTTTTGCCGACCGTGATTTTAATAAGACTCTTGAGCGCAGGGGCTTTATGTTTTCATCCGCCAATTCAATTAATATGGGAAGGCTTATCCCCCAGATAGTATATTATGTGTATTCTTACCTTCATCTTTTAAAGAATTCTGAGATAGATGAAGGCGGCAGAATAAATATAGTGGTACCCTCGGGAAACTTCGGCAATATACTTGCGGCCTATTACAGCAGCAGGATAGGTATTCCGGCCGGAAGGCTTATATGCGCTTCCAATATAAATAATGTGCTGTATGACTTTATAAATAAAGGCATATACGACAGGAAAAGAAAGCTCATAAACACGAGCTCTCCTGCTATGGACATACTTGTGTCCAGCAATCTTGAGAGGCTGCTTTTTGACCTTGCAGACCAGGACACTGACATTGTAAAAAGACTTTTCTTAAAGTTTACTAAAACAGGTCAGTTCGAAATAAGCAGAGAGATGAAAAAAAAGCTCTCTTCTTTCTACGGGGGCTTTGCCACCGAAGAGGAGACCTTCAGCGCAATAAAGGAGGTCTTCTTAAAGGATGGTTATCTCATAGACACCCATACTGCAGTCGGGTATTCTGTCTATAAAAAATATAAGGGTCAGACCTCCGATAATACTGTGACAATCTTATCCTCGACAGCCAGCCCTTTTAAATTCCCGGGGAGCGTAGCAGGCGCTATAGACAGAAAATATGAAGGAATTGATGAGTTTAAACTGCTTGATATCCTTGCCGGTATATCGAACCGAAGGATACCAGCAGGGCTTAAGGGGATTGCAGAAAAAAAGATACGCCACAACTCTTCCTGTTCAATCGGCGATATGAAGGACGTTGTAGCCGGGATACTGGGGATATAAAAGGATTTCTGTTGTGTGTGGAAGTATCGGTTTAGAATTTTTTAGATGATGAGAATGGTCCGGGAGGGAGACTCCCTTAAAGATTTTTATATATTTAGCAAATTAAATGCCGGGTGGTATAAATGAAATATATAATTATAGTTCCTGACGGTATGGCAGACTATAAATATAAGGAGCTGGGCGGCAAAACTCCCATGGAATATGCAGATACCCCGGCTATGGACAGCCTTTCAGGATCCGGGATAATGGGAGTTGTAAGGACCGTTCCTGCAGGATTTTCTCCGGGAAGCGATATTGCCAATCTGTCAATAATGGGCTATGACCCCCGTGTCTATCACAAGGGCCGCTCCCCGCTGGAAGCAGTAAGCATAGGCATAGAGCCCGGGCAAGATGATGTGATATTCCGCTGCAACCTTGTGACCCTTTCTAATGAGTCTGATTACCATGAAAAGACTATGATAGATTACAGTGCGGGCGAGATATCAACAGAAGACTCCGCGATGCTTATTGAATACTTAAAATCCGGGCTGGAAACGGAGGATATCAGGTTCTACTCCGGTGTAAGCTACAGGAATATAATGGTCTGGAAAGGCGGTCCGTATAAAACAAAGCTTACTCCGCCGCACGACATACTGGAAAAAAAGATAGCCCCCTACCTTCCCTCGGGAACGGGCAGTAAGGCAATACTGGAACTTATGTTGCAGAGCAGCAGGATGCTCCAGGTCCATCCTCTTAACAGGTCGAGGATCGACAGGGGATACAGGCCGGCCAATTCAATATGGCTGTGGGGCCAGGGCAAAAAACCTTATCTGGTAGATTTCTATGATAAATACGGACTTAAGGGCTCTGTTATCGCTGCAGTCGACCTGATAAGAGGGATAGGAATATGCGCCGGGCTGGAAGTCGTAGAAGTAGATGGAATAACAGGAACCATCAATACAAATCTTGCGGGGAAGGCGAAGGCAGCAGCAGACGAATTGCTCTCTGGAAAAGATTTTGTATACGTCCATATTGAGGCTCCGGATGAATGCAGCCACCAGGGAAGCATAGAAGACAAGATAAAGATTATAGAGATGATAGACAGAGAAGTTGTGGGATATATACAGAAAGTAATGGATAAAAGCGGCATGGATTACCGTATTATGGTCCTTCCTGATCACTATACGCCTGTAAGTCTGAGGACGCATACTTCAAGACGGGTGCCTTTTTTAATATTCGACAGTACCGATATCAAGACCGCTGAAAACAGAAAGATCGCTGGCTTTAGCGAAAAGGCAGCCGCTTCTGAGGGAATAATTATCGACAGGGGACACCTGCTTATTGACGTCCTGCTGCAGAATAAGACACTTGAGGAAATAAAGAAGCATTAAATTGTAAATATTTTGAAATATTATCGCCATCCATATTCCTTTTTACTGATAAGGCACATACATTTTCAATGTTTTTATATTATCTGAAATGCCGCTTCGGAAGTTGACAGGTTTAGCCATGTTGTTATAATACATTCCAGTTTTCCAAAAATTAATATAAGAGAAATGATTAATAAGATAATCGATCAGATAAAAGAATCCGAAAAGCGGGCAGGGGAGATTATAGCCGATTCAAAAAAGCAGTCGGCAAAGATAATCGAAAAAGCATATCAGGATGCTGATTCCAGAATAGGTGAGGCCGAGCTGGAGGCAAAAAGGCTTGTAGAAGAAGCAGAATCAAAGGCAAAAGAGGATGTAGAAACAGAAAAGAAGAAGCTTGAAAAAGAGTATGACAAAAAAATAAAGACTATAGTAGAAGATTCCCGCCGCAAAGAGGAAGATGCAATAAAAATGATCATAGATAAGGTCCTTGAATAAACATGGCGGTTGCTAGATTAACCAAATTATTTATTGCCTCCCATAAATCCGACACTGAGGCGTTTCTGAAAAGGCTCCAGAAGACTTCAGCTGCGGAGGTAAAACCCTATTCGGAAAAGGTCGAGGCGGACATAATGCCGGTTGAGACCAGCCGTGAAAATCAGATGAAGGTCGGCAAGGCTCTGGATATACTGAGTTCATACAGGGAGGATAAGGAACTTAAGAAGGCAGTTTCCAGAAGCGGAAAGATTGCAGTTAAAAGGTCCGAATATGAGAAGATACTTCAAAGGGATGACCTTGAAAAGACAGCAGATGATATAGTTGACCTGGACAGCGAGGCAGCAGGTCTGGAGCAGAAGATAGCGGAGACCGGGCCGAAGATCCACCAGCTGGATATGTGGTCTGCCTACAGGTATGACCTTTCTGACCTTGGTAAAAAAAAGGATTATACAATAAGGCTTGGTACCATAAAAAGCGGCCGTACGGATTTTAATGTGATACTGGGCGATCTTGATAAAAATAATATTTCATGCGAGGTTATTTCAGAACAGGGCGATATAGTATTTGTAATACTGGCCTATCATAATGATTTTGAAGAAGATGCTGAAAAGTATATTTCAGGCCTTACTTTTGACGAGGCCGAACTGGGACAGTATGAGGGTACTATAGATAAAAATTTAGAAGCTTTAAATAAAAATATACAGTATTACAGGGACCGCAGGGAGAAGATAATCGAAGATATTAAAAGTCTGGCGCAGGAATATGAAAAACCCCTGACTGTCTACCTTGATTATCTGGATAACAACCTTGAGATAGAGGAAGCCTTAAACCTTGGATTCTCGACGGAATCTGTCTCCTTTTATACTGCCTGGATAAAAGAGACGGACAAAGAGAAAATATCTAAGATAGCCGATGAATTCAATTTCGTACGAACAGAAGATATAGAACCTGCAAAAGGGGAAAGTATACCGGTGGTTCTTGAAAATAATCCGGTATTCAGGCCTTTTGAAATAATCATCAACCTGTACGGCGTTCCAAGATATTACGAGATAGACCCCACCCCCTTTGTTTCCCTGTTTTTTGCCATGTTCTTCGGTCTGTGTCTGACCGATGCCGGGTACGGGATAATACTGGCGGCACTTACCCTGATATTTGCATTCAGGATGAAAAACGCCAGACAGTTCTTACTCCTGATATTTGCAGGGTCTATCTTTACTATTATTGCCGGAGCTGTATTTAACGGCTGGTTCGGGGACCTCCCCTCGTATATAGGACTGGGCGGATTTTTTGAGAAGCTGGCAATACTGGGCGATCCGGTAAGGTCCGACCGCGGTTCGATGAATTTTTTCAGGCTTGCTCTTGCCCTCGGAGTCATACACGTTATATTCGGCCTTTTAATCAAGTTTTTTGACAGCATACGAAGGCGCGACTGGAAAGAGGCCTTTCTTGACGGGCTCCCATGGCTGATAGTAATAATACCCATTATTATAATACTGCTCTCCAGCGATATAGCTGTAAGCATGCAGCTTGCATCGCAGCCCCTTTTTCCATCAAGCGTATCAAAGTTTCTGATATGGCCCATACTGGCAGGGGCTATTGTCATAATACTGTTTTCAGCAAGACAGGAAAAGAGCTGGGGGTTCAGGTTATTTATGGGCTTTTTAAACCTTACAATAGTCAACGGTCTCACGTCTTTTCTCGGAGATTTCCTTTCATATATAAGGTTGATGGCCCTGGGGCTGGTCACAGCGGGAATAGGGGTGGCAATGAACAGAATAGCATTCCAGTTCCTTTCAATACCGGTTGCGGGAATAGTGATGGTGATA
>CAYROY010000116.1:0-5505 GCA_964426155.1 uncultured Actinomycetota bacterium
TCTGAATTTCTTTTATCTTTTGATATACTCCCCCCGGCATTGGTATTGTCTTCCTGGGTGTTATCGCCGCAAGTTCTGACCCTGCCCTTACCTGCCTATAAACTCTTGGATGATTACCTGTAATATTTTCCTGGATATTACGATAAGTAAACCTGACCAGATGGGTAAGTTTTTCTACTGTCTCATTAAATGTTCTGTACGGTCTTTTATCCAGGTCCTCATATTCTGAGCTGCACAGTATAAATCTATCAAAACTTCGCCAATAATTATACAGGTACTCCACAAAATCATTTAGAAGATTTGTATCAGCAGTAAGTCTTTCAGTCCCCTTTACGATATCGGGAACTACCTTAATAGAAATTTTGACCAGGCTCTTTAATGTACCTATAAGCAAACTAATATTATCTTCTGATATTTCTCTACTATTATCAAAAATATTTAAAAGAACTGAACCCCTTTTTGATAATCTGCTAATACATCTTACCAGTATTTTATAGAAGAGTTCACTCGATAAAAGTTCCTCAGGAGTCTCGCATATTCTTCTATTTATAGTAAGAATAACCTTTTTTTCTAATATTTTGTGGGAATATATTTTCATTACCATCTTCTATTATTATAACTTTAAGATTTTTGCGGTAATTGATGTTACTATATTATGTATAATAATTCAATATTATTTCCAAATGGTTCTCTCTAATTATTCCCCGATGATTTTTAATGAATAGTTTTTTAACTTGATAATTATAAGCAAAAGAATTTTTAATACTATTATTAAATAGGCTTTTTAACTGTGATTTATTGTGATGTATATAGATTGACAGCCATAAAATTTAATATTAGTATATAAGCAATTACTTAAATCAATATTAATAATAAAAATGGATTACAATATATCTAAAACAGCAGATTTTTTTAAAGCTCTTGGCGATCCTACACGTATCAAAATTTTAAAGCTTCTACTCTCAGGCAAAAACCTTTGTGTAGGTATGATTGCCTTTAGATTAAATATAACCCAGCCTGCTGTTTCACAACACCTTAAAGTTTTAAAATTAAACGGTATTGTTGAAGGTACAAGAAATGGATTTAATATGCATTACAGAGTAAATGATGATGTTTTTAAAAAATATGGAGTTGATCTTACAAAAATAATAGAAGCAAAAATTAAATAGAAAGAATTCTGGTAATATATGGAATCAATTGTCAAAGTAAAAAACCTGACAAAAAAATATGGAAGCCTGACTGCAGTTGAAAGCATAACATTTAGCATCAATAAGGGTGAAATATTTGGCTTTTTGGGTCCAAATGCTGCAGGTAAAACTACCACGATTAATATGCTCATCGGTATGGCAAAGATAAGTAGTGGCAGGATATTTTATAAGGATAATGAGATAACAGATAAAATAAAGAAATTCCAAGGCTATATAGGTGTTGTCCCTGATGAAAGCAACCTTTATGATGAGCTTACTGGCTTTGAAAATCTTTGCTTCTGTTCTTCGCTTTATGGTATAAACCGGGCAAAAAGAGAAAAAAAGGCACACCAGCTTCTTGAAATATTTAAGCTATCCGATGCAGCAAATAAAAGATTTAAATCTTATTCCAGGGGAATGAAAAGAAAGCTTACAATTGCAGCTTCTCTTGTACATGACCCTGAAATACTATTTTTGGATGAACCGACAACAGGAATTGATGTTGCAAGTTCAATACATATAAGGAATCTTATTAAAAAATTAAATGATGACGGAATGACGGTTTTTTTAACAACGCATTACATTGAAGAAGCAGAAAGATTATGCGACAGGATAGCCTTTATAAATAAAGGGCATATTATAAAAATGGATACTGTCGAAAATTTTATTGAAGACATAAGTCAGTCAAATGTTATTGAAGTCCTTTTTGAATCAACCCCCATTGATAAAAATGTCTTAATCGAGAAATTAGACCATACTTTTTCTGAACTTGAGTGCAGTTTTAAAAATGAAAATACAATCAAAGTCATAAGCCATGATAAGATAGATGTTTCACCCATTGTCTCTTTCCTGTCAAAAAGCGGCATTTATATTCTTGAAGCAAAAATCATAAGGCCGACCCTTGAGGACGCTTTTATAAAATTAACTGGAATTGAAATAGATGTCTTGAAAAAGGAGAAAGAAAAAAAATGAAGTCTGCCATAGCATTCTGGAATATTCTCTTAAAGGATATGAAAAACTATTATTTGAAACCACCTAATGTAAGCTGGGGAATAATTTTCCCTTTTGCATGGATGTTAATGTTTTTTTTCAGGTCAGGCACTTCTTTTCAAATTGAGGAAATATTTGCAGGACTGGTCGGAATGTCAATACTTTTCGGCACGACTTCCATGCTTGCAGTGACAATTACTTTCGAAAGAAAAGCACGTTCTTTTGACAGGCTCCTTCTTGCGCCTATTAGCACCGAGATTCTTGTATTTGCAAAAATAAGCGGTGCAATAATATTTGGAATAATTAACAGCTTTATTCCAGTACTTATATCTGTCTTATATTTCAAATCCCCTGTTATAAACTGGTATTTATTATTCACTGGAGTAGTGCTTTTATCAATTGTCTCTACACTGCTTGGGTTATCTATAGCAGTTTCCGCCAGAGAGGTATTTGAAGCACAGACCTTCTCAAATTTTTTCAGGTTCCCAATGATCTTTCTGTGTGGATTATTTATTCCGATTACAACATTGCCGGTTTATATACGTCCCCTATCATATGTATTGCCAATAACTTATGGAGTCGATGTTCTAAAATATTCAATTTCAAAGGCAAATCATTTATATATCTGGTTTGATATAATTATCCTTATATTATTTTGTGTGGGACTATTTTACTTCAGCATTTTTAATATCCGCAAAAAATGGATTGTATAAAAAGGCATATTTCAAAGAACTCACCTATGAAAATTTTCAGAGGTCTAATGAAGAAAATAGCCGATAGAAGATTTAACCGATAAACACAATTATCTTGACATTTAATATCTACTTATTATACTTATCATCAGTGGAGATATATGAATTCAAAAAAAATAAATATAACCATACCTGAAAAAATCCTCAAAGAAATAAATGAATTCTGTGATGAAGAAGGATTGACAAAGAGCTTACTGATCCGCGAGGCTACTGCATCATATATCGCAGCTGCAAGAGAAAAAAAAGAAATTGAGAGAAAAAGAAAAGAAATTGAGTGGGCAATAGAAACCTCGAGACTCCTCAGGCAGAAAATGGGCGCATTTAAAGATAATAAAAAAGGTTCCGAGATTATCAGGGAATCCAGGGATAAGGGTCATTAATATGGATATAGTCCTCGATGCTTCGGTAGCAATAAAATGGTTCAAAGATAAAGATGAGGATTATGTCGATCTGGCTCTTTCCATTCAGGAGAAAAAGCTGGCTGGATATCTAGAGATAATTGTACCCGATCTTTTTTTTCTTGAAGTCTTAAATACTTTCTTAACAAAACAGTCTCTAACCCTGGAGGACATTTCAAATATAAAAGAAAGTCTTTTAAAGATGCATATGAAGATAGTCTACCCTGAATCAGAGATCCTTGGAAATACTATAAATATTGCATTAAAAAATAATATGACATTCTATGATGCCTTATATATTGCTACTGCAGAAGCAAATGATGCTTTACTCTATACTGAAGATAAGGAAATACTATCCTGCAGAAAGGTCTATGGGTTTATAAGACATATCAAAGATTATAGTTGATTCACCTAAATATATTTTATAGCCCCAGGTTGGGCTATTTTATAAATTTTGAAATAACTTTATTTTCTGTTATTTTCCATCCACTGTACAGCAAAATCCACTAAATCCCTCTGACGAAAAAATTGTGAATAAGCCTGACCTATCTTTGAAGTCTCAATAACATGTTTCTCTCTTTGAGAAATGCATTTCCATATCTGAATATTAATCCTGGTCTATTAAAAATCTAATATACAATCAATAGTATAAAAAATATGCTTTTACATTATTTTAAATATTTCTCGATTATTTTTGATGCTCTGGCTCTGGAATAATTAAAGCTCTGCCAGACATCCTGTTCATTAAGTTCAACCTTTTTATCCTTAAAGCATTCCAGTACTTCACCTCCCAGATCATTATCTTCGATAATTCTGGTCATCTCAGGTATAGCTTCATATGAAAGACCCTCAAGGTATTCCATATCAACCTGTCCTGTATTGAAATACCTGTTAATATTATTTCTTGCTATTATCATATCAACATTGGCAAAATTAAGTATAGTATATGCGACAATCGCTGTAATAAAATATGTCCTTATTATCGGTAATTTTGAATACCATATAAAAATGATATTTATTATAAAAAGAAAAAACAGTAGTACCATAAATGCCTGCACAAATATTCTTAGATATGTAAACCCGTAAGCCTGTTCATAAACAAGCATCCTGTAGAATGCAGATACAAGCATAACAAATGTAAAGCATGCTATCAAGGTAAGCAATACTTTGTTTGCAATATATAATTTAATATTTTCCCTTCTGATAAATGAAACCGTTATGATTATTATTACAAAATTGATTACTGTTACTACCAAAAGCTCAAAAAATCCTCTTCTGGCATATTCTGCATAAGTAAATTCTGAGGGAAGCAAAAAAGACTTCCCACCAAAAAGATAAGTAAACTGGATCACTGAAAATACAGCATATACTAAATTTAGCAGGAAAAGTACAGTCATAATGATTACAGGATCAAGGAATCTCTTCCAGTTCATAGACTTATAAACAGAATTATTTTCTCCATCAAATTCCTTAAAAATTGACCAGTAAAAGCATATTGTATATACAGTAATTGCAAGTATAACAAAGAAATGTTTTATTATCTTCGGAATTGAAATATTTGTAAAAAGGTCCTTAAAGATCATATCAGCTGAAGACAGGAGCCATATAATAATAGCAAGGACTGGAATGGATACGAGCAGGCCGATCGCTATCCTGGGTAATATCATTTTTTCATCTTTATTGCCTTTATCTGTCATCCTGAAGAATGTTATAAATGGCACATGTATATATATTAGAGGAACAAATAATCTTCTGAAAAAGTCTACAAGAAACCTGATGTCTGCCCAGTCTGACCTGTTTGTCTTCGAGACAAGTGAAATAAGCATAATAAGCAGATATATGATTATTATAAAATTAAATATCTTTAATATCTGGTTGGAATAAAGAAAAAAAGTAATGGAAAGTGTCAGAATGGGTAATGCCCACACCCATGCTCTGTTATTAAGCTCGCCATATTTTTTCCAGAATGCAAATAATGTGCCAATAAGTATAAAAATTATAAAGATAGGATAGTTTATCCCCAGTGTCTTATTATAGAAAAAGATATCGAAAGCTGCACCAATAAAAAGACCGAATAACAAAAGCCAGTATTTTTTCTTCTCAATTTCCAAGAGAAAACCTTTCATTATTATTACAAATAAACCTCTGCAGATTCTGAACTAATAATATATTATTTTG
>CAYROY010000117.1:0-8870 GCA_964426155.1 uncultured Actinomycetota bacterium
AGCACTGGCAACTGTATTATATTCTGCAGCAGGATATGCTGCTTCAAGCTTCTGATCCAGCCTCTGCACCCAGTCTGACCTGGCTATAAGTGAATCGCCCATAGCAACTACGTTAAGGTAGGGATGGCCCTGTATATTGATACTTACCGGTTCTATGTCAAACCTTTCATCCCCGGCAATGACATAAAACTCGGTGGTTATTGTACCGCTCCTGAAAAAATAATCCTCATTAACGGTCATATTAAAATTTATCTCTTTTGACTGTCCAACTCCGAGACTATCAAGTCTCCATATCAGCCCCCTTATATCATCACTCCATTCTATGCCCTCTGCGGTACCCGAACGGCTTACATAAGTGGCTGGTTCTGGAACGGGGCAGAAAAGACTGTATTCATCAGCTTCCCTTTCCCCTGTGTTTTTTAGATTAATTTTTACGCTGACTGTCTCACCTGCCCAGAGGTATGTACCTCCATTTGCGTCTGCAACAGCAACCGAACTTTCAGAAAAATCAGGGAACAGCCTGGCTACATCAACGGTCTCTTTCTTATACTTTGACTCTCCCAGGTAGAAAACTTCAGCAGTAGAGATTATTTCCTCTTTATCATTTACCTCACCTGCCTCAAGTTCTGCTCTGAAAACCAGGGTCTCGGAGCCGCCGGGACTTATCTTTCCAATATCCCATATCAATTCACCATCATCGTATTCAGCAGATCCTCCTGAGGATACATCTTTGAACTTTAGATAAGGGGAAAGTCTGTTTATTACCCTGACCTGTTCTGCTGTCATATTGCCTGTATTTTTAATATTTACAGAGTATTCTATCTCATCACCCAGTGACAGCAGGCCGCCATTTACATCTTTTGAAGAAAACGAAAAAGAACTGAACTCGGGGCTGCTTTCAACTATATGTCCGGGACCGCTTTCCAGCAACTTTGTAAAATTTTCTTCACCTACAGAGTATTCAAATCTTACTTCGCCGATCGATATCCTGGTATCATTGTCCAAAGGGTTTTTTACCTTTAATATAAAAGATACACTGCCGGATGAACCGGCATCTAAATTTTCAATTCTGTATTCAAGGGTCTCATCCCGGTCATCATAGACCCCGCCCTCCGTACTGGATTCAAGCGATGTATTTTCAGGTATTGGTATTATTATCTTTAACTCATCCACATCCCTGTAACCGCTGTTCTTGTAATCCACCTCATAGGAAAGCTTATCGCCGGGATTTATCTTTTCCTCTGATGAGGTAGTCACTTTATTAAATAGTTCATCCTCAAAATTAGGTGCGTTATAAATCCTAAAATAATAATAGAAACCTGCACCGATAGCAGAAAGTAATAACGCCGAAATAACTACCACAATTATTATTATATTATTTTTAGACCATTTCATTTTTAATTTAAAGTCTCTAAGTTTTCTGTAAAACCCCGAAAATAAGGTTGCAATCTTCTTGCTAGATCCAGAAAATAATTTTTTTAAATCCATCATCAAAAGGTCTTCTAGTCTAAAGATCTGACAAATCAGAGTATTTTTTACTATAAATGATAATATTTTTCAATATTTTAATTATCACCGACGGTAAGATTAAGGTCATCTGAATTAAAATATGAACCATATGCAGTTACCCTGAACTGGATAGCAGCATTACCTTTACGATTCGCTATTAATCTGACCTTTATATTTATGCTCCCTTCTGCCCCTATGCTATATGAATCAACCCACATAAACATCTCCCGGTCAAATCCTGGTAACTGATTTATATAACCGTCTCCGGATACACCGCTGAATTCAATACCGTCAGGCAGTTCTAGCTCAAGCGAGGATATGCTGAGATCCATATTATCATTATTTTTTATAATATATTCAACCTCGAATTCCTCTCCTTCCAATACAGGGACACCCGTAACTTTACTCTCTATATCTATGTCCACAAGTTCAAGATAGCCTGCATATTCTACCGGAGACACGTAACTGTTAAACTCTACCCTTTTTATGTTATTGAGATTTATTGTCCTCAGATCTTCTATTCCTCCCCAGTATCTTACAGCTCCCCTGTATCCTGATTCCTGGATCAGCGGCCACTTCTGTTCTGAATAATTATCATACGGCCAGGCAAAAAAATCTACTTCCTTTCCAAGCCTGTTCTCTATATCTTTCCTGGAAGTCTCAAGCTCATCAAGCACTTCTTCGTCTTCTGCAAGCCCCAGCCTGATATGATTTACTGTATGGGACAAAAATTCGCAACCGTATTCGTCCATCTCTTCAATCTCCGGCCAGATAAGCATGGGTCTGGATACGCTGGTGCGTTTATTAAACACTGTATTGTCCATCCTTGCCCCCTCATCTTCTGCTATAGCTCCGGTCACCAGGAAAACAGTCATAACATAGCCATATTTTTTTAGCACCTCAAAAGCGTTTGTATAGTTATCCTGGTAGCCGTCATCCGAGGTTATTATGACAGCTTTTTCAGGAAGTGCCCTTCCAAAGTCTATATGATCCAGCAATTGGTTAAATGTTACCGTCTCGAACCCAAATTTATCAAGAGTTTCACATAATATTTCAAAATTTGTGGTACTTAGCTCGATAGGTATCTCTATATCATCCTCTATTGCGTGCAGGCCTATTATGGGAATAAAATTGCGCGAATATTCTCTTACACCCAATATATTTATTTCTGTAGATCCGTCAAAAATTTCCTCTACCCCTGAGTATATACCAAAGCCGATATTACTCTGCACATCCTCTTCTATGCCAACCTTTATTGCCCCTTCAATCTCCAATGACCTGCTCTCACCTTCCGGAAGAATTTCTACACCAATAGAGGTATTTCCGGTTGGTATATCTATCAACCCCTGTGGGTAGAGCTCTACTCTGATGTTTTCGGCAGGAACTTTTCCGCTGTTTTTAATAAGCAGTGCCAGCTCTACCGGGTCTCCCGGATAAAGATCCCCCCCATTTAAATCCTCCAGCCTTATCCCTGACCCGTAAAACGAATAAGTCTCTTCTAAAATCTCTTCATCGCTTTCGGTCACGCCGGCAGGATTACCGCTATGACACCCCTGAATAAGAAGCGGGATGGACAAAAATAAAATAATTGCTGCTGTAATTATCTTCTTTGGAGCACTACTGGCATTATTTATCAGTATTTTCATCTAATTATTATATCCGGTAACTTTTACAGATTTTACAACTTATCACTTTTTATCTCATTCTATCTCAATATCTATTCCGTCAGCCTCAATATATACATCGTTTGTGGTTATCCTAAAATCTATTACACCCTTACCCGGAGCATTGCCCTGCAGGTAGACAATCAGATTTATGCTCCCGCCTGCTTCTATGAAGTATCCGTCGCTTACCCACATATAGATCCCGCGGCTCAACCCTGGACCCTGGTCAATATAGCCCGAAGGGTCCACTTCCAAAAATATTATATTATCCGGCAGCCCCAGCTCCATAGAAGTTATCTGTACCTTCTGGGGGTTATTATTTTTAATATTAAATTCTATATTGAACTTTTCTCCGAATCTCTTACTGCCCTTTTCTATGCTTTGCTCTATCACCAGAGTCTCAAACATGCTGTTTATTTTATATAGCTGCAGGAGTTCATCATTGCGTGAGAAATAAAAGAGTTCTCCAACTTTCTCAAAATCAGTATTGAGTTTAAACAGGTTTGCATTACCCACAAAATATACGGTCCTGCCAGAGTTATGATCCTTTTCTACTTCCTCCAATGAATAACCTGGATTTCTTGAATTCCGCATCTTAATGTTCTTATCACCGAATTCATATTTCCCCACAAAGGTCCCTACATTTTCTGCAAATGAATGTATATAAAGAGATGAATCCTCTTCCATAAGTTCAAAAGCCTGCTTCCAGAATCTATATACAGGAAGCGGTTCAGAGCGGTCCTGCTGCCTGAAATAAAGTACGGGCTGAAATACTGCAAAGGCCAGTGCGAACAGAAGCACCCCTGCAATAAGGATATTTTTCAATGTAATGTCTATCTTTGTATGTTTCCTACCCTTAACCGCTCTTTCAAAAAGCCATATACTGCCCCTGAATATGAATAAAAATCCAAAACCTGTAAATATTGCTACAACCATCATGGAATCAATTACATAATTGTCATTTGTATAAGGAAGGTACAGCGGCGGGACTATAACGTTAAAGACAATAAAAAGTACGGAAAACATACCCAGTTTCCAGTTTCTTCTTAAAAGATAGCCGATTCCGATAAGAGCTGCTGCTATAAGTGCAGGACCGAAACTATCATAGATTATAACCAGGTATTCTCCCGCCACTCCCATAATATGTCCGATAGGCTTGTCAAAAAAGTGGCCCCCGTGGAGTTCTCCTGTAACATTCCTTCCGGTAACATAGTAAAATAGCTTTAAAAGGTCGGTCACCGGCCCATAACCCTGAAGGGATCTTACCAGCAGATAAAAATATGATAATAGCGGCAGGATAAAACATCCTATTGAAATTAGTATGGCCTTTGCATTTTTGAACATAGAAGGATTTTCAATTATCACATAAAGCAGTATTGCCGGGACAACAAACAAAGCAATCGGATGATTGGTGAGGCTGAGACCGAGTGAGAAAGCAAAAAAGTAAAAGGATTTCCTGTCTTTATTCTGGCCATACATCACAGCCGAGAAGAGCACGAGTGCTATAAAAAAAGAGTTCAGTGTATCAAACTCCAGCCTGTTCGCTACGTACCAGTATGGATAGAGAAAGGCAAATATCAGTGAACTTGAAAGGCTTATTACCTCATTTTTTATCAGCCTTTTTATGGTCATGAATAAAAACATCACAGTCAATCCCCCAAAAAGGGCTGAAAAAAGATTAAGCCGGTATGCAAGATCGCCTACAGGCACAAAGGTAAACAGTTTTAAAAGCATACTGAATGTGGGATATCCCGTGGGTACCATAAGCGACATCTCCGGTATCTGAAGGGCATACCAGGTAGTATCCCCTCCTATAAGTTTTCGCTCAAGCGTAAGTACATAAACGGTAAAGGGTATGGCAAATGCCGCAATTGTAAATAACAGCATCTTCCACCTGTCATATATTTCCTTTATCCTGACGGACACTTCACCTCCAGTGATATTTTTACTTCAAATTGAATACTATAACACCTATTATTACAAGCACATTGCCTATTATCCTGAATCTGTCAAATTTTTCCTTAAACATCTGCCATGAAAAAAACATTATAAACATGTAATTAAGGGCAGTAAAAGAATAAAATATGGAAAACTCCATAAACCTCATGACCAGTATAGAAAGTACGGGAACCAGAAGGAATAAAAAAATAGCAAAACAAAGGTTTAAGTCTTTGATATTATATGCAGCACCCTTTTTAAAATCCAGCCTTCTGGCACTGATTTTAAGATTATACTGTGCCCAGGCTACTAAAAACTGTATAAACACCGCAAGTATTATATAGAATACCCTCATGCTATTACCTCTGTCTTCTGGCTGGATAAAAGTATCAGGAACACACCGATAACAAGTATTACCGATCCGGCTATCTTGAAGGCGGTTATAGGTTCGTCAAAAAATATTTTCCCGGCAACAAGTGCAACAAAATAATTTATGCTAAGTATAGGATATATAAATGAAAGTTTGAATTTACGGTGAAGTATTATCCAGAAAATAAATTTTGCAGCGTAAGAGACAAACATCACAACCAGCCATATAAAAAGTGTTTTTGATAAGCTCAGGTCAACAGCAATAAACTTGGCAGCTATAATGCTTACCAGATTATTTGCAACAGTAAGTATGAGCACAAAAAGGTAAAAAATATTACTTCTGAAGATATTTACTTTCAAGAACCCTCTGGATATTGATTTTTAACTTTAATATCAGATTCTATAATAAAAATACTATTGTTGGAATAAAAATGTTGCTTATTTCAGAAGTGATGTTTTTTTTAAAAATTACCGTTTTTTATGCTATAGTATCTTAATTAAGCAGATATTCTATATCACCATATAATCGAAAGAGACTTATAATTGGGAATTTCTGGAGAACAAAAATTACTTGTCATAATACCTGCATTCAATGAGGGAGAAACGATCGGGGAAGTTATAGACAGAATACCCCGGGACATAACTGGCATCATCAGAACCGATATCCTTGTTATCAATGACGGGAGCACCGACGACACTGCAGCTATAGCCAGAAAAAAGGGTGCAGAAGTAATAGACAATTATAATAATATGGGCGTGGGTTTCTCTTTTGGAAGGGGCCTGCAATACGCTGTAGAAAATGATTTTGACCTTATGGTAAATATTGACGGGGACGGGCAGTTTGATCCAGGGGATATACCCGGACTCCTAAAACCCATCCTTTTTGAGGGGGCAGATTTTGTAACGGCTTCCAGGTTCACAGAAAAAAAGCCGATAACAAACATGGCTCCTGCTAAATTATGGGGAAACAGGCTGATGTCTTCGCTTATAAGCAGGATCGTCAAGGAAAAATTCATAGATGTTTCCTGTGGTTTCAGGGCATACTCAAAGAGGGCGCTTCTCTCGCTAAACCTTCACGGAAGGTTCACCTACACCCAGGAGACTTTTATGGACCTCTCCTTTAAAGGGCTCAATATTAAAGAAATTCCCATAACCGTCAGCTATTTCCCTTCCAGAAAGTCAAAAGTGGCTTCCAGTTTATTTATATACGGAATAAATACTCTAAAAATAATACTCGGTACATACAGGGACTACAGGCCGCTGGCTTTCTTTTCGGTCATATCCCTTATTTTTCTGATTATTGGAATAGGTTTTGAATCGGTCCTTCTGGGGACCTACATTTCCACTGGTTCATTCAGCCCCAATATCTGGTCTGGTTTTGTAGGTGCAGCATTTTTCTTTTTATCGGTAATATTCTTTATAGTAGGACTCTCAGCCGATATTTTAAACCGCATAAGGCTTAATCAAGAAAACATCCTTTTCCTCTTAAAGAAAAACTCGCATAACAATAATTAGATACCTGCAGACCTGTTTATCTGGTATTTATATATTCCCTGAGTGCTTCCTTCCAGTGCCTCATATCCTTTATGCCTGCTTTTCTAAGGTTTGCGTTATCCAGAACAGAATAAGCAGGTCTTAAAGCCTTTGCCCCGAACTGGGCGCTCGTAACAGGAACGACTTCTACTTCCATTCCCGCCAGCTTAAATATTTCACACGCCAGCTCAAACCATGAGCAGCTGCCCGTATTTGTCATGTGATACAGTCCGTATATCCCCGTTTGGACAAGTTCATATATCTTCTCTGCCGCATCTTTTGAACTTGTAGGAGTCATGATCTGGTCATCTACAACTTTAATCTTTTTTTTGCCGGAAGCAAGTCCCAGCATTGCTTCCACAAAATTAGTATTGCCCTTACCCGTACAGCCTGCATGGCCGTAGAGCCCCGCCAGCCTTACAAGATAATACCTGTCAAGCATGTACCTGACGACTCTTTCACCGCCCAGTTTTGATATCCCGTAGATGCTCAACGGTCCCGGGCAGTCATCCTCTATATATGGGGTCCCTTTCTTGCCGTCAAAAATGTAGTCTGTAGAAAAATGCATAAGCGGAATCCCTGCTTCCCCGCAGATGGATGCAATGTTTCTTACACCTTCAACATTTACCCTGAACGTCTGCGCTACCTCTTCCTCGCAGAGGTCGACATTATGAAAAGCAGCGGTATTTATTACAATATCAGGCCTGTATTCCATTACAAGCCTGCGGCTGCTGTCAAGATCACAGATGTCTATATCTTTCAGCCCCACAAGGCCCTTTACCTCTTCTCCCTTTGCTGTAAAATACTCTGCAATATCAGTTCCGAGCTGACCGTCTACTCCTATTAGAAATACTTTCAATTGAAACCCCTGTCGCTTATAGCAGTTTATAAAACAAAAAACCTCAATATAAAATACAATATTATTACAAGCAGTACCAGTATTGCATATGACAAATATACATATAATCTTTTCCTGCTTTTTTTCGAAAATGCTGTGATCCTGAGTATCTCTATTAAAATCACCCCGAGGATAAATACATAGGGAAAAGTAAAATATTTATTGGAAAAAAGCTTGTATAAAAATCCGGAGAATGGGTGCTTCCTGTACCAGGGCTTATCCTCAAGGTTTTCAAAATAATCCCTGTCTATCCTGAAAGGACTTTCCCCGGGGTTTTCAAGAAATGCTCCGACATGCACCCTGGAAAGATCGTATCCACCGTTTACCATAAGGTCGAACTCTATATAATCATAATCCTCTATCTCAAGGATTATGCCATCGCTGTAGTCATCCGGACCCAGGGTGGTTTCGTAGGATATTTTTCCGTCTCCGGTTCCGGACTTATCATCTTCCTCCCAGTCTATCGGTCTATAGTCTGCAATATTTCCATCTGTTTTTATGTTGCCGGAGAAAGAAGAATCTTTTTTATCGACACTCCAGAAGATGTATATATCTCCTTCCTCCTCCCAGACATAGTATCCATAGCTTGCCCCGGGTACGAAATAGATCCCCTGGCACCCTGATGCAGCTGTCATTATAAGCAGCAGTAACAGCAGCAGTAATATTTTCTTCCATATATATCTTACAGCCATTTTTAATCTTCCCGGAGCCTTTCCTCTGTAATCCTGGCGCTGTCCCTGTATATGAGATATATCATCCACAGGCATACAGCAGTAAAAATACTTCTGAAAATATTGACAAATTTTGCGGAATCATAAAACCTCTCAATAAGAGGTATCGGTCCGGTAATATATATGAAGAACCTGTAGTCTATGGGCGCAAATACAAACTTTGTCACAAGATCGCCCCAGTATATAAGTATTACCATCAAAAGCCCGAACTGCAGCCAGTGATAATAT
>CAYROY010000118.1:0-7982 GCA_964426155.1 uncultured Actinomycetota bacterium
CTCTATAATATTTTCCCTGCTCTGATTGCCCATTACCACAGGTACTATCTTAAAGCTGCTACCGAGCACCGTCTGAAGAAATGGAAGCTGGACTTCCAGACTATGTTCCTGCCCATGGCCATATTCTGATCTTTTGATTAATTTGCTTTCATCTTCAAGTATTTTTGATTTTTCACCGTCAATTTCTGCTAATCCAAGAGGAGTCTTGTAACCGTTACCGCTGTAGATGGATATAAAATCAAAATATTCTGCATGGGAAGGTGCTATAATTATTATATTATCGAATCTTTTACCGTCAATCTGCTTGTATGAATATGCAGCAACCTGACCGGAATAAATATAACCTGCATGAGGGCTTACCAGGGCTCTTATATTATTGATATCATAGGTTTCTGCTTTATCAAGAAACTTGTTTATCAATTCTTTCAGTTCTACGGGATCTGAAGGGTAAAAACTTCCAGCAGCTATGCTCCTTCTTATAATACCGGTCATTTAAGACCTCCTTAATCTTTTTATATGAACAATTATTATTATATTTGATTTAATATATATTTAAACAGTAGAAAAATTATTTATATATAATGTATAATGGCCAAATACCAATGGAATAAAAAGGATAAATAGTCTTATGAAATACATACTTGGAGTTGATGGCGGGGCAACAAAGACCACAGCAGTGATAGCCACAGCAGCAGGAGAAAAATTGGCAGAATCGGTTTCCAGTGCCAGCAATTTCCTTAGTGTAGGTGTTGAGAATGCCATAAAAAATCTTAACAATGCAGTATACGGGGCAATGGAAAAGGCCGGCATCGGGAAGGATGCAATATTTGAAAGCAGCGGCTTTGGTTTTGCGGGATTTAATGTACCTGATGATCTAATTACTTACCGGAAAATAGTCGAGAATGAGAAGTTAAAAAAACATCTAAAACTTTCTAAGACTTTGATATGCAATGATACAAGGATTGGACTGGAAGCAGGCAGCAGCGCTGAAAATAAGATAATAATAATAGCAGGAACCGGATCTAATTGTTTTGGTGTAAACGAAAGAGGAGAGCAGGCAGGCGCTACAGGATGGGATTATATACTTGCAGATGAAGGCAGCGGATATTCTGTAAGCATAAAGGCCCTGAGAGCTGTGATGAGAGAATATGACGGCAGAGGAAAAAAAACGATGTTGACAGGTGAAATACTGAAAAAACTGGATTTGAAGAAAGCTATAGAAATTGTAAACTGGGTATACGGAAGACCTTTTTCAAAAAAGAGAATAGGGCAGTTTTCCGAGGTTGTCTGCAGATGTGCTTACAGGGGAGATAGTATATGTATAAAAATTTTACACGAAGAGGCTATGGAATCAGTCCTATCAGTTGAGTCAGTAGCCAGAAAACTTGGACTTTTAGATAAGAGGACAGATCTGGTATTTGTAGGGGGGCTTTTTAGATGTGAAAAATATTTTAAAGATGTTGTAACAAAAGAACTTAAATCAAGATTTGATAATATAGACTTCAGTCCGCTGATTGAAAAACCGGTCAGCGGAGCCGTCAAACTTGCTATTGATAATTTATAGCATTTTTATTAATATTTCTACTTGCGGGGTGCCGGCAGCTGATTCTTGACAATCTATGTTTTGATGTTGATAATGATAGGGCAAATTCATTTGCCGGTGTAGCTCAGTTGGTAGAGCAGCTGATTTGTAATCAGCAGGTCGTCCGTTCAAATCGGATCGCCGGCTCCATTGTGGAGGAGTGCCCGAGTGGTCAAAGAGAGCAGACTGTAAATCTGCCGGCGCAGCCTTCAGAGGTTCAAATCCTCTCTCCTCCACCATAAATCAAAGCCCGTGTAGCTCAGTAGGTAGAGCATTTCCTCGGTAAGGAAAAGGTCATCGGTTCAAATCCGATCGCGGGCTCCATCAAATGTGGTGCACTTTATAATAAATATATTGGAATACCTTTGTTAAATATGCTATACTACATATGTAGTAAATTGTATTATAGGAGTTAAAATTGATTATTTTTGATGCTTCTACCCTAATACTTTTATCAAAAATAGACTTAATTCAAACAGTACTTAATAAATATGAAGGGGTTATACCGGAAACTGTCAAAAAAGAAGTGGAGTATAAGGACGGGATAGACACAAGAGCGATTATACAGCAGATAAAGGAAGGAAAGCTTGTTTTAAAGGCAGATCCTGACAGGAAAGAGGTAGATAAAATATGCAAAGATTTTCCATTAGGAAGGGGCGAGACAGCAGCATTTATGATTGCCAGACAAAATGATTGTGCACTGGCAACCGATGATGGTATAGCAATAAAGGTGTGTAAGATATTTAATATAAGATTTATTACTGCAATCCACTTTCTGATAGGGGCAGACCTAAAGGAAGATATTTCGCTGACAAAACTCGAACTGCTTGAAAAGTACGGACGGTATTCAGCAAGAATAATAGAGGATGCAGAAAAAAGGATAATGAAAGGTTGATAAGATGAGCGTAATGAGCTTACGTCTGGGTAAGGAAGAAATAGATATAATATCCAGATTATCAGAACACAAAAAAGAGGCTAAATCAGAAATAGTAAGGGAACTTTTGCATGCAGGCTGGGTTTTTTACTGGCTTAAACTATACAATGAAAAAAAAGTATCCCTGGGAAAGATGGCAGAAGAGCTTGATCTTTCCGTAAATGAAGTCCTTGATCTTCTTTCTGATTTTGGCATAGAGTCCCGGGTAACCTATGATGATTACCTTCAGGGTTTTGAAAATCTTAAGGCCTTGAAATAGGATAAGTAGTTTTAGGAACAAAATATATTAAACATATCAGTTTTGTGTATAGATAATTGATCAGGTACATACCGAAACTTACGGTCTCAATAAATCAAGAAAAATTCAAAAAATTCTATGAGGATATTGAATATATAAATCAAGTTGCTATAATTATCTGGTAATAATAAGTATTACTCAATAATTTTATACAAGAGGGATAAATGGCAAGGTCGACAAAAATACTAAATGTATCACTGAGCGAGGAACTATACAAAAATATAGAAAGTTTAGCTACCGAAGAAAGCAGGACTAAAAGCGATCTGGTGAGAGAAGCGTTCAGGCAGTATGTTTCCAATAAGAGGTGGGCAAGGATAAGACAGTGGGGAGATGAAACAGCAAGAAGGCTACGTATCAGGGACGAGAAGGACATAGAAAAGATACTGCATGAAAAGTAGGTAGTGATTTGAGGATAGTACTGGATACAAATGTCTATATTTCTGCTGCCATCCTGGGCAGGGTATGCGAAGAAATAATACAGACTTGTAGATTTTCAAATCTAGAAGTTTTCATAACCAAAGATATAATAGAGGAATTAAAAGATAAATTATCCAAGAAATTTCTTTGGGGAAAAGACCAGGTAAAGTTATTCTTAGAAAGTGTTCTAGAATTCTGTAATATAATTGAAATAAAAGAAAAGATAAGATTTATTAAAGATGACCCTGATGATGATAAAATCCTTGAATGTGCTGTTTCAGCTAATTGTGATTTCATAATATCTGGAGACAGGCATCTATTAATGTTAAAATCATATAAGACAATAAGAGTATTAAGTCCTGCAGATTTTTTACTTTTATTAAAAGATAAAAGCAGCTTGTAATAGAATGATTATACAGCTTATATGCTGAAACTCTACATTAGTTACAATGAATAAAAAATTTGACAGTGTATATCAGTTTAGGATTGCCCTAAAATATATAAAGCCACCTATCTGGAGAAAGATACTGGTTCCAGAAATCTACAATTTCCGGGATCTTCATGTTGCAATTCAGGATGCCATAGGATGGGAGGATTATCACCTCCATGAGTTTGTGATACTTCATCCTGATTCAGGTAAAAAGGTGAGCATAGGAATACCAACTAAAGATGACGGGTTTTTTGAACAAGAAATTATTCCTGAAAAAACTCAAAATATTTATAAATGGTTTAATACCAAAACCAGACAGGCTCTATACAGGTATGATTTTGGTGATAACTGGGAACATGAAATCATACTGGAAGATATACTTAAAAAGGATCCTGATCTAAATTATCCCATATGTATTTCTGGCAAAAGAGCCTGCCCTCCTGAAGACTGTGGGGAAAATAAATGACTATTTGTATTGAAAAATTCAGAAGTCAATATTGACAGATACGTATTAATTGTTATATATTATACGTGTTAATAATTGATATTTAATGGAGAATAAAATGGCAACAAAACTTACACTTTCACTTGAGAAGGAAGTCATTGAGGCTGCCAAGGAATATGCAAAGAAAAACAATATAAGCCTGTCTGGAATAGTGAAACTTTATTTTAAGACCCTGTCTTCCGGTACCCGTGATTATAATATTGGACCAATAACCAGGGAATTATCCGGAATTGCAAGTTTCTCTACAAAAAAATCCGATAAGGAGCTTTTAGAAGAAGCTCTGAATAAGAGGTTCTTATGACGGGAAAATTATTTCTTGATACAGATGTCATACTTGATGTGGTTTTTAAAAGGGAGCCTCATTTTACAGATTCTCAAAAAGTCATGTCTCTTGTTGAGAAAGATCTTTTATATGGTTACACATCTTCACTTATTATTGCAAACTGCTATTACATAATCAGTAGCAATAAGGATGATAGTACTGCCTTAAAGACAATATTAAAATTAAGGTCTATTATGAAAATACTTCCATTTACCGATAAAGAGATAGGAGAATCATTAAGCTCGGATATAAAAGATTTTGAAGATGGTATACAGTATTTTATTTGCATTAATAATAATATAGGTTATATGGTTACAAGGAATATTGCTGATTACAGGGATGTAGATATCAATGTCCTGACTCCGAAGGATTTTTTAAATCTCGAGGAAACAAGAAAAATAATTGAGGCAAAAGACAACAATACAAATAATCCATAATTTTTTATATATTACTCTTAAATGTCTCGGGCTCCGCTCTGATATCATATAAATCAATAAAAATCACAATTAGTAAATCCTGGCTGCAGCCGTAAACCTCAAATAATGCTATTAGATGATATGTATACATAATATACATAAAAAAAGATATTTAAAAAACCAGCCCGGTGTAGATACATAATTAGTATTAATATTATGTATATAGTTACAGCTTAGTTATATTTATAGACGATAAGTCCATAAATATAGTAATATTACATATCTGGTAAAATTATTGTAATACAGTTAATTGAAGGGTATCTCTGGTGGCTATTGAAGATCTGTAAAACATATATGTTGATAAATTTATATACATCGGCCAAATAAAAGTAAAGCAGTAATCCAAAAACCGGAAAAGTGGTAATGATAAATCTTAAATATTCAGTGAAATCGCCTCAGGAGGATATCAGAAGAACATATATGATATTCATCTGGCATGGAGCATTTCTTGCTCTTACAATGTCAATGCTTGATTACAATACAGTCTTTCCAGCGCTGGTTGCTAATCTGACAGAATCTAAAATTATATTTGGCCTGTTATATTCAATTATGCTGGGAACACCTTTTATCTTCAATATCATCCTGAGCAGTTTCATGCATGTACGCAGATACAAAAAAAGTATTCTGCTGCTTGGAATTTACCTCAGGGTGATATCGTTTCTGGGAATGGCTGCTTTTGCCTGGTTTTTTGGAAAACATATGCAGACGCTGGTTACAGCAAGCCTTTTTTTCTGGATATTCCTCTATTCCATAAGCGGGGGATTTGCAGGTATGGCTTACAGCGATATTATAGGAAAACTTGTAAAAAAAGGGCAGAGAGGAAAGCTTTTTTCATCGAAGCAATTTGCTACGAGTATTTTTTCTTTCCTGGGGGGAGTGGTTGTTCTAAACATTTTTGCCCTTAACAGGTTATCATTTCCTTATAACTACGCAGTAATACTCTTCATAGGTTCTGCAGGACTTCTGGTTGCTTCTATTGCCTTCTGGTTTATCAGGGAGCCGCCTTCGATTATAAGGGATAAAGAGAAAGTATCTCTTGAAATATTTATAAAAAAAATTCCTTCTATTCTAAAAAAGGATAAAAGCTTTACGCGTTTTATTATAGTCGAGAACATGTTCAGTTTTAGTTTAATGATCTATCCCTTTTATATGCTTTATGCAAAAGATATCCTTTGTGTTAATGAGACTTATGTAGGACGCTATCTTATATTCCAGACTGCGGGAGCCGTATTATCGAATTTTTTATGGGTCACTATCTCCAGAAGGTGGGATTCTAAAATGATTTTAAAATCCTGCATTCTAATTGGAAGCATGATCCCGGTCCTTGCCATTATACTGTCAAAGTTTGGTCCCGGGTATTATTCGCTGGTGTTTTTTTTTGTGGGTTTTTTAATAAGCGGCAGGGCAGTAGGATTTGAGTCTTATATTCTTGATATAGCGCCTTCAGATGAAAGGATAATATACCTTGGCATAAGGGGTACCATGAATATTTTTATTGTCCTGCTCCCCATATTAGGAGGATATTTTATAACTTATTTAGGTTATTATGTGACATTTATTATTGTAACTGCTGTTATGCTTGCGGCATTTATCCTGCTGGGGAAACAGGATATTAGATAGTCTATTTATAGTAGTGACCGGCAATTTATTGCTAAACTTACTTTTTTATGAATTCTCAATTATGATGTATAATTTGTACTATACTTGAGGCTGACGCTAAAAACTAATATAATTTAATGATTGGCTGATTATTGATATCATTAAAATTAAGGATATAAGAATTGCAGATTAATCTGTTAATATTATTGTTAATATTATCATTTCTGGTTTCACTCGGTCTTACAATATACATAGGTGTAAAGAGGACCAACCGTATAAGGGCAGAACTTTTTATGGTGTTGTTGGCTGTAGCCATATGGTGTTTCGCAGCGCTTTTTGAAGCGTCATTTACGGCTCTGAGCCTGAAAATATTATTTTCAAAGATCAGTTACCTGGGAATAGTAACATTGCCGGCATTCTTCTTCTTTTTTGTTTTAAGGTATACAAATATGGATTACTGGCTTACAGGTAAAAATAAGTTTTTTTTCTTTATATTGCCTGTTGCTACTCTGGCTCTTGTTTTCACAAATGAATTTCACGGCCTTGTATGGTCTGATATTTATCTAAAACAGAATAATATAGCAGGCATTTTAGCTTTCTATGAGCACGGTCCGTGGTACTGGGTACATCTTTCTTACTGTTATTTTTTCCTGGCAGCAGCAATAGCAATGCTGGTTTTTGCCCTTTTCAAGTACAAAAGGTATTATTCTCATCAGGGAAGATCACTGGTGATAGCATCAGTTATCCCCTTTGCTGTAAATATTATATATTCCTTCAGGCAGTACGGCGTAGAAGGAATGGAGTTGACGCCTGTATTTTTCACCTTAAGCTGCGCCCTGCTGACAATTGCAATTTTTAAGTATCAGTTGATAGATATCACACCTTTAGCCAGAGAGACTATCACAGAAAACCTTTATGATGGTATCCTTATAATAAACAGGGACAGCAGGATAATAGATATCAATAAAGCGGCATGCAGGCTTCTTTCGGCAAGCAGCAGAGACATAGGAAAACCTGTAGAGCAGGTAGTTTCAAAGTACATTGAAATAATGGATTTTTTAAATAAAAAAAAATACAGGGTTAGTACAATTGAGGAAGTAGAAATAAAAGACAGGAATCTGTATATTGAATTAAGGACAAACCCTCTTCTTGATAATACCAGTGGATGGATGGGGAGTGTTATAATCCTCCGGGATATTACACTACAAAAGATTTCTGAAAAAGAATTAAAAGAATCCCGCAATCTTCTTAAAAATATAATTGATTTCCTGCCTGACGCAACTTTTGCAGTAGATGCAGAGGGTAGAATAATAGCCTGGAATAAGGCAATGGAAGATTTCTCTGGTTTGAGGAATGAGGAAATGCTTGGAAAGGGAAATTATGAATATTCTCTCCCGTTTTATGGCAAAAGGAGACCTG
>CAYROY010000119.1:0-2918 GCA_964426155.1 uncultured Actinomycetota bacterium
TTGAAGCAAATACTAAGATAAGCTTTAAGGAGTCGGCATTCGGCGTAAAGAAGGAAATAGAATATGAGGTAGAAGATATCTGTGAAGAATGCGGCGGTACGGGGGCCGCGGGTGATGGAAGTGTACAGACTTGCCCGAAGTGCGGCGGAATGGGAAAGGTCAGGGTGACCAGGCAGACCCTTATAGGCAGTGTCATAACAACATCTACATGCGATATGTGTAATGGTACAGGGAAAATAATTAAGAATCCATGTAAAAAATGCAGGGGTCAGGGACACCACACCTTTAAGAGGAAAATAAAGGTGGATATACCGGCAGGCATGCATGATGGTGACAGGCTGAGAGTTTCGGGTAAGGGAGATTCACTTGGCAGAGATTCCATAAGGGGTGACCTTTATATAACAGTTAAAGTTGAACCTCATCCAGAGTTTAAAAGGGATGGTGATGACGTAGTATCAGAGATAAGGGTATCATTTGCACAGGCTGCACTTGGAGTGACTGTAGAGGCAAATACTCTTGACGGTAAGGAGAAGATAAAGATAAAACCCGGGACCCAGCCGCAGACCAGAGTAGTTTTAAAATCAAGAGGTTTTGTACAGCTTAACGGGTATAGAAGAGGAGATCATATAATAAATATAATTGTAGAGATTCCCAGGAAACTGACCAGACGTGAAAAAGAAATGCTTGCAGACTACGCCCGTGAGAGAAAAGAACCAGTAGGTTAGATATATATATACTATAATAAGACATACACAATGAGCCATCCATACCTGTTTATCAGTCCTGATCGGATTGAAGACAATAAAATCGTTTTAAAAGATAAAGGTGATATATCACATCTTCGGGCGTCTCTGAGATGCAGGTCAGGGGACACTGTTAACTTTTCAGATAATGAAAGCCATAAATACAGAACTGTAATAAGGAGTATAAACAGGGATGAAGCTGTTTTCGAAATAATAGAGAGTAATTTAATAGAGAGGTCCCTGCCCGATATTTCATTGTTCCAGTGCATATTGAAAAAAAATGCAATGGAATTTGTAATACAGAAGACTGTAGAGATAGGGGTTTCAAAAATAATTCCTGTTGAAAGCGAGAGGTCTGTTCCGGATATAACCGGTAAAAAGGCGAAATTTGAAAGATTTCAGAAATTAGCTGATGAAGCCTCCATGCAGTGCAGGAGGGATTTTAAATGCGGGATAGAAATCCCAGTCAGGATTGGCGACATCGATATAGATTCATTCGATTATTTCTTTTTACCCTATGAGAAAGCAGATAAGGATACCAGGACCTTAAGAAAAAGTTTAAAAGATCTTTCCGGTGCGGAAAGTATTGCATTTCTTATAGGTCCGGAAGGAGGCCTTTCTGATAGCGAAGCCTCAATATTAAAAGGCAGGGGCGCCACTGAGGTAAATCTTGGTAAAAATATTTTGAGGGCCGAGACTGCTGCAATTTATTTTCTATCAGTTATAGATTTTTTTATTAAGTCCGGGTGACCAGTTTTAACGATATCTGACTTTTTAATTTATTTGTGTTCAAACACACGGTGGTAACAATAATATGAGATTTTCAGTAAATACTCTTGGATGCAGGGCAAATCTGTGTGAATCTGATGAAATATCCAGAGAACTTGAAAAGTCTGGTTTTCAAAAAGTTGATTACAGGGCGGGTAAACCGCAATTCTGTATTATTAATACCTGTACCATTACCTCGGAGGCCGATAGGAAGGTAAGGCAGCTTTTAAGGAGGATCAAAAAGACCAACCCTGATGCAAAGATGGTAGTAACCGGATGTTTTGTCAGGAAGAACCGGAGCTTTCTGAAAGATAATAAAGTCGATCTTATAATAGATAATGAAAAAAAAGATGATATTTACAGCATGGCTTCAGAAATAGCAGAATTTATGGGAGAAAAACAGGAGCTGATAGAACCAGGCAAAAAACCCGGCAGAATATATAATAGTCAATCAGATCCGCGTATATGGTACCATTCGAGACCGATGGTAAAGATACAGGACGGGTGCGAACAGTATTGCAGCTATTGCATTATACCTATGACCAGGGGTAAATACAGGAGCGTAGAAAGCGAAAGTGTTATTAATAAGGTGGATGCCATGGAGAAGGCAGGATTTGATGAGATTGTTCTGACAGGGATCAATATCGGCAAATACGGCTTAGATATTGAAGGAAAGCGGGGTTTACCCCGGCTTTTAGAACAGTTGATCAATAAGACTGATATAAAAAGAATAAGAATAAGCTCTATTGAGGTAAACGATATAGACGACCGGCTTCTTTCTGTACTTTCAGATAACAGTGAGAGGTTTGCCCCCCATCTGCACATACCTCTGCAGAGCGGAAGCGATTCTATATTAAAGTTTATGAGAAGGCCCTACAGCAGCAAGTTTTTAATGGAGAAGATATCAAAGGTAAGGAAATTATTTCCGGATATAGCCATTACCACGGATGTAATGGTCGGTTTCCCGGGGGAGACAGATAAGGACTTTAATAATAGCCTTAGTTTTGTGAAGGCGGCAGGATTTGCCAGGCTTCATGTTTTCAAGTTCTCTTCAAGACCGGGGACAGCTGCCAGCAGGATGAATAATAAAGTAGAAGCTTTCATAAAGAATGAAAGAAGCAGTTTAATTAGAGAAATTGGCAAAAGTTTAAGAAATAATTATATAGAATACAATATAGGTAAAAATCTTGATGTTGCCGTTGAGAAAATAGACAGCGAGAATGGACTGGTATCCGGAATCTCTGGAAATTATATAAAAGTTTATTTTAGAGATGTGATTGATTACAGCAGTCTCAGGGGTAAGATCATAAGACTGAAGGCAGAAAAAAAATTCAGAGACGGATTATTTGCAGCTGCTGCTCCGGAATAGCGCTGATTTAATTATTTTAGAAAAATGCATTATAATCT
>CAYROY010000120.1:0-7844 GCA_964426155.1 uncultured Actinomycetota bacterium
TGGTGGGCCTATCTGGACTCGAACCAGAGACCTCATCCTTATCAGGGATGCGCTCTAACCTGCTGAGCTATAGGCCCACTCTGACACAGAGGAAAAATAACAATATAACTATTTTTTGTCAAGATAAAACGTAACAAGCAGTTACAAGACAAAACTAACTATTCAGTCTTTGCTGTATCTTCCTTATCGATGAACCTGAGTTCAATGCCCCCGCTTATTCTGAGTATTACATTGACTATCCATACCATAAGGGTTCCTATTGCAGCATAAAAGACAGAAGCTATAAGCCCACCGATTATTGCTACAATAACGTATAGAACATTTCCTTCTTCCAGTTTTAACAATCCAAAATTTCCAATTCCATAACTCTGCAATAAATCACCTATACTTATTCCTGCAGAAGAGAGCCCAAGCCATGCAATTAAAGAAATTATACCGATTACTATTACCCAGATTATAAAGAATACCAGGTAAAATATCAGGAGAAACTTAAAACTGGAAAGCTCACTGATACTTCTAAGAACTTTTTTATTAATGCTGACCATTGTACCTCCCGGGCTATGTATAATCCCCCATTTTCTATTAAGGACTATACTATTTTAAGGTAAATTTTTATACTAAACATGGCTTACATCTTTGTCCATTTATCTGCCATATCTCCAAGCCATGGAAACTTATAATACTCACCATTATTCGCTTTCATAACTATGATTATCCTTATTACAAGTGCTGCTACCCATATTACAGGAAAGCAAAATACTCCAATGACTGCCAGCATAAGTATAGATGCAATAATATAACAGTATTATTTCCGCCACACCGATTACAAGGGATTGCATTGCATGGAACCTGACAAAGCGGTTTTCTTTTTCCAGCAAATAGATTATCAGACCGGATAGCCATCCAGCTCCTACAAGAAACCCTATATGAGAAATAAGCACAGCTATTTTTGGCTCCATTCCAGTTGAACTTTTTTTATTGAAATCTGGATGGATTTCGGGTTTTTCTTCAGTCATTTTTTACCTCCTCGTATAAATAGATGGTCCTATAATAAAAATGAAAAACATACTTATAGAGATACGGTAATTGAAAAATCATAATAACAGATTTGCTCCCTAAATAAAATAAATTATGTACCAGTAGATTCAACTGCTTTGATTAACTTTCTTATCATTACATATCTTAATCAGATGCAATTATAGAATAAGAACCAACCTTGTTACCGTCTCCAAGATTTATCACTTTCACTCCCTGTGTCGATCTCCCCGTCTTTGAAATAGACCTGGCAGGTATTCTTATCAATATGCCATTTTCAGAAATTATCATTATGTCGTATTCATCTTTTAAAATCCCTGCTCCTGCAGCTTTGCCCTTTTTATCAGTTATCTTAAGAGTGATTACCCCGCTACCTCCTCTCTTCTGTCTTTTATATTCAGAAAGTGCAGTGCGTTTGCCAAAACCATTCTCCGTAAGTATAAAAAGATCTCCATCAATTTCTTTAACAACCATCATCGAGAGCACTTCATCATCATCTGCAAGCTTCATCCCTTTGACTCCCTGGGAAACTCTGCCCATTGGCCTGCAGTCTTTTTCGCTGAACCTGATTGCCTTGCCGTTTTTAGAAACCATTATTATCTCATCATTGCCGTCTGATTTCTCAACTGCAATCAGCTCATCATCATCTTTTATATTTATTGCAATAATACCATCTTTTCTGGGAGTATCATATTTTGTTATGGGGGTTTTTTTAATAAGACCTTTTTTAGTCGCCATTATAAGGTATTGTTTTTCATTATATTCCTTGACTGCAATTATTGCTGCTACTTTTTCCTTTGATGCAAAAGGCAGAAGATTCACAATAGCCTTGCCCTTGGATGTCCTGCTTCCCGTCGGCAGCTGATGGACTTTAAGTCTATATACTTTTCCGAAGCTCGAAAAGAACATCATATAATGATGTGTAGAGGCAATAAAAAGATGCTCTACAAAATCATCCTCTTTTAGATTTGTCCCGGTTACTCCCCTGCCACCGCGTCCCTGCTTCCTGTAGGTTGTTACCGGTACCCTTTTAATATAACCTGAGTGAGATATAGAAATTACATTCTCTTCTTCCGGGATAAGGTCTTCAATATCAATATCTGATTCATCTGCAGAAATGTCAGTCCTTCTTTCATCCTCATATTTTTTCTTGATCTCCTTCAGTTCTTTTTTTATCTCTGAATATATAAGGGTGTCACTCGCCAAAAGCTCTTTTAAAATTTTAATCTTTTCCTGTATTTCCTTATGTTCCTTTTTTATTTTATCACGTTCAAGCCCTGTTAATCTGTGCAGTCTCAGATCCAGTATTGCCTGAGCCTGCAATGCAGAAAGTCCGAAATTTTCTATAAGTCTTTTTTTAGCTGTAGGAGCATCTTTTGAAGACCTTATGGTCTTTATAACTTCGTCAAGGTTATCCAGAGCTATTAGATAACCTGCAAGTATATGCTCCCTTTCCTCTGCTTTCTTTAAGTCATATTTGGTCCTTCTTACTACGACCTGATACCTGTGTTTTAAATATTCTTCTATAAGGTCTTTAAGATTGAGGGTTTTAGGGATACCGTCTACGAGGCTTAGCATTATCACCCCAAAAGTTTCCTGGAGCTGGGTATTTTTATAGAGGCAGTTAATAACAACATTTGAAACTACATCTTTTTTAAGCTCTATCACTACCCTCATACCGCTTTTATCTGATTCATCCCTCAAATCGCTTATATCTGTAATCTTTTTACTCTTAACAAGATCTGCAATCGCTTCTACGAATTTCGATTTATTGACCTGATAAGGAAGCTCGCTTATAACCAGATTTGTCTTGCCTCTGCGTGTTTGTTCCTGATGTACCCTTCCCCTTACGACAATTCTCCCTTTTCCGGTATTATATGCCTCTCTTATTCCACCAAGACCCATTATGATCCCGCCGGTTGGAAAGTCGGGGCCCTTTATCTTTTTCATCAGCTCCTTTATTGAAGCTTCCGGATGATCTATCTTATATATTATTCCTTCCGCGACTTCACCTATATTATGGGGCGGGATATTAGTTGCCATTCCAACCGCAATTCCTGATGAACCGTTTACCAGTAGATTCGGGATCTTAGACGGAAGTACTACCGGTTCCTTCAGTGTACTATCAAAATTATCTACAAAGTCTACCGTATCCTTATCTATATCGACAAGGAGCTCCTCTGCAAAATCTGAAAGCCTGGCTTCAGTATATCTCATCGCCGCTGCGCTATCTCCGTCGACTGAACCGAAGTTACCATGACCATCTACTAGCATGTATCTCTCTGAAAAATCCTGCGCCATCCTGACCATTGCATCATAAACGGCAGTATCACCATGTGGATGGTACTTACCGAGAACCTCACCCACTATCCTTGCACTTTTCTTATATGGGGGATTGGAGCGCATCCCCATATCATACATAGCATAAAGTATCCTGCGGTGCACCGGTTTAAGTCCGTCCCGTATATCGGGCAGGGCTCTTCCTATTATTACGCTCATTGCATAGCTTAAGTAAGAATCCTGCATTTCGGATTCTATTTCAACATTTCGTATCTTCCCTTTAAGTTCAAATACCATTAAATCTCCAGACTAGAATTTTATTCCTCTTCATCAGATTAACAATCAAATATCTATAAATGAGACTCCTTTTGCATTTTTTTCTATGAATCTCCTCCTGGGTTCTACTTTATCACCCATAAGTGTTGAGAATACATCATCTGCAATAAGCGCATCCTCTACCTCAATCTTAAGCAGGGTCCTGGTCTCTGGATTCATGGTAGTCTCCCAGAGCTGTTCGGGATCCATTTCTCCAAGGCCCTTGTACTGCTGTACATTTAATCTCTTACCCTTATATTTATTTTTAAGTTTATCCAGTTCTTTCTCTGTATAAGCATAATCTACTTCCTTGCCATCTTTAACCTGATATAGTGGCGGCTGTGCTATATATACATAGCCTGCCTCGATTAGTCCGGGCATATATCTGTAAAGGAATGTAAGTATCAGTGTCCTTATATGGGCCCCGTCAACATCAGCATCGGTCATAATTATTATCTTCTGGTATCTGGAATTCTCAATTTTAAAATCTTCGCCTATTCCTGCACCAAATGCGGTTATCATAGCCTGGATCTCAATGCTCGAAAGGATCCTGTTAAGTCTTGCTTTCTCGACATTCAGTATTTTGCCGCGCAATGGCAGTATTGCCTGAAATCTCCTATCTCTTGCCTGCTTGGCGCTTCCTCCAGCAGAATCTCCTTCAACAAGATATATCTCGCTAAACCTTGGGTCATTTATAGAGCAGTCCGCCAGCTTGCCTGGAAGTGAACCGCTTTCCAGAAGGGATTTTTTCCGTGTAAGATCCCGCGCCTTTTTTGCTGCATTCCTTGCCCTGCCTGCATCAATCCCCTTATTTACAATAGCACGCGCAATTGAAGGATTCTCGCCCATAAACTCGGCAAGTTTTGTATTTACTGTTGATTCTACAAAACCTTTTATCTCGCTATTTCCCAGTTTAGTCTTAGTCTGTCCTTCAAACTGGGGTTCCTTAAGTTTGACGCTTATTATCGCGGTCAGCCCCTCCCTTACATCCTCACCGGAAAGATTTTCATCTTTTTCCTTAAGGATATTGTTATTTCTGGCATAATCATTTATTGTCCTTGTAAGGGCTCCCTTAAAACCGCTGAGGTGTGTGCCGCCTTCCGTGGTGTTTATGTTATTCGCAAATGAGAATATACTCTCTGAATAACCTGATGTATACTGCATGGCAATCTCTACTTCGTGGTCGTCATCCTTATTTGAGATGTAAACCACCTTTTTATGAAGGGGGTCCTTCTTTTCACAGAGATAGCTTACAAAATCAATTATACCGCCTTCATATTTATATTCTTCTTTTTTCTGGGGTTCTTCCCGTATATCTATTAGTGTTATCTTCAGACCTTTATTGAGAAATGCCATCTCTTTCATCCTGCTGGAAAGTATCTCGAATTTGTAATCAAGGTCATCAAAGACTTCCGTATCAGGGTAAAATGTTATTGCTGTACCATGGCTTTTGGTCTTTTCACCTTTTTTTAGGGGACCCGTGGGTTCTCCCCTCACATATTCCTGCGTGTATATATAGCCTTCTCTTCTTACTTCTATTTTTAATTTTTCTGAAAGTGCATTGACAACAGATAGGCCGACTCCGTGAAGACCACCTGAGACCTTATACCCTTTGCCTCCGAATTTTCCACCGGCATGGAGTTTTGTAAGCACTATCTCAACAGCAGGTTTGTTATATTTTTCGACATTTTTTATAGGTATGCCTCTTCCATTATCGATAACCGTGACCGAATTATCCTTATTCAATACAACCAGCACATTATCACAGTATCCGGCCATTGCCTCATCAATGCTGTTATCAACAACTTCATATATCAAATGGTGGAGTCCCCTGGTCCCTGTAGAGCCTATATACATTCCGGGTCTCCTTCTTACTGCAGAAAGACCTTCAAGTACCGTAATATCTTTAGCATCATAACTCGATTTTTTCAAAAAAAACCCCTTTTTAACCTAAAATTATTATTTTTTAAATGAGGATAGAGGAAAATAAGTGCCAGAAAAAATAACTATCTCACTCATTACCCTTTATGTTCCTAATAAATAACTTTAATCAAAATTACAAAAAAAATGCTTTTAAACATAGGTTATTATATCATATTTTGCCTCAGATTTAGTCATTATATGAAAAAAAGAATTTAAAGACATGTCCTGAATCTTATAGTTTTTACAACCTGTTCCCCTGCAAAAGCGTTAATCTTTTCTATTAATTGAACCGACATAAGACTGAGCTCATTCGCCCATGTAGAACTCGAAACAGATATGTATAAAATACCCCTGGCCAGCTTCTCGGGACTGGACCTTTTTGCGATTTCTTCACCGACTATTTCACTCCAGTGATTGAAAATCCCGGAAGTTTTCAATTTCGAGCTTAATCCCATCCTATTCACAATAGAATTTATTACACTTCCGATATCTTCAGGCTTATTCATTTTAAATACACCGTTTTTAACCAATTACATAAAAGGATCATTTAACCATCTTGACTTCATCGTCTTCAATTAAATATTTTTTATGAAAATCTATATCAAGGTTATCAAAATTGCTGCTATCTGTTGAAGTGACGAAAGTCTGGGAATTTTTATTAATAACTCTTACAAGATTACCCCTTCTTTTGATATCAAGCTCTGAAAGAACGTCATCCAGAAGAAGAACGGGTTCTCTTTTAGACATCTTTTTTATAATATACAACTCACACAATTTAAGACTTATGGAAGAAATCCTCTGCTGGCCCTGTGAGCCGAATGACCTTACATCTTTATCATTAAAAAAAACTTTAAAATCATCTCTCTGGGGTCCGATACTGGTTGACCTGTTTATTAGATCCCTATCAAGATTTTCATCCAGCCTATCCATAAATACTTTCCTTATTGATTCTTCATCTATACTGTCTGAATTGCTTTTTCCATGTAGGATCCTTCCTTCTTCACAATTTTCAGTTTTTCCATCTCTATCCCAGCTTAAAGCATACTCTATATCAGGACAAGCATTGTCAAAGAATAAGTCAACATAACTATTAAACTGCCGGCCTATGCTTCTTAAAAGATTGAGCCTCATTAAAATTATTTTAGTTCCATAATTAACAAGATTCTGATTCCAGACCTTAAGAGTCGCCCGGTGGTTGCTGCTGAGTGAGCCTTCTGCACTCTTCAGCAGACTGTTTCTCTGAAGGAGGATCTTGTTATACTGCAGCTTCAGGCGGTAATAATCCCTGAAAATCTTTTCCAGTATCGAATCCATAAAATCCCTCCGGGTACCAGGATCCGATTTTATTATCTTTAAGTCATCGGGTGAAAAGATTACTGAGGGAACCAGCGAAATAAAATCCGCTTTCTTTTTTTGATATACTCCGTCTATCCTGATCTTTATATTATTATCTTTTCTTATTTCAATTTCTAACAAGTGCATCTTACTCGCGTCACCGGATTTTATACACGCCCTGAGTAGTGCGTATTCACTTCCCCATCTTATAAGTTCATCCTGTATATATGTTCTGTGAGAACGGCCGGCTGAAAGATAATGTATGGATTCCAAAAGGTTGGTTTTACCATTACCATTATTCCCTGTAAAAAGTATAGATCCCTTATCAAATTCAAGTTTTATATGATTGTAATTTCTGAAATTTTTTAATTCGAGACTTTTTATATACATTTAATCCAATTTCATACTCAATTAGAAATTAACCAAAGGATCGTATTTGTATAACATTTTACCAGATGAAAATACTATTTACAGGACTCAGGAATTCTACAATAATATTTTTTTCTAGTGGATCAAAACCGCTACTCCCAGAGGAACAGTCTCATAAAACCATTTTGCGTCATCCAGGCTGAGCCTTATGCAGCCATGGCTGGCAGGTTCTCCCAGTTTATCAAACTCCTCCGTCATCATTTCACCATTCTCATTAAAAGGTATACTATGAAAAAGATAATCTTCAAAAAATCTTACCCAGTAATATGCCCCCATATCAAACCTATCAACCCATGCATACTCTATCTTTTGCAATGTAGTAAATTCACCTGTTGGCGTTGGCGATTCAAGTTTACCTCCCGAGCATGTCATTTCCCTTATAACGTTGCCTCTGTAAAAAATTATGACTCTCTGGCTTTCGAGATCCACCTCTACTTTAATATTTTCGACATCTCCGAAATCAATATCTCCTGCATCACCTGTTGCCGGTTTATCTTCTATATTTTTATTCTTAGCAGAAGAAGAAT
>CAYROY010000121.1:0-2813 GCA_964426155.1 uncultured Actinomycetota bacterium
GGCAATAATAGCTGCTGCAGCAGGAGGATTTTTTGCAGGCCTTAAGATGGGGATAATAAAAGAGTATCAGCTCGACAGGCTTCTTATTTTTTTGAGGCCTGATTCATCGAGTGAGGGAGCAGGATATAATCTTTATCAGTCAAAGATGGCAATAGGCTCGGGTGGATTTACCGGAAAGGGGCTTTTTATAGGAACCCAGACAAACTTAAGTTACGTCCCGGAACATCAAACGGATTTTATATTCTCGGTCATAGGAGAGGAGCTCGGCTTTCTGGGATGCCTGCTGGCAGTATTTTTGCTGGGCTTTGTTATCTGGAAATGTTTCAGAATAGCAGCAGCTTCCAATAACAGCTTTGGAATGCTCCTTGCTTCGGGAATAGGATTTATGATTACTGTACAGGTGGTTATAAATATAGGGATGACGATCGGTATAATGCCCATAATCGGTATACCTTTGCCCTTCATCAGCTCAGGAGGATCCAGTCTTGTCTCAACGTTATTCGGGATTGCACTGGTATCAAACGTAAATACATACAGGGAGACCAGAAAGGATCACGAGATAGCCTATGAGGATTTTTCTGACCGTTTATAGAGAAAGGGTTATTCAAGGTGAACAAAAAAATTAGATCACTTCAATACAGTGAGCTGGAAAAACTTATCGAGGGCATAGAAAGGCCCGGCAGATATGTAGGCAATGAAGCAGGAATATCAAGCAAGGGGACGGGATGGCTGGCAAATATGGACAGAGGCGTACTGGCATGTCTTGCATTTCCAGATGTATATGAAGTCGGGATGCCTAACCTGGGACTTCAGATATTGTATGATATCATAAACGCCCAATCCTGCTTTTCAGCTGAGAGGGTATTTTCACCATGGATCGATTTTGAAGAACGTCTCAGAAAAACAAAAACACCCCTCTTTTCTCTGGAAAACAGGATCTTTCTGGAAAGTTTCGATTTGATAGGGTTCAGCCTGCAGCATGAACTTTTATATACGAATACATTAAATATGCTTGATATAGGAGGTATTGAGGTAATCTCCGAGAAGAGGGGTCCGGATACACCCCTGATATGCGCGGGAGGTCCCTCGGTTGTAAATCCCGGACCCATGTCGCGCTTTATGGATTTTATGGTAATAGGCGACGGAGAGGAAATAATTGTAGAACTACTAAAACTACTGCAAAAACATAAATACGGTGATGGAGATAAAGAGGCCTTTTTAAAGGATATAGCAAAACTTGATGGGGTGTACGTACCTTCTCAATACAGGTTTTTTTTCTACAGTGATGGAAGAATAAAAAAAATAGAGCCATCTTTAAAAGTGAAGAAAGCTGTAATAAAAGACCTTGACAGTTTTAATATTGTCACCAGACCAGTAGTACCAAGTATAAAAACGGTGCATGACCGTTATGAGGTGGAGATAATGAGGGGGTGTCCCAGGGGATGCAGATTCTGTCAGGCGGGGTTCATATACCGTCCTGTAAGAAAAAGAAAGTCTGAAAGACTGGTGGAGCAGAGCATTGAAGGCCTGGCCAATACCGGTTATGAAGAGATATCGTTTCTTTCCCTGTCAACATCGGATTACAATGAACTTGACAGTCTTTTAGAAGGGATCCTTAAAGCAATGGAAGGAAAAAATATTTCAATCTCACTACCTTCATTGAGACTCGACAGTTTCAATATCGGTATTGCGAAACTTATAAACCAGGGCAGGCGGCCGGGCCTCACATTTGCACCGGAGGCAGGAAGCCAGAGGATGAGGGATATAATCAAGAAGAATATTACCGAAAGTCAGATCATGGAATGCATTGATATAGCTTTTGGCAGCGGATGGGAAAAAATAAAACTTTACTTTATGATAGGTCTTCCGGGCGAGGAAGAGGAAGACATATTTGAGATCGCAGAGCTGATAAAGAGGATAGCCTGGAGGGCGAGAAAAGCAATGCCTCGCAGCAAGCTAAAAAGATTTTATATCAACGTAAGCATAAATGCCTTTATTCCGAAACCATTTACTCCCTTTCAGTGGGCCGCACAGGAAACTCCGGAAAGGATAGAAGAAAAAATACATCTTATCATTAAAAATATTTCTGACAGATATATAAACATAAGCTGGAGCAACCCGGATATAAGCAGGGTCGAAAGTGCACTTTCCAGGGGTGATATAAGAATGGGAAAGGTAATAGAGGATGCCTGGAAAAAGGGGGCAAGGTTTGATAACTGGAATGAACTATTTAACAGGGATGCATGGATCTATTCTTTTAAAATAAATAAAATACCAGTGGAGTTTTTTACCTCCAGAGAATATGATACCGGTGAAATACTTCCCTGGGATATTGTTGACATAGGCATAGAAAAGCGGGTATTTCTTGCTGGTTACAATAAAGCCCTTGAGTTAATATCCATAGATAATCAGGAAAAATAATATTAATAAAGCACATCAACTAAAAGCAGAACATGGAAAAGAAGTTCAGGTTCAAATTTATAAAAGAAGGCAGCAGCAAATACCTTTCCCATCTTGATGTAATGTCACTGATGATAAGGGCACTAAGAAGAGCAGGGATAGCCTTAAAGTATACAGAAGGTTTCAATCAGAGGCCCAAGCTCGGCTTTGGCCCTCCAGCGCCCCTGGGGATAGAAAGCAGGGCCGAATACTGTGATATAACTGTAGTCGAAGATATAACCGGTGAGGAGTTTGCTCACAGGACAAATGAAAGTCTTATAGAAGGAATAAGGATAAGTGACGTGAAGCAATTCTCTGGCCGTACTGCAAGCCTTATGAGCATCATAGATGTTATTGATTATTCAATTTGCATC
>CAYROY010000122.1:0-9530 GCA_964426155.1 uncultured Actinomycetota bacterium
AAATGCGGAAGAAGCAATGCAGGGGGCAAGGGATATCATAGCTGAATGGATAAATGAGGATAAAAAAGCAAGAGACAGCATAAGGAATATATTTGAAAAAGAAGCTGTAGTAAAATCAGAAGCTTGTAAGGATGTTAAAGAGGATGGTTCTAAATACAGGGATTATTTCGACTTCGTACAGGAACTTAAAAGATGTCCCTCGCACAGGATTCTGGCGATGCGTAGAGGTGAAAAGGAAGGATATCTAAGGGTCTCTATTGAAGTAAACAGGGAAACAGCAGTAAATGCGCTTGAAAAAATATTTATAAAGGGTCCGAACAGTTCTTCGGAGCAGGTTAGGACTGCGCTGGAGGATAGCTGCAGGAGACTCCTTTTGCCAGCCATTGAAAACGAATTTGCCAGAATATCAAAGAAGAATGCAGATATGGAAGCAATAAAGGTCTTTACGTCCAATCTGAGGCAGCTTCTAATGGCTCCTGTTCTGGGAGGCAAAAGGGTTATGGCTATTGATCCGGGCTTCCGTACCGGCTGCAAGGTTGTTTTATTGGATGAGCAGGGCGGTCTTATTACAAATGAGACGGTTTTCCCAAACGCTCCCGGCAATAGGAGTGAAGAATCGGAAAAGCTCTTAAAAGGACTGGTAAGCGAATACGGCATAGAAGCGGTTGCCATAGGCAATGGTACCGCAGGAAGAGAGACAGAAGAATTTGTAAAGGGAATAGATTTTGCTGAAAAGATCCCGGTTTTTATGGTTAGCGAAAGCGGAGCTTCCATCTACTCTGCATCCAGGACTGCCAGGGAAGAATTTCCGGATCAGGATGTTACTGTAAGGGGTGCAATTTCTATCGGCAGGCGGCTGATGGACCCTCTGGCAGAACTTGTGAAAATAGATCCTAAAAATCTGGGGGTCGGACAATACCAGCACGATGTGGACCAGGGCGAGTTAAAAAAGAGCCTGGATAAGGTTGTTGAAAGTTGCGTAAACATGGTAGGAGTTAACCTGAATACGGCAAGCAGACATCTGCTGATGTATGTATCGGGACTGGGTCCAGGTATTACTTCTAATATATTAGAATACCGTAAAGTCAAAGGTCCCTTCAGATCAAGGACGGAGCTCCTTGAAATACCGGGGCTCGGAGAAAAAGCTTATGAGCAATGTGCGGGCTTTCTAAGGATACAGGATGGCGTAAACCCCCTTGACAGCAGTGCTGTCCATCCTGAAAGCTATTATATAGTAGAAAAAATGGCACAGGACCTTAAAATGGATGTTTATTCTATATTAAAAGATAGCGGCGCACGCAACAGGATAAATCTTTATGATTATATAGACGAAAAAACAGGTCTTCCTACACTTGAAGATATAATGGATGAACTTGAAAAGCCGGGGAGAGATCCGAGGGAAAAGGTATCGATATTTGAATTCAGCAAGGATATAAACTCAATTGATGACCTTAAAGCTGGTATGATGCTTCCGGGTATTGTCACCAATATTACCAATTTTGGTGCTTTTGTCGATATCGGAATAAAGCAGGATGGACTTGTGCATATCTCAAATATTTCACACGATTTTGTAAGAAATCCTGCAGAAGTCCTGATGCTTCACCAGGAAGTAATGGTGAAAGTCCTTGATATCGACCCTGAGAGGAAAAGGATACAGCTTTCCATAAAGGATGCTTGCTGACATATTTATTTAATTTTTTCTATTATTTTTATATAATCAAACTGCCGTGCTAGGTGGGGAGCTAGCGGTGCCCTGTAACCCACAATCCGCTCCAGTGGGACCGATTAACAGGCTGAGGCTTGAAATAGTAGGTTATGCTCCTGTATAAGTGGTGATGAAGGCCGGGTCCTGTGCGGCGGAGGGTTACAAACCCCGTCAGATCCGAGAGGAAGCAGCGGTAAGTAACATTCTCCGGGTGCCACAGGAGAACCTGACTGGAGCTAACTATACCGGAAGCGCCTGGTATTTTATGTCGAAGCTGCGGCACGGCATATTAAAAAGGTTACATAAGCACTGAATAATGGAAGTCTGATAATGGGATATATCTCTTTGTACCGTAAATGGCGCCCACAGAGTTTTGACGAAGTGGTGGGGCAGAAATACAATATACAAACCCTGAAAAATGTTCTTGCCAGTAAAAGGCTTTCCCACTCTTACATTTTCTGCGGCCCCAGAGGGACAGGAAAGACTTCTACTGCAAGGATACTTGCAAAAGCTGTTAATTGCGAGAAGGGCATCACGCCAGAACCCTGTAATAAGTGTGAAAACTGCAAAAGCATAACAGCCGGCAGCAACGTTGATGTAATAGAGATAGATGCGGCTTCAAACAGGGGCATAAACGAGATAAGAGAACTCAGGGAGAAGGTAAGATATCTTCCCAATAGCCTCAGGAAAAAAGTATATATAATAGACGAAGTACATATGCTTACCGTGGAAGCATTCAATGCCCTGCTAAAGGTTCTGGAAGAGCCCCCGGAGCATGTTATATTTATAATGGCTACTACAGAGCCGGACAAGGTAATTCCCACAATTATGTCAAGATGCCAGAGATTTGATTTCAATCCTGTACCGCTTAAATTGGTTGCGGCCAAATTGAAAGGGATTGCAGCAGCTGAGAAGATATCAATAACTGACTCAGCCATAGGGCTTTTAGCAAGATATGCGGACGGAAGCCTGAGGGACGCCGAAGGAATACTCGAACAGCTTGCTGCATATGGTGATGGTGAAATAGGGCCCGGTGAAGTAGTCTCGCTTCTCGGTGTTGTGAATCTGGATATGCTCTTTGAGTTTGTCGATGTTCTGGCTGCAGGGGACAAAAAGAAGGGCCTTTCTATGATAGACAGGGTAATAAAGGATAATCATAATATAAGGGATTTTGTTTCCGGGCTTCTGGACCACCTCTATGATATCTATGTTGTAAAAAATTATGAAAAATCGTCTGAGATAATGGAAATTGCCGGAGATTACATGGATAGATACAATAAACAGGCTGAGATGCTCCAGAACGAAGAGATAGAGTATTATATTGAGCATTTCACCGAGCTTCTAAAACAGGTAAAATGGAGCGAGAGCTCAAAGACCTTCTTTAAATCCTTTATGATACAGGCAATAAATTATATGGTTTTAGATAATAGTCAGTTCGAAAAAAAGGTCGGAGCACTGGTTGCAAGGTTAGACGCTTTAGAGAGGAAAATTGGTAGCCTGCCCGGCGAAACATCTTCGAATAGAAATAAAGACCCTGTTCCTGATGCGCTGATTGCAAAAAAGATAGATCCTGAGCATAAGAAAAATGAAGGAAGCGATGCAAAAGGTAAAAAAATAGAAGAAAAAAGCAGCAGGGCATATGAAAAACCGGAAGATTTAAAAAAAGAGGGGCGGGGCCCTATAAAGAAGAGCGGGGATGATTTTGAATTTATAAAGAAAAATATGGACAGGGTACTTGACGTATTAAAGGAGAAGAAGATATCAGTATATGCAATGTTTGTAGAATCTGTCCCCGGCCGCCTTGAAGAAAATACTCTATACTTTTATCTGGATGAAAATAAAAAATGGCATAAGGATCATTTAAATAAAAGTGGCAATTCAAATATGATTTCTTCTGTTATAATGCAGGTCACAGGAATGAAGTATCCTGTGGTGTTTGAGACTGTAAAATCTTTCTCCGGGGCCAGTAAAGAAGATTTCACAGACGATTATATCAGGGATTTTGAAGATTCTGTTTATGAAAACCCACGAGATAATAATAAGGGTAAAGAGATAACCGGGAATGAGCCGGAATATTATGATGAGAAGGGACAATCTTCAAAAGATAAAATTGAATCAGGACTTTCACAGGAAAAAACCGGAAATGACATGGACAAAAAATCCGGTAAAGACAAAAAGGAAGATGTGATAGAATATTTTAAAGAAAAGTTCGGGATAAAGGAGTAAAATTGAGTTTCAACATGCAGCAGATGATGAAACAGGCCAAGATAATGCAGAAAAGAGTTATAGAGATCCAGGAAGAGCTGAAGAAAATGGAATTTGAAGCTTCTGCGGGGGGCGGGGCTGTAAAGGTAAAAGTAAATGGAGACCAGGAATTGCTGGAAGTTAAGATTGATGCAGAGATGATAGATGCAGAAGATATGGAGATGGTAGAAGATATGGTTCTGGTGGCCGTAAACGATGCCTTGAAAAAATCAAAAGATGAGGCAAAAAATAAGATGGCTGCCATTACGGGAGGAATGAATCTTCCCGGCTTCTTTTGATTTATTTGATTATCTTTGAAAATATAAGATGCCTCTATATATAAAAAGCGTAGAAAAACTGATAAACGAATTCAGGAAGCTACCCTCAATAGGGCCCAAATCTGCAAGGAGGATAGTGTATTACCTTTTAAAGCAGACTCCGGAACAGGTGGATGGGTTTGCCCGGAGTCTTATAGAGATGAAGGAAAAAGTAAGGTTCTGCAAGCTGTGCCGGAATATTTCTGAGGGTGATATATGCCATATATGCGGGGACACCTCCAGGGACCATAAGAAAATCTGTGTTGTCGAAGATATAGGAGACGTTATCGTAATTGAAAAAACAGGCAGATACCGTGGTCTTTACCACGTTCTGCGCGGGCTTCTTTCACCGATAGAGGATATAGGTCCTGAAGAGCTTGGAATACCGCTTTTAATGGAGAGGGTCAGGAAAGAAAAGGTAGACGAGGTGATCATAGCTTTAAACCCGACGGTAGAGGGGGAGAGCACGGCGATGTTTATAAAAAAGATGCTTTCACCACTGGGTATAAAGACAACCATGCTGGCAAGCGGGCTTCCGGTAGGCGGGGACCTAGAATACGCAGATGAGATAACCATAGGAAGAGCAATTACAGACCGCAGAGAAATATAATTATTTTATTGCAGGTCCTGCCGTTTTGTTAAAAAAAAGCTTTTATTATGATATAATCCTTAAGGTTTTGCCCGGAGGCAATTTATAATATTTTTTAGCCTGCTTTAAAAGACAGGCTTTTGATTAAAATCTCAATAAAAATTAAAGGGGAATCAGGAATGAGAAAAATGAAATCAATGGACGGGAATATGGCAGCAGCGCACGTAGCATACGCTTTTACTGAAGTAGCTGCTATTTATCCTATTACACCATCTTCTCCCATGGGTGAGTATGTTGACGAATGGTCTGCTCATGGAAGGAAAAATATGTTTGGCGACGTAGTCAGTGTAAGGGAGCTTCAATCTGAAGGGGGTGCATCAGGTTCAGTTCACGGTTCACTTGCGGCAGGTGCGCTTACCTCCACTTTTACTGCTTCACAGGGGCTACTTTTGATGGTTCCTAATATGTATAAAATATCAGGGGAACTTCTCCCCGGTGTTTTTCATGTAAGCGCAAGAGCACTTGCCTCACACGCCCTCTCTATATTTGGGGACCATTCGGATGTTATGGCGGTAAGGCAGACGGGTTTCGGCCTGCTGGCATCAGGTTCAATACAGGAGATAATGGATCTGGCCGGTGTGGCGCACCTCAGTGCAATTAAATCAAGGGTGCCGTTTTTACATTTCTTTGACGGCTTCAGGAGTTCTCATGAGATACAGAAAATCGAATTAATGGATTATGAAGATTTTAAAAAATTAGTTGATGAGGATGCTTTAAAGAAGTTCCGCGAGAGAGCTTTGAACCCCGAGCATCCGGTAACAAGAGGTACGGCCCAGAATCCTGATATATTTTTCCAGGCAAGAGAATCTTCAAACAGATTTTATGAAAAGGTCCCCGGTATAGTTGAAGAATATATGAAAGAGATAAGCAAACTAACCGGAAGAGAATACAGGCCATTTAATTATGTGGGTGCCAGAGATGCTGAATACATCATTGTGGCAATGGGGTCTGTTACTGATACTATAGACGAGACTGTAAGCTATCTAAATAAAATGGGCCAAAAGGTAGGAGCAATTAAAGTTCACCTCTATCGCCCATTTTCTACGGAGTTTTTCTTGAAATCAGTGCCGGAAACAGTTAAAAAAATTGCTGTCCTGGACAGGACCAAAGAGCCCGGTTCGATAGGGGAGCCTCTTTATATGGATATAAAGACTGTTTATGCGGATCTGGAAAGAAAGCCGGTGATTGTCGGCGGTAGATACGGGCTTGGCTCAAAGGATACGACTCCAGGCCAGATAAAGGCTGTTTTTGATAATTTAAGATCTGATAATCCTAAAAACGGATTTACCATAGGTATAAATGATGATGTTACCCATACATCTCTTGAGGTAAAAGAAGAAATCGAGACCACTCCGGAAGGTACTATAAGATGTAAATTCTGGGGGCTGGGCGGAGATGGTACGGTTGGAGCAAATAAGGATGCAATTAAAATAATCGGTGATAATACTGACATGTATGCACAGGGTTATTTTGCTTATGACTCCAGAAAATCAGGTGGGCTTACAGTCTCTCATCTCAGATTCGGCAAACATCCCATTAAATCCACTTACCTTATAACCAGTGCAGATTTTGTGGCCTGCCATAATCAGGCTTATGTAACACAGTATAACCTGCTCAAAGGGTTAAAGAAAGGCGGTAATTTTGTTTTAAATTGCAAATGGAGCGAAGAGGAGCTTGATGAAAAGCTGCCGGCGGATATTAAAAGATATCTTTCTCAAAATAATATAGATTTTTATATAATCGATGCTACCAGCATTGCTGCAGAGATCGGGCTGGGCAGCAGAATAAATATGATTATGCAGGCTGCTTTCTTTAAGCTCGCAAAGGTAATACCAATTGATGACGCAATAAAGTATATGAAGGAAGCCATAAAGAAGACTTATGGCAGGAAAGGTGAAAAAATTGTAAATATGAATTATCAGGCCGTAGATAAAGGAATAGATTCATTAAAGAAAGTAAGTATTCCTGCAGACTGGAAGGATGCTGAAGAAATAGAAGAGGTGGTTGAAGCTCAGGAGCCTGATTTTATAAAGAATATTTTAAGGGTGATGAACAGGCAGGAAGGAGACAGTATTCCGGTCAGCGCTTTTGTGGGAGCGGAAGACGGCACATTTCCTCAGGGTACATCGGCATATGAGAAGAGGGGTGTTGCCATAAATGTCCCGGAATGGCAGGATGATAAATGTATCCAGTGCAACATGTGCTCATATGTATGTCCCCATGCATGTATAAGACCTGTACTTGTCACCGATGAGGAATTAAAAGATGCGCCGGACGGTTTTAAGACCATCAAGGCAAGAGGCAAGGGCATGGAAGGGTATTCTTACAGGATCCAGGTAAGTCCTCTTGACTGCACCGGATGCGGAAATTGTGTGGACGTTTGTCCGACAAAAGAAAAATCACTGATAATGAAGCCTCTTGATTCACAGATGAAGGAGGCTGAGAACTGGGATTTTGCTTCAAAGGTGCCTGTAAAAGAAGATGTTGCAACTATTAAGTCAGTTATAAGCAGCCAGTTTAGAAAACCATTGCTGGAGTTTTCAGGTGCATGCCCCGGGTGCGGAGAGACACCTTATGCAAAACTTGTCACACAGCTATTCGGTGACAGGATGCTTATAGGCAACGCCACAGGCTGTTCATCTATATGGGGCGGCTCAGCTCCCACAACTCCTTATACGGTAAATGATGAAGGAAAAGGCCCGGCATGGGCAAATTCTTTATTTGAAGATAATGCCGAATACGCATACGGGATGCTTCTTGCTATAAAATATATGAGAAACAGGATCGAAAGCTATTTAAAGCAGCTGTATGAAATGGATATAGATTCCGAAGTAAAGGAAGCTATAACTGAATGGATTGAAGGAAAAGAAAATGCTGATGCAAGCAAAGAAGCTACCAAAAAAATCTTAAAGTTATTTAAGAATAATTTTAAGGACAATGAGGCTGATGAACTAAAAGGAAAAATACTGGAGTTTAAGGACTATCTGATCAAGAAGTCGGTATGGGCCTTTGGTGGAGATGGCTGGGCTTATGATATAGGGTATGGCGGCCTGGACCATGTACTTGCATCGGGGGAAGATATAAATGTGCTGGTATTTGATACAGAGGTGTATTCAAATACCGGGGGCCAGTCTTCAAAATCTACTCCCCTGGGTGCTGTTGCAAAATTTGCTGCCTCGGGTAAAAAAGTCAAGAAAAAGGACCTTGGACTTATGGCTATAAATTATGGTTATGTATATGTTGCCCAGATTGCCATGGGAGCAAGCCAGAAACAGACGCTCAGAGCATTTGTGGAGGCCGAGCAATACGACGGACCATCGCTAATAATAGCTTACAGTCCGTGTATCAACCATGGTATTTATGCTGGTATGGAGGGAACGCAGACCAGAGAAAAACAGGCTGTTGATTCCGGATACTGGCACCTGTACAGATATAATCCTGAACTAAAAAAGAGCGGGGAAAATCCGTTTATACTTGATTCCAAAGAGCCAAAGGAATCATTTAGGGAATTCCTTATGGGTGAAGTAAGATACGCGTCTCTAACCAAGTCTTTCCCTGAGATATCCAAAGAACTTTTTGAAAAAGCAGAAAATGAAGCCAGAGAAAAATATGAGAAATATAAAGCAATGGCTGAATCAAAATAGCCGGAAATACACAGATGCTGTTACAGCATATATATTTTAATGATGAGAGCAAAGAAAAAAATACTGGTTTTAAAATTTGGCGGTACTTCTGTCGGTGATGTAGGAAAAATCGGCAAAGTCGCTGACAGGGTGATCAAATCCAGAAATGAAGGCAAAGATATAGTGGTTGTAGTTTCTGCAATGGGTGACACTACCGACAGACTAATTGAGATTGCAGGTGAGGTGACAAGTAATCCATCCAGGCGCGAGATGGATGTGTTGATGTCGACCGGGGAGCAGCTGTCAAGCTCTATTCTGGCAATGGCTGTTCAGGAAAGGGGATATGGCTGTATTTCTCTTACAGGGATACAGGCAGGTATTTTAACTGATGAATCTTATTCTAATGCCAGGATTATAAATATAAGGGTAGATAGGATATTGAAGGAATTAAAAGAGGATAAAATAGTAGTCGTGGCAGGTTTTCAGGGCATGAATGCAGTAGGTGACATAACTACACTGGGCAGGGGCGGGTCAGATACCACAGCTGTTGCGCTGGCAGCTGCGCTGAAGGCAGATTACTGTGAGATCTATACAGATGTAGGCGGTATCTATTCTACTGATCCGAACATTGTGGTGAAAGCAGTAAAAATGCATTCTCTGTCCTATGATGAGACACTTGAGCTTGCATCCTCTGGGGCAAAGGTACTGCATCTCAGGGCAGTCGAGTTTGCAAAGAAAAACAATGTTGCGCTGCATGTGCGTTCAAGTTTTAATAATGATGAAGGGACATGGGTCATGAGTGAAAAAGATATAGATATGAGAATGGAAAAGCCCATAATAACAGGGGTCACATCTGATACAGATCAGGTAAAGATATCAATTTTTGAACTGGTGGACAAACCAGGAGAAGCTGCAAGGTTATTCGAAAAATTTTCAGACAATAATATAAATATAGATCTGATAGTACAGAATGTCAGTGAAGAGGGGATGGC
>CAYROY010000123.1:0-7449 GCA_964426155.1 uncultured Actinomycetota bacterium
CCAAAAGCATTATCCAGTTTACTGAATCAAAAATATACATGGTCAGCACAAGTACCGGTACCATGAATGCTGTTGATACTATACCGAGTATCAGAGCACTTTTTATCCGGGGATTCATTTATATCTACAGACCTCTCTGCATGTTTTATTTATATTTTCTGACGGGCACCTGCTGAAGGCACTCCCCTCTGATAAATAAATACATTTCCCATTATATATAATATCAAAAATATAAAAATCATTTTAATTCCTAACCAGATGCAGAATTACCTTTTCTATTTAAAATATTCCTGAAGATATATTTATAATAATAATTAAATATATGATTTGGAAAAATAATATTATTGGAGTATTATAAAATATCTGAAATAATAACAGGTCTTTATATGCTATGGCCAAAACAATTGAGGAGATAAATCAGAAAATTAAAGATGGTACTGCAGTTGTCCTTAATGCAGAAGAGATAATAGACTACGTAGAAGAAAAAGGAGTCAAAGCTGCTGCTGAAAAGGTTGATGTGGTTACCACTGCTACTTTCAGCCCCATGTGCTCTTCAGGGGCTTTCATTAACTTTGGACATTCTGATCCCCCCATAAGAATACAGAAAGCCTGGCTTAATGATGTCCCTGCCTATGCAGGACTGGCAGCAGTGGATGTATATATAGGAGCATCTGAACAATCCGAAAGTGAGGGCATAAATTATGGGGGGGCTCATGTTATAGAAGACCTTATTTCAGGAAAGGCTGTCAGGCTGAGGGCGATATCTCGTGGCACCGACTGTTACCCGAGAAAAGAGCTGGAAACATTTATAACAAAGGATACCATAAACCAGGCCTACCTTTATAATCCAAGGAATGCTTATCAGAACTATGAAGTAGCAACCAATTCTTCAAACAGGACCCTGTATACATATATGGGAAAACTTTTACCCAGGTTGGGCAATGCTACATTTGCAACCTCTGGACAGCTTAGCCCGCTTCTAAATGACCCCTTTTACCGGACAATAGGGATCGGGACCAGGATATTCCTCGGAGGAGCCCAGGGCTATGTGTCATGGGCAGGTACCCAGCATAATCCTCATATGGAAAGGTTACCCAACGGTACACCTGTCGGAGGTGCAGGTACAATCGCAGTTACTGGAAACCTTAAAGAAATGTCCAACAGATATATACGTGCAGCTATATTTCAAAAATATGGTGTGAGCATGTTCGTGGGGATTGGCATACCTATCCCTGTAATAGATGAAGAGATGGTTGAATTTTTAAAAGTCAGGGATGAGGACATACAGGTAGAAATAATCGACTACTCTGTGCAGCGGAGAAACAAACCTTCTTATGGAAAGGTAAACTACGGGCAGCTAAGAAGCGGGAAAATAAAAATAAATAACAAAATTGTCCAGACCGGACCTATATCCAGTTATGCAAGGGCAATTGAGATTGCAGAACTGCTTAAAGAATGGATAACCTCAGGAAAATTTTACCTTACCCGGAAGGTGCAGCCGCTCCCCTCCGAAGATGAATACAGATCCCTTGATATAATGAGCAGTGAGGAGCTGTGATGAAAAAGAAAAAACTTGTTCTTTCATTTCCGGAAAAGATAGTCACAAAACCTTTAACATATAAACTTGTAAAAGAGTTTGATCTTGAATTCAATATTTTAAGGGCAGAGATAACACCCGATGTCGAGGGTAAGATGCTGATAGAGCTCATTGGTGACGATGAGCAGATAAAGAAAGCAATAGAATATCTTGAAAATAATAAAGTTTCGGTTCAGGAAGCCGGAAAGGATATCATAATCGATAGAAACAGCTGTGTTGATTGCGGTGCGTGCACCTCGGTCTGCATAACCGGAGCACTAAGCCTTGACAAAAAGGACAAAAAACTTGTCTTTGACAGGGATGAATGTATTCTCTGTGAATTATGTATAGACAGCTGTCCATTAAAAGCTATTAAAGTGAAAATGTAAAGAGCCACGGGTATCCCAATGATGAAATACCCGTGAAAAGTAGAAAGTTTATTCTATGACTTCAAACTCATCTTTTGAAGCTCCGCATTCCGGGCAAACCCAGTCATCCGGAAGATCCTCAAAAGCTGTACCGGGCTTTATTCCGTTATCAGAATCACCTGCCTCAGGGTCATAAATATAACCGCATACCTCGCATTCCCATTTTTCCATATATACCCTCCTGTAGATTGCAGAATTATTTATCAGTAAGATTTTAATATCTTATCTTCCACATCTCAAATTTTTTTTTATTTTTATAGTATAATCATAAATAGGAAACAAACTGTTACCTGATACACATATTTCTATTAACAGTCTTATATTCTGGATGATAATAAGAAAATTGCAAAATACAATTAATAGAAACAAAAATATACTGGCGATACTGATCCTGACAGTTATCGTTTTGGTTATGCCTGCAGCTTCAGGCAGCATTGAAATACAAGACAACACAGGTTATATCCACCCTCTACCAGCGGAAGATAATGCAGAAGCTGATGAGATAGAGGTCTCTGACTTTTATTTGTGCCGTCTTGAGGGGATAATAGAGCCGTCTGTCGCATCATATATAAAAAATTGCCTTGAAAGATCTGAGGCCTCAGGATACGGACTTATAATATTGATGGACACTCCCGGCGGCCTTGAGACATCTATGAGGGAAATAATCACAAAAATACTTAACACACCGATCCCTGTTATAGTTTTTGTATATCCTGTTGGGGCAAGAGCGGCTTCCGCAGGGGTATTTATTACATACTCCAGCGATGTTGCTGCAATGGGCCCTTCCACAAATATCGGAGCGGCTCATCCTGTAGACCTGGGAGGAAGCCAGGAAGCATCGGAAGATATGATGGAAAAGATAACAAACGACTCTGTTTCATATATAAAAAACCTTGCTCAATCAAAGGAAAGAAACAGCGACTGGGCCGAGGAGGCCGTAAGAAACAGCGTATCTATCACTGCCGCACAGGCCCTGGAAGAAGGAGTTATTGACTACATTGCTGAAGATGTTGATGAACTGCTGGCAAAAATTGATAATCAGACAATCTATAAACTCGGCAAATCATATAATTTAAAAAGTTCTGGAGCTGTCCCTGAAGAGATAAGTATGAGTTTTATAACAAGGTTTTTACATATAATATCCAACCCCAATATTGCATACATCCTTCTTTCACTTGGGGTCCTTGGGATAATATATGAATTCTCCCAGCCGGGACTCGGCATTTCAGGGGCAATAGGTGCCCTGCTATTGATACTTGGCCTATATGCTTTAAGCATCCTTCCAGTAAATTATGCAGGCCTTGGACTTATTATCCTTGCTGTAATATTATTTGTAGTTGATATTCTTATGGGCCTGGGAGGTATACCTTCGATAGCGGGTGTAGCCTCACTTGTAATAGGTTCATTTTTACTTATAAATACAGATGCACCTTATTTAAAAATCGCCACCAGCCTCATTATAAGTGTATCTGTTGTAATATCCGGTTTTATATTTATAGTAGTAAGGGCTGTATACAAAGTTCACAGAACCAGGCCGGTAACCGGAAAGGAAGGAATTGTAGGAAGCACAGCTATTGTATCAAGTGAACTTAAACCAGAGGGACAGGTCAGGATATCCGGAGAGATATGGAGGGCTGTATCAGAAACAGGCAAACATATAAAGAAAGGAGAAAAAGTATCAGTCAGGTCCATTGACGGACTCACGCTTACCGTTTCAAAAATAATCAATAAAGAAAAAGAAGGAGGATAATATGTTAATAGGACCAACCGTCGGAATCATTTTTGCAGTAATTATCGTGTTGATACTGTTATTTTCAGCTATAAAGATCCTTAAAGAGTATGAAAGAGGGGTAATATTCAGATTTGGAAGGCTTAGAGGAGCAAAAGGCCCGGGGATATTCCTTATAATTCCCTTCGTTGATAAGATGATAAAGGTAGATCTCAGGACGGTAACCATGGATGTGCCGCCCCAGGATGTTATAACAAAAGATAATGTGCCCGTAAAGGTAAATGCAGTTGTCTACTTCAGGGTAATGGACCCCGAAAAAAGCGTTGTAAAGATAGAAAAGTACATCCTTGCAACTTCGCAGATAGCTCAGACTACACTCAGGAGCATACTTGGCCAGGCTGACCTTGACGATCTTCTTTCAAGGAGGGATAAGATAAATCAGGAACTTCAGAAAATAATAGATGAACAGACCGACCCCTGGGGCGTAAAAGTCTCAACGGTAGAGGTAAAGGATGTGGAGCTTCCCCAGTCAATCCAGAGGGCATTCGCAAGACAGGCAGAAGCTGAAAGAGAAAGAAGAGCCAAGATAATAAGTGCAGAAGGAGAATTTCAGGCATCAGAAAAGTTATCAGATGCAGCAAGGGTCCTGAGCCAGTATCCCGTATCTGTCCAGCTCCGTTTCCTGCAGACACTTAAGGAAATCGCAACTGAACAGAATTCCACAATTGTTTTCCCGGTGCCTGTAGACCTTCTTGAAGCATTCATGAATAGATTCAGCGATAACAAGAAATAATAAAAACAATATGTATAGTGGTTCTACTGCATATATAATAGAAAAGCCAGGGGCTAAAGTATCTCTCCGCCCTCTCGAAAAGGATGACCTTGAAAGATCACTGAAATGGCTTACAGACCCGCTGGTCAATAAATATCTCAGCCATAATTTTAGAGACCTTACACATGAACAGGAAGAAAAATGGTTTAACTATATAAAAAGATCCGGCCAGGATATAGTATTCGCTATTATCGATAAGGAGAAAGGTCTGCATATAGGAAATTGTGCTCTTCATAAGATTAATAAAAAAAAACAAACAGCTGAACTTGGAATTGTAATAGGTGAAAGAAAGTACTGGGATAGAGGTTATGGAACAGATGTGGTTAAAACTCTTTTAAGCTTTGCTTTTGACGATCTGTGTCTCTCGAATATAAGACTCAATGTTTATGATTACAATAAAAGAGCAATAAAAGCTTACAGCAGATGCGGTTTTAAGACCATCAGGATATTAAAAAACAGCCATGTTTATGATGGAAAGTACTGGGATACTCTCATAATGGAATACAAAAACGGCCATGCTTCGTAAAGAAATATAATTAAAATAATTAATATTTTGATTTAGTATTATAATATTCTAATTAAGCATTAATATTATAATAAAATAATTATATTTTTATTTTTTATCTGAAAGATTTGTGTTAATATCTAAACAACCCTTAGAATATAATTATTTATGTATGATTATAATAGAAGAAGAAAAATAGGACCGGGTTCTATCTTACTCTTCTTCCTGTTTTCAGCGTCAGTTGTAGGACTGGCAATATTATTATACCTGGATAAAGGAAAATTCTGGGACGTCCTACCATTTTTTTGCATACCCATCGTTATAATAAGCCTTATAATGGCGGTTTATAATCTTGTAAGAAGGTGCAATGCAGGATTCATTTTTATATTATTCTTCGCAGTATTTACAATCGGTGTAGTATTATCCAGCATATTTGGCCCCTTTGCGCTCAAAAGGGAGGCTGACCGCTCTCTTGAAAGCGAAAATTACAGCAGCGTTATTAATAGTTATAAAGCTATACTTGATAACTATCCCAGCAGCCGGTATGCACCCGAAGCCTTGAAGGGTGTATCATTTGCATATTATTATAACAGACAATATTCCAGAGCTGATTCAAGTTTTCAAAAATCCATAGAAGAAGGCATTATCGATCCAGATAAACTTCAAATAATGGATATAATGGCGGATATTAATTTCCAGATGGCAGAACTACACAATCAAAACGGAGACTACCTTAAAGCAGCAGAATACTATGTCGAATCAGTCGAACTTTTAAAAAAGATCAAATCTACCTTTCCGGATACAGATGAGGCATTTATTGCTGAATACAGAATACCTGATTATCTCTTTTTAGCTTCTGAAAATTATAACCGTGGTCAGGACAGGATTTCCAGCATAGAGGTACTGCGAGAGATAGTGGATGATTACCCGGAAAGCGATTATTATGATGAGGCTTACCAATCCCTGCTTGATACTTATATAGAATATTCAGTTGAGCTTGCCTCATCTTACGAACATGAGGAAGCTGTAAGCTGGTTTCTGCAATACCTCGAGAAAGATCCGGGACTTGAAAGTCTTATCCTCAAAGATTATAAAATAAACAAGATCTTTGGAGAAGCACCCCCGTCAGTCATTAAAAAATTTGCGGATAAATATTATCTGGAAGGCGATTATCTTATCTCAATCTTTTTATATGAAGTGCTTATAGAATATAATCCTGAATATACAAATGAATCTTCCAGCAGGTTAATAGATTCTAAAATACAACTGGCATATAAACACCCGTACAATGAAATATCCGGGTCTATTTTAAAAAAGTACTCAAATACCCCGGAAACCAGCATAATGATATTTCAGAACAATACAAAAAATATACTATCTGCCTATATCCAGGGACCCCGGGACCACATCTTAACAATACCGCCTGAAGATAAAGTAGAACTTGAGATTGAGCCGGGAGATTATGTTATTCTAATCGAGCCGGATGACAGTGATATGATATCTTATATGGGAAGTGTTCTTTTTGAGGAATACTCAAGATATACATGGATACTTGAAACCACAGAAGAATAATCTTCAAATCATTCCGTATTTTTTTAAGGACGTTGTGCTTTCCTCTATAATTTTCTTGAGATTATTATCCAGCAGTTTTCTCACATACTGATAATCAGCATCCCTGCTTACTTCACAGTTTGCCTCCATGCCTGTAAGAAACCGCTCCAGGACTTCTGTCCCTTCTTCAACACTGTGCAGAAAACCTGACTGGTCTATACTTTTAAGCGACTTGATTATATTGTCCACTTTCTTACTGAAATTTTCATAATCGTTCTTTAATGCTCCGGTAAAGGTTGCTTTCTGCCAGAACCATCTTCCTCTATTTTTATCATTGTAAAGATTCATCAGGCCAAAGAGGTATTCCAGATCCACATTTCTTTTTCTACAGATGCTTTCTATTACAAACATCCTTTTTGATATGTATGGTAACCTGGCCAGTCTTGCAAAATCTATATCCATAACTACCTATGTATCCTTATATAAAATGATATACACATAATATTATATTACAGTCGTATTTACAATCCAGTAGCTACAAATCTGAGAAGCCTGTCTCTTCCGTTTTTAATACCGATCCTGGGCGTCTTCTCTATTTTTATTACTCTCCTCTTTATTTTATCACTGCTTATGTAAAGGCGGCTTTTTTTATCTGTCATATCCGCTCTATTGTCTGCCATATTTATTCCCATGGCTATAGTTAGCTTTCCGGGACCGTCTGCAAGCTTGCTTTCATCTTCAATGCCTCTCCTTATTTTCATATACTCAATTCCTGAAAAAGGCTTTAGACTTCTTATGAGCACCGCCCCGGGGACTGTTTCTTTTTCA
>CAYROY010000124.1:0-6123 GCA_964426155.1 uncultured Actinomycetota bacterium
GAAAGAACTACTAGAGTACATGGTTAAAGAGCTGGTTGACAATCCAGATAACGTAGAGATTGAAGAGGAGGAAGAAGACGAAAAAACCATAATTTTCAAGCTCAAGGTCGCAGAAGATGATCTGGGAAAGGTAATAGGGAAAAAGGGCCGTACAGCAAATGCTTTAAGGGTTGTTATGAGAGCCGCCTCTGCTAAAAGAGGAAAATCTTCAATAGTTAAGATAATTGACTGACACTATTTATTTTTATCTTTAAAAAATAAATAAATGTCGCAGGGATATGCAGATGCAAGATTGATCGGGATAGTCAAGAAGCCGCATGGTATAAAAGGCCAAACAATAGTTATGCTGCTTACTGACTATCCTGATTCTATTTTTAAGGGACAGATATTATATTTTGACAGAAAATGTTCAAGAAAAGCAGTAGTAGATAGTATACATTTAAAGAGAATAAAAAGAAAAATAGAAGCTGTCATTAAATTTAGGGGGATTGACAGCAGGGATGATGCCAGCAGGATAAGCGGAGAAGAATTGTACAGACTATCAAAGGACGCTCCATCTCCCGGTTATAATGAGTTCTGGATAGATGAGCTGGAAGAATGCAGAGTAATCCTCAGCACGGGAAAAGCTGTGGGGAAAGTAGAAAGAGTGGATGTACTGCCCGCAAATGAGGTTCTTTTGGTAAGAACTGAAGAAGAAGATGAAAATAAAGAGAAAAATAATTTTCCTAAATATTTTTATATACCTTTTGTAAAGGATTATATAGAAGAAATAGATATTAGCAGAAGGATAATTATAATTAAAAAAATCCCGGAATATATTTGATTTGCCAATAATATTATCCAGAAAAAAGAATAATGATTTTTGATATTATTACAATTTTTCCTGAAATATTTAAAAATATTGTTGAATATGGAGTGATAAAGGAAGCTTTTAAAAAAAATTTATGCACTCTTAATGTTTATAATCTAAGGGATTTTTCTAAGAATAAACACAGGAAAATAGATGACAGACCCTATGGCGGAGGACCGGGAATGGTAATGATGGCGGGGCCTTTGGACAGGGCTGTAAATCATATAAAGAAAGTAAATTGCATCCGAACAAGCAAATTTCAGAAAACAGTTATGCTCAGCCCTGCAGGAAAAAGACTTAATCAGAAAATCTTAAAGAAAATGTCACTGCTGGAAAACATTATTCTTATATGCGGCAGATATGAAGGTGTGGATCAGAGATTTATAGACCTGTCGGTAGATATGGAGATATCAATTGGAGATTATGTACTTACAGGGGGTGAGCTGCCGGCGATGGTAATACTTGATGGGGTAATAAGGCTGATACCGGGGGTTTTGGGTAAAGAAGAATCAATTGATTCAGAATCTTTTGAGGCCGGTCTTCTGGACTGGCCCCAGTATACTAGGCCCTCTGAATACAGGGGAATAAAAGTTCCTGATGTATTGCTCAGCGGCAATCATGAAGAGATTGAAAAGTGGCGAATAAAAAGGTCACTTGAGATAACAAAAAAAAGAAGACCGGATTTGTTTGACAAAAATAACTAAATTAATTATATTTTATAGGTTTTATCCATTTATTTAATTATTGATTCTGGAGTGGGAGCATGAATAAAATAGACAAGATTGAAAATAAATATTTGAAGGAAGATACCATAGACTTCAAACCTGGTGACAGAATTAGAGTAAGCATAAAGATAAGCGAGGAAAACAAAGACCGAGTCCAGGCATTTGAGGGAAGAGTTATAAAGATACAGGGATCAGGCATTAATAAGACTTTTACAGTAAGGAAGATTTCTTTTAACAATGTTGGCGTAGAAAGGACTTTTCTCTTTCATTCCCCGGTAATACAGTCCATAGAGAAAATGGACGAAGGTATAGTCAGAAGGGCAAAATTGTATTACCTCAGGGATATGGTAGGGAAAAAGGCAAAAGTAAAAATAAAAAAATAATCGGTTCCGGAATCTAATGCCTGATCTAAAAAAAAATAGCGGTAAAACCAGTGGAGTGATGCATGAAGTAGTTGGGTATCTTATTGCTATTATTAGTGCAGCTATGCTAGCCGTCCTTATAAGGATATTCATATTTGAACCATTTATAGTACCGACCCCTTCTATGGAACCTACTCTTATGGTGGGAGACAGGGTAATAATAAATAAACTATCATACAAATTAGGAAGCATTAAGAGAAAAGACATAATAGCTTTTCATTCAATAATAGAAGAAGATAAAGACCTGGTAAAAAGGGTGATAGGTATAGAAGGTGATGAAATAATGCTTACTGGAAACGGAGATATATTCGTAAATGGTGAAAAAATTATGGAAAATTATATAATGCCTGAGGAGAACATAGAATATCTTAATAAGACATTTGTAGTTGGTGAGAATGAAATTTTTGTGATGGGAGATAACAGAAATAATAGTTTTGACAGCAGATATTTTGGTATGATCCCTGAGGAGAATGTATTTGGAGAGTTTCTCATAGTATACTGGCCGCCTTCAAGATGGTAATGCTTTAAAATTAAACTTCGGATATGGATTTTTCTGAAATTAAAAGACTTAACAATCTCTGCTTTTGTGAGGATGAGCTATATTGTATGGGCTATGACATTATAGCAGGGGTTGATGAGGTTGGAAGAGGTTCACTGGCAGGTCCAATGGTCGCAGCTGCAGTTATACTGGACAGAAAAAAACTGATGATAGAGAGAATAGATGATTCTAAGAAAATTAAACCTTTTGAAAGAGAGAGGCTTTATAAAAAGATAAAAGATTCATGCTTATCATGGTCTGTAGCAGAAATAAGCCCGCAAGAAATAGATGAACATAAAATAACAGAAGCAAATATAATGGCTTTTGATATGGCCGTTAAAGGTTTAAAGGTCAAACCGGATATAGTGATATCAGATTTTATTAATATAGGCAGCGATATACTGGCCTCGTCAAGCAAGACAGGATTTATACCTATCCTGGAAGGAGACCAGAGAAGCATATCTATTGCAGCAGCTTCAATAATAGCAAAGGTGACAAGAGACAGGATGATGAAAAAAATAGCCCTTTTATATCCGGAGTACGGTTTTGATCATAATATGGGATACGGCACCAGAGAGCATCTTCTGTCCATTAAAAAATATGGTCCTACAAGTGTACACAGGATTACCTTTAAGGGGGTAAAGGATTTTGGGGATGGACCTTTTGTGGAATAATAAACAGGTTGGAGCCTTAGGTGAATTTATAGCAGGAGAACATCTTATAAAGACCGGGCATAAGATAATCAAGAAAAATTATCTTACTCCTGCTGGAGAAATTGACATTATTGCAGAGAAAGATGAAACACTGATATTTCTAGAGGTCAAGACAAGAACTTCAGAATATTTCGGCTTGCCCGAAGAAAGCATAGTCCCTGCAAGAAGCAGAAGGATAAGAAAGGTTGCAGAGATATTTTTTGCTGAGGATGGTTGTTATAGGAGTAATGCAAGGTTTGATGTAATATCGATAAAGATAAACAGGAAAGAACTGGAAAAATTTTATAAGGATCCTGGGAATCCCGTTAGCTTAAAAAAAGTCATAGTGAGTTCAGAAAGGTTCTGCAGCATAAAGCATATGAAAGATGCTTTTTAAAAAAGAAAAATTTATAAGGAAAAAAAATGACAAAAGACTGAATCTCATTTGACGCTTCCTTTCTTTAAAATAAAACAATAAGTAAAATTTTATTTATCTTATTTTAAGTAGTAGAATACTTTTATATTATTGATCAAATAATTATAATGAGCTTTCCACAATAGTAAGAGTGTCATAATAAGGGGGTCAAAATGACAATCGCTAAAGTATCTGAAGTAAAAGTATCTTCCCCGGTAAGTTTTGATGATGCGATAAAAAAAGGAATAATCCGTGCTAATAAGACATTGAAGAACGTAAAATCTGTATGGATAAAAGATTTAGAAGTTGGGGTGGGAGAAGATGGTAATATTTCTGAATACAGGGTACTTATGAAGGTCACTTTTGTCCTCGAAGAGTTATAATAAGATTTTATATGGAGATCTTTAATATTGTTTCAGCTTTCGGCCTTTCGGCAAGTGCAGGGTTGAATGCTTACATACCATTACTGGTTATCTCACTTCTGGCAAAGTATACAGATTTAATTAGACTTGGCAAGCCGTGGGATGCAATGACTTCTTGGTGGGTAATAGGTATACTTATATTTCTATCTATCATTGAAGTACTGGCAGATAAGATTCCAGAAGTTAACCATATAAATGATATGGTTCAAAGCTTTGTCCGACCTACTGCAGGAGCAATCGTTTTTGCAGCCAGCGCATCCAATATTACACATGTGAATACGGTTCTTGCTCTTATTGCAGGTTTATTTGTTGCAGGAAGTGTGAGTGCGGTTAAATCATTTGTAATACGTCCAGCTGTAACTGCTACAACCGGCGGAGCTGCAAATGTCCCGGTCAGTATTGCTGAAGATGTAGCATCTACGACAGCCTCCATTCTTTCGGTAGTTATACCGGTTATTGCTGCATGTTTGCTTATATTGATAACTGCTGTTGTTATCATCAGATTGTTCAGAAAGAAATCAGCAGGGATAAGAAATAAAAAAGTTGACAAACCTCAGAACCAGTAGCAGGCAGCGGTGGATAATCAATAGTTAAAAAAGTTTTTTTAATCAATGATTTCGTAATATTTTTAAGCTATTGCATAAATACATAATAGCATATATAATTAATTCATGTTTTTTAAACTTGACAGTTTTGCCCTACTGGGTATAGAGGCTATAAAAGTATCTGTTGAAGTGCATATATCCAGGGGACTTCCGGGCCTACACATAGTAGGGCTCCCGGGCAAAGCGGTAAATGAATCAAGACAGAGAGTCAGATCAGCCATAATCAACAGCGGTTTTGATTTTCCAGTAAAAAAGATAATAATAAACCTTTCCCCTGCTGATATTAAAAAAGAGGGTTCGCTTTATGACCTTCCCATAGCTGTTGCACTACTGGCAGCAAGCGGCCAGATAGAAGATAAGAGATTTGATGAAAGCTGTTTTATTGGCGAGCTATCCCTTAACGGGAATATTAATCCTGTAAGGGGACTTATATCAATGGTTGAAACCGCTCTGAAAATTAATAAAAAATATTTTTTTGTACCTGCTGGAATAGCAAATTTAGCCGGGTACCACAAAGGTATTGGTATAGTTCCGTGCAAAACGCTAAAAGAGACTGCAGATTTTTTAGTTAAGGATGATATAAAAGATTTTATATTAAAGAAGGAAAAAATTAGAAGAATTGAAAAAAGTGATTTTGTTCCTGATTTTTCAGAGGTAAAAGGACAGTACAGGGCAAAGAGGGGGCTGGAGATAGCTGCAGCAGGTATGCACAATATTCTAATGGTGGGACCGCCTGGAAGCGGCAAGACTATGCTTGCAGGAAGAATCATTTCTATAATGCCGGATATGGAGATAAATCAGAGTATAGAAGTTACAAGGATACACAGTCTGTGCAACGAGAAAGTCGATGGTCTTGTATCCAGAAGGCCATTTATAGATCCTCATCATACCATAAGCAGGGCAGGGCTAATAGGTGGAGGAATTAATCCCAGGCCAGGTGCTATCAGTCTTGCTCACAGGGGAGTATTGTTTCTTGACGAACTTTCACAGTTTCCTTCCACCCTTGTAGAAGATCTGAGACAGCCATTAGAAAACAGGGAAATTGTTATTACTAGAAATCAGTATTCATATTGTTTTCCATGCAGTTTTATGCTGGTCGCCGCTACAAATCCGTGCAAATGTGGTTTCTGGGGAGACAGCAGTAATGTCTGCAGATGTACGGAAAGGGAGCTTAAAAGATTCTGGAGTAATTTATCAGGACCGGTAATGGACAGGATAGATATGAGGGTCTTTGTAAACAGGCTTACAGAGGACAATTACATTAAAGATTCCAAGGAAGAAAGTTCAGTTCAAATAAAAGAGAGGGTAAAAAATGCAATTAAATTTCAGAATAAAAGATACAAAGGAAACAGAAGCATTAATTATAATTCAGAAATTGGACAGAATTTGATTAACAGATGGTTAAAAGGGAAAAAAGTAAGAGCAGAAACAATAATAAATATCGGTAGGAGGTA
>CAYROY010000125.1:0-6454 GCA_964426155.1 uncultured Actinomycetota bacterium
CTTTCATCTTCAATGCCTCTCCTTATTTTCATATACTCAATTCCTGAAAAAGGCTTTAGACTTCTTATGAGCACCGCCCCGGGGACTGTTTCTTTTTCAGTAACAGCGTTCAGGAGCCAGTACATACCATAACATAGGTATACATATGCAATTCCTGCCTTACCGAACATTATGCTGCTTCTGGGGGTACTACCCCTGAAAGCATGGCTTGCAGGATCCAGGGGACCGTAATAAGCCTCTGTCTCAATTACTATTCCTGCGGATAATCCATCATCATTTTCCTTGACCAAAATCTTACCCAGAAGGTTTACGGCAACTTCGGCTGTATCTCTCTCAAAGAAGCTCCTATCTAAAATATTATTTGAGTAACCATCCATATTGTAAATGAGGCCTGATTATTATTGATATATTATTCTATTTGAATCAATAGACAGCCGTAAATAATCCAGTATAAATATAATTAAATAATTTGATTATTTCTTCTGAGATTCTAGTAAAATTAATCAAATTTCACAATAAAAATATTATATGGACCAGCAAACTATTAACACTTTAAAAATTCCTGAAAAGTTTAAAATATCAGACCCTCTACAAATAAAATCTTATTGTTGAAATAGCATAAAAAATTTTGTATATTACTCTACGATGTGGCCAAAATCGGCTTTCAAATAAAATAAGTATAGAAAGGACTTTTATGAAAGTAGAAATTGATCCTGATCTTTGCACAAGCTGTGGTCTTTGTGAAGAAACCTGTCCGGATATTTTTAAATTAAATGAGGAAGATGATATTGCTGAAGTAATAAAAAAAGACTTTGATGAGAATGATGAAGAGTGCATCGAAGAAGCTGTAGAAAGTTGTCCGACAGAAGCTATTTCAATTATTGAATAAATATTAACTAAAAATAGTCCTGTACTTTATAGGCAGGACTATTTTAATTATCTCCCCGTAACCTATTTTTCTACAGATATTTTTAAATAGGTAACATCCAATATAATATATAACAGATCTATAAGTGAAAACATTCAGGATAAAAATAGTGCATAATGAAGGACTCCATGCAAGACCTGCTTCAAGGTTTGTAAGTCTCTGTCATAGATTTACTTCAGATATAAAAATAGTTAATGGGGATTTGACTGCTGACGGAAAAAATATTACCGAAGTATTAAGTCTCGGACTCCAAAAAGGAGATTACCCTGCCATAGATATAAGGGGAAAAGATGAACAGGAAGCCGAAAGGGCATTAAAAAAATTTTTTTCATCCGATAATCCTGATATGGAGAATATATGACTATGGATATCATAAAGGGATTGCCTGTAAACAGTGGCCTGGTAATCGGAAGTACATTTAAATTCTCTTCAGATCCGCTAAAAGAAAAAACCCTGCTACAAAAACTGGAAAGTGAATTCCACGGCCTTGAACTAAGCGACATAGACAGAATAAAAATCATAAGGGACAGCTTTTACGAAAAAATAACCGGCAGTGAACAAACAGAAAAAGAAATTTGCCATTTTAAAAATATTGTTAAAAAAGCAAGGAAGGATCTTATAGGAGCCAGGAAAAAATTATCAGGCAATATTGATGAAAAATTTTCAGAGATTTTGGATTTCCAGATCCTCGCTCTTAAAGATACCAACATTTTTAAAAAAACAATTGAGCTCATAAAAGACCCCGGGATATCTGCTTACCTTGCCGTCTCCATAATCTTTAATGAAAGGATAGAACTACTCAGAAAAAATGATATGGATAGATTAAGAAACCGGGCATATGATCTTGTAGACCTGTATAACCGGCTGGTTTTTGAATTAAAACCTGCACAACAGAAAAAAGAAAGTCTAAAGACGGATAACAAATCGGAAGAACTTATACTTTTAACCAGAAAGATGTTCCCCAGCGACCTGGCAAAAATTGAATTGAAAAAAATCAAAGGAATAGTAATTGAAAGACAGAATCCAGAATCCCATACTTCCATCCTCATAAAATCACTTGAAATACCCTACATGATCAAGACAGATAAACCTTTAGAGGATATCAGGGAAGGCAGCAGGGCAATACTGGACTGCTATAGTGGTAAATTGATAATAAACCCAGATCAATCCTCAATAAATAAATATCTTTATTACCATGATTACGGATTTAAAAAAACAGAATATAAAAAACCTGGAAATAAGAAATTCCCACTGCTTTTTGCCACCGTTAACACACTCGAAGAAGTCAGGTCAGCCGCAGTGATGGGTGTCGAAGGTATAGGCCTGTTTAGATCGGAATTATCCTTTTTAAATGGAGATATCGGTCCTTCTACTAAAGAGCAATTAAAAGTTTATAAAAAAATACTCCAATTATTCCCGGATAGACCGGTTACCTTAAGAGTAATCGACCTCAGCGGAGATAAGTCTTCATTCATGGAGCTTATATACAAGAAGACCCTTAATGAAGATGAAAAAAAACATCTTATAAGCAGGGCCCTTAACATGCAGATAGAGGCACTTGTCAGGGCGAGTATTTACGGTAATCTTATAATAGCCTTCCCAATGATATCCAGACCAGAAGATATGGCAGATATCAGGGAAAAGGTGCTTACTATAGCTAAAGAATCTGGCATAAACAGCAAAGATCTAAAGAAATACATACACCTGAGTGCTTTTATTGAGACCCCGGCTTCTGTAATTGCCCTTGAAGGAATACTGGATCAATGTGACTCAATAAATATAGGCACTAATGATCTTTTATCTCTTTTCCTGGGCATATCAAGACAATTGAATACAATTCCCCGTGTTGAAGATTTCCTGCAGCCCCCAACCATAAAGATACTTATGAATGCAATAAGTACTGCACATAAAAAAGGCAAAAAAGTGACTGCGTGCGGAGAAATAGTGTCAAGTCAAAAATTGCTGCCTATACTTATCGGGCTGGAAACAGATGCTATAAGTGTCGAATTTAAAAAATATCCCTCCGTAAAATCACTTCTTTATAGATTTGAGCCCCAAAAATGCAGAGAACTTGTCCGCAGACTTGAAAAAATAGAAACGGAAAAAGAAATAATCAGGGAATTGACTGTTTTTGAAAGCAATAAAAGTTCTTAGATTGCAGCAACCACGCTTTTTCTCAATTTTTTAACAAAATCTACAGGGTCCTCTGCTTTGAATATAGAGGAACCTGCTACAAGTATATTTGCCCCGGCACTGGCAGCGAGCGGAGCTGTTTCAAGATTTATACCTCCATCTACCTGTATGTCAATCTTTTTATCCATTCTCCCTGTACTCCTTTTATAATCTTCTATCAGTGTTTTCAACTTTTTTATCTTATATGTCATATCTTTTATGAAATTTTGTCCGCCGTAACCTGGATTTACTGTCATTATAAGTATCATGTCGACAACGCCAAGCACATTTTCGACGGAACTTACGGGAGTTGACGGATTAAGGGCAACTGCCGCTTTCTTGCCTGCATCTTTTATGTAATTCAGTGTCCTGTCAAGGTGGGTGCATTCTTCAACATGTACATTCAATGAATCTGCACCGCTTTCTATAAAGCTGTCAAGCATACGGTCAGGCTGCTTTATCATAAGATGGACATCAAGAAATAATCCCGTATTTTTCCTTATACAACTTATTACTGGAGGTCCTATGGAAATATCCGGTACAAACATGCCGTCCATCACATCAATATGCAGCATTTCTGCCCCGGTCCTTTCGACTTTTCTTATCTCATCGGCAAGAAATGCAAAATCACTATTTAATATAGAAGCTGAAATCTTTATGTCTGCCATGTTTCATATCTCCTAACCTAAATCACATTTTAAATCCGGGGGTATCAGATCTTTTAAAAAATTCATCTACTTAAAATTTCAAGTATTTTCTTCTTTGTCTCCTCCAGATTATTACCTGTTAAAAATGGTATCCCGCATATGATCGGCCTATCGATACTGGGAGGAAGCTGGGCAGTACAAATAATAAGATCTGCATCTTTGTAGAGACTTTCGATGTCAGATACTTTGCATTCTATTATTTCAGCATCAATATTGTTTTCCTCCAGTATTTTCCTGATCTCTGCCGATATAAAAGATGAGGAAGCAACTCCTGATCCACAACTGCATAGGATTTTCTTTTTGCTACTTTTCCTTTTATTCATACAGGTTTTTATCTAAAAACAATACTTAAGTCTAATCATCCCCATCAACCGGGCTGCCGGTACAGGAACAAATAAATCTTTGCTGTTATTATTTTAATATAAAACAGTATTTATCAAAAGAAATCAATATGCCATGATATCATGCCAGTATATCATTGCAAAAGTAATTCTTCCTGCTATAATCTATATTCACTAAAGATTTAAACTTATGTAAACTGATCTTTTGATAATTTAGAGAGTAATATTTTCGAGACAGGGTGAGATTCCCTACCGGCGGTAATAGTCCGCAACCCCGCTTTTGCAGGTTGAAATGGTGTAATTCCAATACCGACAGTACAGTCTGGATGGGAGAAAATTTAGACTTATATAAAGCTTGACTGATATAAGCCGCGGTTTTCTCCGCGGCTTTTTACTTTCATAAGATCAATTTAAGGATATGACAGAATTTACAGACATAGACAGGAAATTTATGGGAAGGGCCATAAAACTTGCTGAGAAGGGCAGGGGTCATACTTCTCCCAATCCTATGGTCGGTGCAGTTATTGTTAAGGATGGCCGTATCATCTCTGAAGGCTACCACAGGAAAGCAGGGCAAGACCATGCAGAAATAGATGCTATTAGAAATAGTCCGCTTAGTGTCAGGGGCTCTACAATGTATGTTTCCCTGGAACCCTGCACTACTACTGGAAGGACACCACCCTGCGCAGATATAATCATAAAAAAAGGCTTCAAGAATGTAATAATCGGATCTATTGACCCAAATCCAGAGGTGAACGGTTCAGGAGTGAAAAAACTAAGAGAAGCCGGCATAAAAGTTTATACAGGACTGCTAGAAGATAAAGTAAAAAGACAGAATGAAGTATTTTTCAAACATATCAGGTATAAAAAGCCTTTTATCTGTGCCAAGATTGCGTCCAGCATTGATGGAAAACTTGCTGCAAAGAACTCAGATTCAAAGTGGATCACCTGTATTTCTTCAAGAAAAAAGGTCCAGAGACTCAGAGCAGAATACGGCTGCGTTCTTACAGGAGTAAATACTGTCATTTATGACGATCCGACCCTGTTCCCGAAAAATGAACCCTCTGCCTGTCTTGAGTCCAACCTCAAGTATTTTACGGAACATGGAAATAGCAACTTTACAAGGGTCATACTTGATACACATCTCAGGATACCGGCTGATTCTAAAATAGTACAAACAGCTGGCATAATAAAGACTATCATATTTACAGGATCCCCTCCAGCTGACGAAGGGGAAAGTACAGAAAAAGAAAATATTTTAAGAAATAACTCAGTTTCTATAGAACACTGCAATTCAGAAAAATGGACACCTGAAAAAATAAGCAATGTACTCTATGCAAAATATGGTATTACATCATTTATGATAGAGGCAGGTCCCGGGATTCTTACATCTTTTCTTAAAGCCTCCGCGATTGACAGATTTGACATATTTATGGCCCCAAAAGTAATTGGCGGAGACAGTTGTTTTAATATGTTCAAAAAGCTGGATATAGAGGACTTGAGTGAAAATATCGGGCTTATTTTTTATTCGGTAATAAAATCAGGGAATGATATACATATAATTGCATATCCGTCAGGGAATTAGGTGATTATTAGATGTTTACAGGAATTATTAAAGAGACTGGAACCATAGAGGGCATAATAGACAGAGGTGGAGATAGAGAATTTAAGATAAATGCAGGAAAAATTCTCAAAGAGATAAACACCGGGGATTCCATATCTATAAATGGTGTATGCCTTACAGTTAAAAGCTATGATTCCCACAGCTTCAATTCTGATATATCTTCAAATACACTCAAATACACTAACTTTGATTATGCAAGAAAGGGCGACCTTGTAAATCTGGAGCCCTCGCTTTCTCCTAAAGACAGGATCGGGGGTCATTTTTTGAGTGGACATATTGACGGCGTGGCTAAAATAGCAGATATCAAAAGGACCGGGAGATCTTTTTTGATAACTTTTAAACCGGAAATCGATCTTTCCTTATTTATAGCAGAGCGAGGTTCTATAGCAATAGACGGGATAAGTCTTACAGTAACAGAAGCTGGAGCCGGCGTTTTTAAAACTGTAATAATACCGCATACTTTTGAAAATACTACTCTTGGCAGGAAAGGCATAGGCGAGACTGTCAATATAGAAGTAGACATGATTGCAAGATACATAGTGAATTACCTTTCTGCACAAAAAGCAGCAGAAAACAGTATATCAAAAATAAATGACAAAATATTAAAGGAGAAATTGGAAGAAAATGGTTTCATCTAATAAATTTTCATCTATTTATTCATCAATAGAAGAATCTATAGAAG
>CAYROY010000126.1:0-2621 GCA_964426155.1 uncultured Actinomycetota bacterium
GGTATCCTTATTGTCCTTGCCTGATCTGCAATTGCCCTTGTTATAGCCTGCCTTATCCACCAGGTTGCATATGTAGAAAACTTATATCCTTTCCTGTAATCAAATTTTTCCACCGCCCTTATCAGGCCCAGATTGCCTTCCTGGATCAAATCAAGAAAAAGCATACCCCTTCCGACATATTTTTTAGCTATACTCACAACCAGCCTTAAGTTTGCTTCTACGAGGGCCCGTTTTGCTTCATGGTCTCCTGCTTCTATTCTTCTTGCCAGCTGAACTTCTTCATAAGCAGTAAGAAGCCTTACTTTACCTATTTCCTTCAGGTACATCCTTACAGGATCATTTGTAGGAGATTTTATGGAGAGGTCAAGTTTTCTTTTTATAAAATCTTTTTCTATCTTCTTCGTCTGTATAATATCAATATTATCAGCGTCCTCGTCTATTATTTCTATTCCAAGATTCTCAAAGACATCGTATATATTATCTATCTGTTCTTTGCTCAGATCTATTTCTGATAGAGTTTCTGTGATCTCTTCCGTAGTAAGTATTCCATCTGCTTTTCCCTTGGTTATAAGGGCCTTTACTTCTTCAAGTTTAAACTCAGATCCTCTTTTCATATTCTGCCACCTCGAAAAAACTTAAGGATTATGGAGTATTTTTAGAAGACATATTTTATCTAATTTATAATAATATTCAAGTTCTATATATTTATTATACCCAGATTCTGTTTTTTCTGCTCCAGTTCAATAAGACGCTGATAAAGACTGTCGTATTTACTTTCGTTTTTATCTGTTTCTTCACCATCTGAATTTTTTTTTGCATTCTCATACTCGAGCATTTTTTTTCTTATGCATTCTATTTCTTCAGATAGGTGGAATCTTTTTAAATTATTAAGGATTTCCTTACCCAGTCTGTCCAATTCACTGACGCTGAAATAGATCTCACTAAACATTATGTGGTTATACAATTTTTTTACTTCTTCATTTTCTAAAACAGCAGACGACAATTCAATAGGAAAGTTTAGCTTTCTATTTTCGCTGCCGGCTTTCCTGAACTCCTGTCTCAGAATCGTATAAAGCTTTCTTGTTTCTTCAAAATGGAAGTACTCGGGTCCAAGTTCAATGAAATCTCCGGTCAGCTTCCCGGCGCCTTTAATAATCAATTTAAGCGCATCTATTTCAATTTTTTTGACCGGCAGCATGTTTTCATTTTTCTCATAAGCATGATCCCTGTTTATTTCTCCGGTATAGCTTTTTGATATATAATCTTTGCTTATTTTCTTCTGCAGACCCTCCATTAAAAGGTTTTCCCGCAGATCTAATTTCCATGATATTTTTTTTATACACTCTTCCTGAATCATGGATGAAGAAAATGTTGAGATAAAATCCAAAAGATTGTCACTTGCGCGCATTTTACCGGAGAGGTTTTCTATATCATGTTTTGATATTATAAGATCAATTGTAAAATCTATTATATTCTTTGATTTATTAATCCTTTCGATAAATGCTTCCCTGCCTTTTTTCATAATAAAATCTGCAGGATCATAACCCTTCTCAAGCACAGCAACCTTTATATTCAGGTTATTTTCGAAATAGAGGTCAATTTTTTCATTATACTCTTTTAGTTTTTCTACCCCCCTGAGTGATGCATTAATACCAGCCTCATCACTGTCAAATACCAGCACTATATTTTTCGTAAACCTGCTGATTATATTTATTTGTTCAGAAGTAAGAGCTGTTCCCATGCTTGCAACAACATTACCTATCCCTGCCTGAAATAAACCTATTACATCTGTATATCCTTCAACAATCAGCACTTCGTCGCTTTTGACGATATAGTTTTTAGCCCTGTGTATATTGTATATATTATTACTCTTTGAATACAATCTTGTCTCGGGAGTATTGATATATTTTGCACCCTGGCTTTTGTATTTATTTTTTCCATTGATTATCCTGCCTCCAAAACCGATAGTTTTTCCCACAATATCCTGTATTGGAAACATAATCCTTCCTCTGAAACGGTCATAAATGGTCCCGGGCTTTCCAGTACTTTCTACAGCCAGGCCGCTGTCTATTATTTCCTTTGTGGTAAACCCTCTTTTCTGTATAAAATCAGTAAAATTATTCCACAGGTCCATGCTGTAGCCTATTTCAAATTCTACTAATGTATTATCACTAAAACCCCTCTCTTTTAAGTAATTCAAAGGTTTCATGCCGGCCCTGCTTTTAGTAAGTATAAACTGGAAGTATTTCTTTGCCAGCTCATTTATATCATAGAGTCTTTTTTTAAAATTCCCTGACTGATTTGATTCACCGCCCGTTTTGTATTTGAGTTCATACCCGACTTTCTTTGCAATGAATTCAACCGCCTCAATGAAATCCATATTTTCGATTTTTTCAATAAAGTTTATTACATCTCCACCTTCACCGCAGCCAAAACAATGATAGAGCTGCTTTGACGGATCAACTGAAAATGATGGCGTTTTCTCTTTATGAAAAGGGCATAAACCCGAGTAGTTCTTACCTGACTTTTTGAGTTTTACATAATCAGATATTATATTATATATGTCAGCCCTGGATTTTAATTTATCTATCTCACCGTCTTTTAGACTTCTGGACATAATT
>CAYROY010000127.1:0-9038 GCA_964426155.1 uncultured Actinomycetota bacterium
ATGGGTACTTTTTCTAAATCTCATTTATACCCATTATACTACGTCTGGACAGCCTATCCATCACCAGACTGAAGTCTGGTGGTTTAACTGCAGACTAAAAATTTTTACGCATTCTAATTGATCCTTTTGCGTCGCCTCTAAAATTGATAACACTTTGACGCTCTACATAAGTCTTTTATAAGGTCTGAAACCTGATTTTAAAACAACTTGATTTTCCAGATATAACATATCTTTGTTCTCTCCTGAATAAAACAGGTGGCTTCTGCACCGGCAGTCAGAAGAACCAAATCCTGGTACATAATCCAGCGCCTCTGAAAATTCTTTAGCCTTTACGCATTCAAGTCTTACCGGATTTTCAATAACATATATTTTTTCTATAAAAATATTACTGTCACAGGTAAGGTAATCTATGTGCCAGAATTTATTTTTCTTCCTTAACAGATGCCTTGATAACCTTTTTTCCATATTGTTAAGCCCTGAACCTATATATAAATAGTAGCCCCGGGCAAATCTTATCATGCCCAGTTTTCCTATAGATTTTTCAAAATCTTTATAACATCTGATCAGGAGGCAGTATGTGCCCTTCATGGCAGGAACCGGTCTATAAATTTGTTTGTATTTGCATTAAAGCTCTGTCAAGAACATCTTCTGCGCGGTAAGATGACCGGACAAAAGGCCCGGACTCGACAGATAGAAAACCCATATCCAGTGCCGTTTCTTTTATCCTGTCAAATTCCTCCGGCCTATAGTATTTTGAAACTCTGATATTTTCCGGTGAGGGTTGCAGGTACTGCCCCACAGTCAATATATCAACCCTGTTTTTTATCAGGTCTTCCATAATTTTTACTATCTGATCCATGTTCTCACCCAGTCCTACCATGAAACCTGATTTTGTCATCATCCCGGCCTTTATATTCTTGGTAGCATCCAGTACTTTCAAAGATCTGTTATATTCTGCACCTTTTCTCACAAATGAATAATTGTCTTCTATGGTTTCAATATTATGATTTAATACATCCAGTCCAGATGATATTACTTTTTCAAGGCTTTCTTTGTCCCCCCTGAAATCCGGTATAAGACATTCTACCCTCACCCCCGGATTTAATTCTTTTATTCTCCTGACAGTATCATAGAAGTGAGATGCCCCCCCATCGGCAAGATCGTCTCTCGTAACAGAAGTTATTACTGCATAACGCAGCCCCATCTCTCTTACAGCTCTTGCGATTTTATCAGGTTCAGATCTATCCAGCGGTCCGGGCCTGCCACTTTCTATTCCACAGAATGCACAGTTTCTGGTGCATATATCCCCCATTAGCATGAATGTAGCAGTCTTTCTGCTGAAACATTCAAAAATATTTGGACATTTTGCGCTCTGGCATACAGTATGCAGATGCCCTGACTCTATAAGATTTTTTACAATTGATATATTCGAATTATTAAGACTGATCTTTTTTTTGAGCCAGGGAGGTTTTCTATCCAATTATTTTTTGCACTATCCTTTCCAGCTCTCCTGTTGACTTGAATTCAATACTTATTCTTCCTTTATTTTTCCCCATTTTTATGCTTACAGGTGAAACCAGGTAATCAGAAAGCCTGTCTGAGATATCAGGTATCTTGCTAAACTGCAGGGTTTCCTTTCGGACAGAAGAAGCGTATGATTTATTTTTCCTCTCCACAAATTTTTCTGCTTCTCTTACACTCAGACCTTTTTCTGCAATTTTTTTGGCTGCCTTTATCTGCTCCTCCATAGTATCTATTCCCAGCAATGCTCTCGCATGACCTTCACTTATATAACTGTCATCTAGAAGTTTTTGTATTTCAAGCGGAAGTGAGAGAAGTCTTAATGAATTTGTTATCGCGGCCCTGCTCTTACCTATCCGTTTTGATAATTCCTGGTGGGTTATATTTAATTCTTCTAACAGCTGCTTATAGCAGTATGCCTGCTCCATTGGCCCGAGGTTGTCCCTTTGAATATTTTCAATCAGCGCCATCTCAAGCGCTGATGTATCATCTACATTATCCACTACAATAGCAGGTATGGTACCAAGACCTGTTTTGCTGATTGCCCTATATCTCCGCTCCCCTGCAATTATCTCATACCTGTCCTCGTTATCTATCTTTCTTACTATTATGGGCTGGAGCAACCCAAACTCCTTTATTGATTCAGCAAGTTCATCAAGTGTATCATCCTTAAAATTTGATCTTGGCTGATTCCTGTTGGGTACTATTACATCCAGTTTTAGTTCTATTACTCTTTCCCTGTCTTTTCCTCCTTCTGCTTCCCGGTCCCTGTCGATACCGGGAATCAGAGCATCCAGGCCTCTTCCCAAACCTCTCCTAACCATTGCCTACCACTTCCTTTGTAAAATTATTATACGCTTCCGCCCCTTTACATCCCGGGTCATAGTCTATTATCGGTTTTCCATAGCTGGGTGCTTCTCCAAGTCTTATATTCCTCGGTATTATAGTTCTATAGACCTTGTTTTCAAAAAAGTTCTTTACCTCATTAATAACCTGCTCTCCCAGTTTTGTCCTTGAATCATACATTGTCATTATGACACCGCTTATTTCCAGTTTTTCATTAAGGTTTTTCTTAACCAGCTCTATAGTATTAAGAAGTTGACCGAGTCCCTCAAGGGCATAATATTCACACTGAATAGGTATTATTACTTCTCTCGCTGAAGTAAGTGCATTTATTGTCAATAACCCCAGGGCAGGCGGACAGTCTATTATTATAAAATCATATTCATCCTCAATCTTTTTTACTGCCGCCATAAGGCGGTATTCACGTTTTAGACCGGGTACAAGCTCTACTTCTGCACCAGCAAGCTGAATCGAAGACGGAAGTATATAAAGATTCTCATATCTTGTTTTCATTATTGCTTCGTGTGGATCTAGATCATTAATAATAACTTCATATATAGAATTCTCTATATCTTTAGAACTTATCCCCATGCCGCTTGTTGAGTTGCTCTGCGGGTCAAGGTCTACAAGCAGTGTCCGGTATCCGTAAGAGCTCATATAAGCAGATAAATTAACAGCGGTTGTGCTTTTGCCAACACCGCCTTTTTGATTTGTTATAGCAATTACCCTTCCATGTTTTATTTCCCGGTTACTGTTTTCTTCGGAAGAAGTTACCCCTGCTATTTCCATTATTGCCTCTTGTATTTATTTAATTATGTAATAAATCATTTGTACTTTAATAATAATGGGTATTTCTTTATTTGTGCAAATTTTCTCGGGTACTTTTCGGGTGTTTTTCTTACTTTCTTCAATACAAGTAATGCCCTGTATTCTTCCAGTCCTTTAACATTCACATCTATCAATTTATCTATTGTTCCTCCAAGTACTTCTATTGCATCATATCCGGCTTCAATATCACGGGATACCTTTTTGCTCTTATAGAGTATAATTTTACCATTTATACTGCAAAATGGAATGGAAAGTTCTAAAAGAATATTGAATTTTGCAACTGCTCTTGCGACAACACATTCAAAATTTTCCCTGAATTCTTCAAGCCTGGCAATCTCTTCAGCTCTCCCCTTAAAAATGCTTACATTTTTAAGAGATAACTTTTCTATTGCAAACAAAAGAAAATCTACCTTTTTCTCTGACTTTTCGATAAGAAAAATTTTTGACCTATTAAGAAGTATAGCCAGCGGTATACCCGGAAATCCTCCTCCGGTGCCTATATCAATTATCTTAAAATTATCTTTATCCACATCACGGAAAAGAATATCTGAACTGGATAACAGTGAAGCAGAATCAAGAATATGTCTTTTTATAATATCTTCTTTTCCTGTCCTTCCGATAAGATTAATATATTTGTTCTTCTCATAAACCAGCTCATTGAATTCAGCCAGCTTATCAATCTGCTCCAGGTTTACTCTTATGCTCATATCCCTGAGTGACTCTTTCAATAATTTTCTGCTATCCACTTCCAACTCTCTGTAATGCCCTCTGTTTAATAACCATCATAAGAACAGAAATATCTGCAGGGGATATGCCAGCTATCCTTGATGCCTGACCCATAGTATTTGGACGTACCCTGCTTAATTTTTCCCTTGCTTCATATGTAAGACCTTTTATTGAATAATAGTCCAGCCAGTCCGGAAGATTAAATTTTTCCAGGCTGGAAAGTTTCTTTACTTCCGAAAACTGCCTATTAATATATCCTTTATATTTTATACTTATTTCAGCCTGCTCGATTACTTTTTTATCATAAGAACAATTATTTCTGTCAAATGCTTCGATTAAATCACTGGCAGAGGTCTCGGGTCTTTTCAATAGATTGTAAACATTTGTTGAAGTAATTATCCCGGGTGTTTTTAGAAGCATAAGTTTTTTATTGTTCTCTTCAGATGGGTTGACTCTGATACTCTTCAGCCTTGAAATAAGTTTACTGACCCTTTCACTCTTCTTTATAACCTTTCCGTATTCCTGTTCTGTTATAAGCCCTAATCTTTTGCCGTAAACAACCATCCTTATATCTGCATTATCTGATCTTAATATCAATCTATATTCAGCTCTTGAAGTATACATCCTGTACGGCTCTGTAAGTTCCTTTGTAAGGAGATCGTCTATTAAAACTCCTATATAACTGCTATCCCTTGTCAGTATAAGAGGTCTGCATTTCTTTATTTTCAGGGCGGCATTGACTCCTGCTATAAAACCCTGAGCGGCAGCTTCTTCATAACCTGAAGTCCCAAGTATCTGACCTGCAAAATATAAATTTGGTACTCTTTTTGATTCAAGAGTCAATTTAAACTGATTAGGAATAACATAATCATACTCAACAGCATACCCTGGCCTTATAATCCTTGCATTTTCAAGGCCTTCTACTGTATTAACTATTTCCTGTTGTATCTCTGCCGGCATACTGGTAGTAAGACCCTGCAGGTACATCTCGCTTGTATTTGCTCCTTCGGGTTCTATAAATACAGGGTGTCTTGATTTTTCAGGGAAATTTATAACTTTTCTATCTATTGAGGGGCAGTGCCTCGGTCCATGTGTTTCCACCATGCCGCTTTTTATAGGGGACTCTTCTATATTGCTGCTGATAACTTTATGTGTTTTTCTGTTTGTGTATGTAAGATAACACGGTACATCATTGTTTATTATTTCTTCATCCCAGAAAGAAAAGCTTAAAGGTTCTCTATCTCCTTGTTGTATCCTGGTTCTTGAAAAATCTATAGTCCTCTTGTCTATCCTTGGTGGAGTTGCTGTCTGAAATCTGTCTATTTCAAACCCTATTTCTCTGAGATTATCGGTAAGGTTCATGGCGGGATATTCTCCCATTCTTCCCGCCCTATAATCTTTTTTACCGATTACTATTCTTCCCCTTAAGAATGTCCCTGCCGTCACCACTACTGATTTCGAGAAAAAAGTTGGTCCGCTTTCTATTCTGACTCCTGCAGCTTTTCCGTTTTTTATTAAAATTTTATCTACAATACCCTGCCTTAACTCAAGTCCTTCCGTTTCTTCCAGGACCTTTTTCATCTCTATTTCATACTCTTTTTTATCAATCTGTGCTCTTAATGCCTGAACTGCTGGTCCTTTACTTTTATTTAATATCTTTATCTGGAGTATTGTCCTATCCGCTGTCTTTGCCATCTGACCCCCCATAGCGTCTATCTCTCTGACAAGCTGGCTTTTACCCAGCCCCCCTATTGCGGGATTACATGGCATAAGAGCAATCCTATCAATATTAATAGTTATTAGCAGTGTATACAGGCCCATTCTAGCAGCAGCAAGAGCTGCTTCACAACCACCATGGCCGCCACCAACAACTATCAGATCATACATACTGCTTCTTTCTTTTAATATATCCATAATGTTTCACGTGAAACAATTATACATTTTTTGATTCAAATAACACCAGTAATTCAATATATTTCCCCGGGCTCAAGACCTTTTGTCCTCCTGCTTGCATTTATTCCTGCAACCATTCCCTGGATAAGTGAATGTTCATATGTATTTGTACCATTTATTCTTCCTGCAAAAAACATTCCCTTAAATTTTTCGCACTCATGAGTCCTGCTTGCCTTTGGGCTGGATAACACCCAATATCTTATACCATACCCTGGTTTAGTAATTTCTACTCTACCAAGTCCTCCATAATTCCTTAAAATCCTTATTTGAGATTCTTCTGAAAAGCCGTTTTCAAAACCATATACATACATCTCTCCTGTATCTGCCCCTGCTGGTAGTAAAACAAGGTTTTTACTTTTTATTAAATCTCCAGGTTTAAAAGAATCTCCCTCATCAAATGATATATAATACACGGACCCATGATTTTTTATCTCTATAATATTACTACTTTTTGTGTTTATAGTCTTTCTGTCAATCTCCGGAGCTGTATATATACATTTTTTTCTGAACTTGAAATCTTTATTTTTCATATTCTTGTACAATCTCAAAGATCTTATCTCTCCAATCCTTCCGGCATCTATCCTGTTTTTTCCCCAGAATATCTCGGAGTTTAAAAAGGTACCCGTACATAAAATCACAACTTTTGTGCTATATTTCACGTTATCGCTTGTAATAACCCTGTAACCATCGGATTCTTTTATAATATCGACAACAAGACCCTGCCTCGTATCAAGACCATCAGTTTTTTCCAGCAGCTCTTTAATCTTAAGTGAATATCTTTTTTTATCTATTATTCTTCCTCCGATTATATTTCTGTCTATACCAGTTGTCTCTTTAATCTCAATCAAACTCTTATCACTGATTACTTTTGGAATCACGCTTTTAAATTTTTCCATCTTTTTTATTATATGCTTACTTTTATCACTTCCTATAATATTGCCAAACGGCATAACTGATACACTGTCCAGATTTATTGATATCATAAGAGTTTTGGCACCATTTACCGCAGAGGACATAGCTGCCTGGCTTCCCGCAAAACCTCCTCCTATTACCACCACTTCATATTTATATATTTCATCCATATAATCCCATTATATTGTTTCACGTGAAACATTTACGCCATTTTTTCCAACAATATTGTTTTTTGACAATCCATCATTTTCCTACACAGAAATTTTTAAATATTCTATTTAAAACATCGTCGTTTTTTGCATCTCCCGTAATCTCTCCAAGTAAATTATATGCTATTTTTAGATCTGCTGATGGAAATTCTTCTGAAAATCCTTTTTTCATCGCAATTTCAGCTTTTTTTAATAGACTGTTTACTTTTTTTATAATATCCTTATGCCTTGTATTTATTATTATTGCTTCATTCAGGTCTGTTTCTCCATCCATCACGATCTTTTTTATTATCTTTTCCAATCTTTCAATTCCCTGTCTTCTAAGTGCCGATATTTTAATTATATTTTCTACCGGGAAGTGCTCTTTTATATTATCTATGTTTATATTCTGCTTTATATCTTTTTTATTGATACAGCATATTACTTTTTTCTCCTCTATCTTTTTTATTATTTCTTTGTCTATTTTTTCAAATTCCCTGCTTCCATCAAGCACCATTATTACCAGTTCCGCTTCTTCTATATGCTTAATACTCTTTTCTACGCCTATCTTTTCTATTTTATTCTTTGTATTCCTTATCCCTGCAGTATCTACCAGTATAAGAGGGATGCCCCCCATATATAATATTTCCTCAATCGCGTCTCTTGTGGTACCTGGGATCTCCGTCACTATCGCTTTTTCTTTTTTCGAAAGTAGATTTAAAATACTGGATTTTCCTACATTTGGTTTCCCTACTATTGCCGCTTTTATACCGTTCCTTATAATATTTCCTTTTTCTGCATCTTCCAGAAGTTTTTTTGTCTCCCTTTTAATATCGTTTATTTTTTTTATCAGCATCTCCATCGGTGTTATATTGAGATCCTCTTCAATAAAATCTACCGACGCTTCCAGCTGCGAAAGAACTTCCAGTATCCCTTCCTTCATCTTTTCTATCACTTTTTTTATATTACCTTTAAGATTATTAGCAGCTATCCTCAGACTCTGTTCTGTTTTTGAATTTACTATATCCATAACAGCTTCTGCCTGAGATAGATCTATTCTCCCGTTTAGAAAAGCCCTTTTTGTAAATTCCCCCGGTTCCGATATTCTTGCACCTGCTTCAATTGCTAATTCCAGAACTTTCATCGTTGCTGCTATGCCTCCATGGCAGTTTATCTCAACAACATCCTCTTTTGTATATGAATGCGGAGCTTTCATAACTGACACTAATGCCTCGTCTATGCAGTTTTTTTTACCGTCCTCTATTCTGCCGTAAACCATTGTGAAAGTTTTCTGATCCTTAATCTTCTTTTTATTATTCGCCCTGAATATCCTGTCGGCTATATCAAGAGATTTGCTCCCGCTGATCTTTACTATTCCTATAGCAGCTTCTCCAGGTTTAGTACTTATTGCAGCTATGGTGTCCTTTAGGCTGTTTATCATTTTTATCCTTCTTAATTATGAGAACCTTATTATATTTGATAATTTTTATATATTGCAAATAAAAAAATGGCACCGAAGTGCCATTTATTTAACTCATTGCCCCTATTTATTTTTCTATTTTACCCCTTTTAAAGGATATATTATAATTCTTCTATAGGGTTCTTCGTCCCTGCTTTTTGTTTTTACATCCTTGAATTTCGAAAGAGCGTCATGTATGATCTTCCGTTCATAGGAACACATCGGTTTTAGTGCTATTTTTCTTCCCTCTCTTATTGCTTTCCTTGCCATTTTTGTCGCTGTTCTTGTTATTTTTTCTATCCTGTTCTTCCTATAATCCTTGATATCAATTGTTACCTTTCTATCGATTAAATTCTTTCTCCTGCCTATAAGATTTATAAGATATTCAAGTTCTGTCATATTCTTTCCATTGCGTCCTATTGCTATCCCCAGGTCGTCCCCATGTACAGATATTTTATTACATTCCACATCTGTACTTACATTAACCTTCTCGCCCAGACATATCATCTCGACTGCATTTTTTACAATCTTTGCAATACCGGTCAATCCCGATATTTCTTCATCCTTATAATCTTTATCCTTTATTTTCTTTAAATTATTTTCCCGTA
>CAYROY010000128.1:0-3758 GCA_964426155.1 uncultured Actinomycetota bacterium
GTAAAGGCATCAATGGATGCAGTTTCGGACAGCGGGCTGGTCATAGATGAAAGAAATGCCCACAGAATAGGGGTGATGATAGGCAGCGGAGTCGGCGGAATAGAAACGTTTGAGAAACAGCACACCATATTGCTCGAGAGGGGAGGCGACAGGGTCAGTCCTTTTCTCATACCCATGATGATACCCAATATGGCCGCAGCCCATGTGTCAATAGCCAGCGGGGCAAAAGGCCCTGTTTCTGCAACTACTACAGCGTGTGCGGCAGGTTCGAATGCCATCGGCGATGCCTTTGAGGTAATAAAGAGGGGCCTTGCAGAGGTGATGATAGCCGGCGGCAGCGAAGCTGCTGTAACACCCATGGGCATGTCAGGCTTTTCTAACATGAATGCAATGTCTGGCAGAAATGAAGATCCGGCTGGTGCTTCCAGACCATTTGACAGGGACAGGGACGGATTTGTCATGGGGGAAGGCGCAGGGGTATTGATACTGGAAGAACTTGAACATGCCCTTTCAAGGGGTGCAGGGATATACGGAGAAATGTTCGGATACGGCATGTCGGGAGAGGCATTCCACATAACTGCCCTGGAAGAATCAGGAACAAATGTGGCCAGATGCATGTCTATATGTCTGGAGGAAGGAAATATTGCAAAGGAAGATGTGGATTATATAAATGCCCATGGGACCGGGACTCCCTTAAATGATATCATAGAGACTGCTGCCATAAAGCTGTGTTTCGGCAGGCATGCTTACAGGCTAAATGTGAGTTCTACTAAATCTATGACAGGGCATTGTCTGGGGGCATCGGGAGCCATTGAGGCTGTCATAAGCATACTGGCATTAAAAAATGACATGATACCGCCGACTATAAATCTTTACGAACCAGACAGGGCGTGCGATCTTGATTATACAGCTCTGGTAAAAAAGGGCAGGGAGATAAATGTGGCAATTTCAAATTCGATGGGCTTCGGCGGACATAACGTAACGCTGGGGTTTAAAAAATATGGTGGATAAATCAAAAAAATATAAATGTGAAGCATGCGGAAAGGATATAGGGCAGGAAGTTTTCATAAAAAACTTTAATGTCTGCCCTTACTGCGGCCATCACGTATATATAGGATGCAGGAGAAGACTGGATATAACCGTGGATGAAGACAGCTTTGAGGAAATGGACAGTAATATGAGGTCTATTGATTTTTTGAAGTTCCAGGATCTAAAGAGGTACAATCAGAGGCTGGCGGAAGCCAGTGAAAAGACAGGACTAAATGAGGCTATTATTACCGGAGAATCCAGAATTGATGGTTATGGCGCAGCAATAGGCATAATGGATTTTGGTTTTATGGGAGGAAGTATGGGCAGCGTGGTGGGGGAAAAAATAAAGAACCTTTGCAACAGAAGCATAGAGAAGAGTATTCCCCTGATAATATTTTCTTCTTCCGGAGGCGCCAGGATGCAGGAAGGAATAATCTCGCTGATGCAGATGGCAAAGACAGTATCCAGCATCGGCAGGGTTATGGCCCGCAATATCCCATATATCTCGGTAATAACCAACCCTACCACAGGCGGGGTGAGTGCAAGTTTTTCTACGATTGCAGATATAATAATTGCAGAACCGGGAGCACTGTTCTGCTTTGCGGGCCCCAGGGTTGTAAGACAGACCATGAAAAAAGATATACCCGATGATTTTGGACTTTCTGAAAGAAACCTTGCAAACGGACAGGTGGATATGATTGTAAAAAGATCAGATATGAAAGAGACACTTGCCAGGTTGATAAGGCTTATAAGAGGTTGATATGGATTTAAAAAACATAAAGAAGGTATCAAAAATATATTTAAAGGAGCTCATAAGTTCTTTTGCCAAGATTGATAAATTAAAAAAGCTTAAGTTTTTTAGCGGCATACACTTTAAAGATGCTGTCGGCCAGTTTAATAAAAAGATAGAGAAATTCAACAGGGCCACGCGGGAGTCAAATAGGGTATGGAAGAAGGTAGAGTTATCAAGAAGTGATGAAAGACCCCAGTGCAGGGATTATATAAAAGGGATATTTACAGATTTTATGGAGTTTTCCGGGGACAGGCTGTCAGGTGATGACAGTTCTATTATAGCAGGTCTTGGCAAAATAGGAGGCAGGACAGTTGCGGTAGTAGGCCATGATAAAGGGAAAAATACAAATGAGAGGATAAAGCATAATTTTGGGATGAGCACACCACAGGGGTACAGGAAATCCTGCAGGACCATGAGGCTTGCCGATAAGTTCGGCTTTCCTGTAATAACCTTTATTGACACACCCGGAGCATATGCAGGGCTGGAAGCGGAAGATAACGGACAGTCAGCTGCCATATCAGGCAGCATAAGACAGATGTTCGAGCTCAATGTCCCTGTAATAGCGGTCCTTATAGGGGAAGGCGGAAGTGGAGGAGCGCTTGCTCTTGCTATCGGGGATGAGGTAGCCATGCTTGAAAATTCCACCTATTCGGTCATTTCACCTGAAGCTTGTTCGGCAATACTCTGGAAGGACGCCACGGGTAAAAAGCTTGCAGCAAGAGCCCTTAAAATCACTTCAAAGGATCTCTTAAGATTGAAAGTAATAGAAAAGGTTATCCACGAACCGATGGGAGGGGGCCAGAAAGAACCCGAAAGAATGATAAAAATAGTTAAAAAATACATAAACGATGCAATTGGAAGGCTCGGGAAGTATCCGCCTGAACAGTTGAGGCTTAAGAGGGCTGAAAAATTTGAAAGCATAGGATTTTTTACTTACGGCTAGAAATGTACTGTATTTGATCACCTCATTATAGAGACACCTAAAGCTCATTTTCCGATATATATTATCACCGGAATACTTTCTGGAAGATATGAGCCTTTTTGTGGCCATTGGCCAAGGACTTCATCTTTTTGGAAGGAATAATCAGGCTCGATATATAATTCTTCATATATGATCCCCAGGGAATCAAGCAGAGCTCCAGCCTGCTGTACATCCATATCTTCGAGAGAGGGTATCTCGTTTAAAGGTCCGGCAACGGACACCAGTATTTTTACCACCGTATCTTTTTTTACTGGAGTACCGGGCGCCGGCTCTGCTGATACGACTATACCGGCCCGTCCGGCCTTTTCATTTATCGGCGCCATGCCTGTTGTTATATTTATACCGAGGGATTCAAGGTATCTTGAAGCATAGGCAAAATCAAGGCCTATAATATTGGGCACGATTATTGTTTCGGGACCACTGCTGACCTCAAGGTCTATTGCTTCTTCCTGTACTGCGCTGCTTCCCTTCGGGGGATCCTGGCTAATCACCGTATTCTCTTCAAATTCCTCCGAAGAAACATAGAAGATGGTACCTGCTTTAAGACCCATTTCGGCCAGTATACCCTTTGCTTTTTCAACTTCCAGGCCGGTTAGATCCGGTATATCAATTGCAGTTATATCTTCCCCGCTGCTTATGATTACTTTTACTGTTCCTCCTTCAGCTATGCTGCTGTACGGCGCTGGAGACTGTTCTATAATATGGTCCTCCGGGATCTCGGAGCTTTTTTCTTCACCTGATATGTCTATCTTAAGACCCAGAAGCGACAGTATTTGGCCTGCAGTATCAATTGAGGCACTTTTTAGCGGAGGTACCTGAATAACTACCGGGGAAGGCTTCTCTTTCTGATGATAGAGAATCGCATATGATACGAAAAGTATCATGAAAATAAAAGCTATCAGTGATAGGATTGCAAGTCCAGGGTTTTTTTTCAGTCTTTCTGAAAATCTGTCT
>CAYROY010000129.1:0-7676 GCA_964426155.1 uncultured Actinomycetota bacterium
CTGTTTCCAGAGTTGAAGAAAAAGATGAGGAAAAATCTGAGCCTGAGCTAACTGACGAGGAAAAGGAATTGAAAAAGCAGATAGAATCGGTAAAAAATAAGAATGAAAAAGATGGGATTAAGACAAAAAAATAAATTTTATATTTTGAAAGGCTTTATTAAATGGTAATTAATTTAGATGTCAGTAATTTTGATGCAATAAGGATAGGTCTTGCATCAACGGAAAAGATCAGATCCTGGTCCAGGGGTGAGGTAAAGAAACCTGAGACAATAAATTACAGGACTCTGAAACCGGAAAAGGACGGACTTTTCTGCGAGAGGATTTTTGGACCCACAAAAGACTGGGAATGCTATTGCGGTAAATATAAGAGAGTAAGGTTTAAGGGGATAATATGTGAAAGATGCGGAGTGGAAGTTACGCGTGCAAGTGTTAGAAGGGAAAGAATGGGGCATATAGAACTTGCCAGTCCTGTATCGCACATATGGTTTTTTAAAGGAGTACCCTCCAGGATGGGTTATATACTGGACATAAGTCCCAAGGATCTAGAAAAGGTATTATATTTTGATTCATATATAATTACCTCTGTTGACCGGGATAAGGTCAAAGCTGAAGATGATAAAATACAGAACATTGAAAAAGAAGCACTGGATAAGGCAAAAGAGCTTCATGAACTGAGGATCGAAGATATAAAAGCAAGCAAGGACGAGATTATAGAGGCAAAAGAAGAAATAGATGAACAGGACCTGGTTATGGAAGAAAAAGATGACCTTGATGATGATAGTGGGGATATTGAAGATAGTGAAGATTATATAGCAGAAGAAGATGACAGCGATGATGAAAATGATAATAGTGATGAAAATGATGATGCAGTCATTTCTGCTTTTGAGGAAAGAAGATCCGAAAGAATAAAGATCATCAAGGAAACTGAGAAGATGCTGGAAGAAGAGGAGGAGATCTATCTTGAAGAAGTCGATCTTATAAAAAGGTCTATTACTTTCTTTTCCAATATAGAAGAAAAAATGCTTGTCTCAGACGAGGCTCTTTTTAAGAAAATGAACTCAATGTTCGGGAGCTATTTCAAGGGAGGAATGGGAGCAGAGGCAATAAAAGAGCTGCTCAAGGATATTGATTGTGAAAAGGAAGCTGAAATACTTAAGGCGGTCATAAAGAAGTCCAAAGGCCAGAAGAGGAGCAAGAGCATCAAAAGGCTTAAGATAATATCATCCTTTATAAATTCAAGTAATAAGCCAGAATATATGATACTTGAAGTACTTCCTGTAATACCGCCGGATTTAAGGCCCATGGTCCAGCTAGATGGCGGTCGGTTTGCCACTTCGGACCTCAATGATCTTTATAGAAGAGTTATAAACAGGAATAACCGGTTGAAAAAACTTCTTGAGCTGGATGCTCCGGAAATAATAATAAATAATGAGAAGAGGATGCTCCAGGAAGCTGTTGATGCCCTTTTTGATAATGGAAGAAGAGGGCGTGCAGTAGTAGGTGCGGGAAACCGTCCCCTGAAATCTTTGAGCGACATGCTTAAAGGGAAACAGGGAAGATTCAGGCAGAATCTTCTGGGTAAAAGAGTTGATTACTCTGGTAGATCTGTAATAGTTGTAAACCCATATCTAAAACTTGGTCAATGCGGATTGCCAAAAAAGATGGCTCTTGAACTTTTTAAACCATTTGTCATGAAAAAGCTGGTAGATGGAGGCTATGCCCAGAATATAAAAAACGCGAGGACCATGGTTGAAAGAGAAAGCAATGAAGTATGGGATATACTTGAGGAAGTCATCAGGAATCATCCGGTATTATTAAACAGGGCGCCTACACTTCACCGACTTGGGATACAGGCTTTTATGCCTATACTGGTAGAGGGTAAGGCAATACAGATACATCCGATGGTTTGTCCTCCGTTTAATGCTGACTTTGATGGGGATCAGATGGCGGTGCATGTGCCGCTATCCGAGGAGGCAAAAGCTGAAGCAATGATACTTATGCTCTCTGCTAATAATATACTCTCACCGGCAAGCGGTAAACCCATTGTTGTGCCCTCCCAGGATATCATACTTGGAGTATATTATCTGACTTCGGAAAGAGAAGGTGAAAGTGGAGAAGAAAAATATTACAATACACCCGAAGATGCAATACAGGCATATAATTATGACCTTGTAACACTTCATTCCCCAATAAATGTGAAGATTAGCGACAGAGTCATAAAGACCACTGTAGGAAGGATCATATTTAACCAGGCTCTTCCGGAAAAGTATAGATTTGTGAATAAGGAAGTATCTAAAAAAGAGCTTATATCGATAATAGTAGACTGTATCGGTAAATTTCCCCAGTCCCAGATAATAGATATACTCGATTCTATAAAAGCTATAGGCTTTGAATATATGACAAAATCCGGTCTTACAATAGGTATTGATGATATAAGCATACCGGGAGAAAAATACAATATACTGGGTAAGGTCGAGAAGAAGATAGAAGCTATAGAAGACTATTTCAAACAGGGGCTTATAACGGATTTTGAAAGGCATCAGAGGACGATTCAGACATGGTCGCAGGCCAATGAGGATGTGGCAAATGCTATGGAGAAAAATTTTGACAAGTTTAACCCGGTTTATATGATGGCTACATCAGGTGCCAGAGGTAATATAAAACAGCTAAGGCAGCTTGCGGGCATGAGAGGTCTTGTTGCAAACGCAAGAGGAGATATAATTGACAGTCCCATAAAGTCAAATTTCAGAGAAGGACTTAATATACTTGAATATTTTATATCGACTCACGGAGCAAGACAGGGTCTTGCGGATACTGCTCTGAGGACAGCGGATTCAGGATATCTCACAAGAAGACTTGTGGATGTAGCGCAGGATACAATGGTTACGATAGAAGACTGCGGAACTGAAGATGGAATATACCTGTACGTGCTGACACTGGAGGGAGAGCCCAATACAAATCTTGTAGGCAGGATATGCATAGAGGATGTCAAGAATCAGGTTAATAATAAAATTATAATAAAGGCAGGGGAAGAGATCTTTGAGAGGCATCTCCAGAAGTTTATTCATTCTAATATAGAAAGGGTCAAAGTCCGGTCGGTAATGACATGCGAAGCAGAGTCGGGTGTCTGCCAGAAATGCTACGGCAGGGATCTGGCTTCTGGTAAAATGATCGAGATCGGCGAAGCGGTGGGGACCATTGCGGCCCAATCAATAGGTGAACCAGGGACACAGCTTACCATGCGTACATTCCATACAGGCGGGGTAGCATCAACTGTTATCCAGAGATTGATAAAGTCTCCGGTAGCAGGAAAACTTGTATTCAGCAGGCAGCTTCTGAAAGATCTGGGGCTTAAAAAGTCAGATTTTAAGGAAGATGAAAAGAAAGATGAGTTTATGGAAATAAATATAGAGCATATACCGCACAAACTGCTATTCCAGGTAAAGATGGAAAACGGCGATATAGTCGATGTGATAATCCCCAAAGGTGAGATACTTCAGCTTAACAAGAGTATAGATGTTGATGAAGGCGAGACTTTCGCAAAACTTATATTGACGGCTAAAAGAAAGACCCATGTCCACAAACATGAGAAGACCTTCGAAGGTATTGATATAACCAGTGGTCTTCCAAGGGTTGTAGAACTTTTCGAAGCCAGAAAGCCCAAGGAGCACTCGTGTATAGCAGATATCTCGGGCAGGTTAGAGATACAGGATATAGATACAAGATTCAGGATGCTGACCATAAAGAGCAAAGATGGTAAACAGGAGAAGTCGTATCAGGTACCCACCAGAGCAAAACTAATTGTAAACGACGGCGAAGAAGTTATTGCCGGGGATCAGCTGACAGAAGGACCAAGAAACCCCCATGATATTTTGAGGGTGAAAGGTATAAAGGACTGCCAGCAGTATCTTGTGAAGGAAGTGCAGAATGTATATAAATCACAGGGTGTTGATATTAATGATAAACATATTGAGGTTATTGTAAGGCAGATGTTGAAAAAATTGACAATTATTGAGCCCGGCGACAGTGAGTTTTTACCGGGTCAGCTTGTTGACAGACTGCAGTTCAATAAAGTGAATAATGAGCTTATTTCAAACATGAAAAAAACGGCCACAGCTACCCAGAACCTTATGGGCATAACAAAAGCGTCTCTTGCAACAGATAGTTTTCTTTCAGCCGCCTCGTTTCAGGAGACAACAAGGGTTCTGACTGATGCTGCGCTGGAGAATAAGATAGACAGGCTGCACGGTCTGAAGGAAAATGTAATAATTGGTAAAGCAATACCTGCAGGAACCGGAATGGACAGGTTCAGGGATGTTACTCTTACTTACCCGGGGTATAAGGAGGAAGAAAGGGACGAGATAGAGATACTGCAGGAATCAGACGAGGATGATTCAGGTGAACTGGAGATAAATATATAGAATAAAAAGGTGGTTAAATAAATGTTATTTAACCACTTTTTTATTGACATTTTATATTGTAAGTGATAAATTCTTTTTCCGTGTCTCAAAGATAGGATTTATCTTTTATTCGATTTTGTTCAATATATATTAATAAAATATGATAAAGGTGTGTTTTTATGCCCACTATTAACCAGTTGGTGAGAAAAGGTAGAAAAAGGATAGTTAAAAAGAAGAAGACGCCTGCTCTTCAGGAGAATCCGATCAGGCGTGGTGTATGTATAAGAGTATATACTACGACTCCGAAAAAGCCTAATTCTGCATTGCGCAAGGTAGCAAGAGTCAGACTGACAAATGGCCAGGAAGTTACAGCATATATACCGGGAATCGGTCATAACCTGCAGGAACATTCAATTGTTCTGGTAAGAGGCGGAAGGGTCAAGGATATCCCGGGCGTAAGGTACAAGGTCATACGCGGGGCCCTTGATACTGCAGGGGTTGAAGACAGGAGATCCAGTAGATCCCGGTATGGAGCTAAAAGACCTAAATAATATTTTAAGGAGATTTAATGTCAAGAAAAAGCAAGCCGGTAAAAAAAGAGGCCATACTGGACCCGGTTTATAAAAGTAAACTGGTCGGTCAGATAATAAACAGGGTTTTGCTAAGGGGTAAAAAGAGCAAGGCCGAAAGCATAGTATACGGGAGTCTGAAGATACTGGAAGAGAGGACAAAGGAAAATCCTCTGGAAATACTTGATAAATGTATGGACAATGTCAGACCGATTCTGGAAGTAAAACCCAGAAGAGTCGGAGGAGCTACATACCAGGTTCCTGTTGAAGTCACTTCTGAAAGGGCAAATACACTTGCTATAAGATGGATAGTAGGCTTTGCCAGGAAAAGGAGAGAAAAGACATTCAAGGAGAGGCTTGCTTTTGAAGTTCTTGATGGAGCAAGCAATACAGGAAACAGTGTGAAGAAAAAGGAAGATTTACATAAAATGGCTGAAGCCAATAAGGCTTTTGCACATTACAGATGGTAATTTAGTTATAATTATTGAATATAGGTGACCATTTATGGCCAGGCAGGTATCACTTAAAAATACAAGGAATATTGGAATAACAGCACATATAGATGCCGGTAAGACTACTACTACGGAGAGGATTTTATATTACACCGGAAAGACCTATAAGATAGGTGAAGTCCATGACGGTGCTGCTGTTATGGACTGGATGGTGCAGGAACAGGAAAGAGGGATAACCATAACCTCTGCTGCAACCACTGCTTTCTGGAAGGATCATAAAATAAATATTATAGATACACCAGGCCATGTGGATTTTACAGTAGAAGTAGAGAGGGCGCTAAGGGTCCTTGACGGAATGATTGCAGTATTCTGTGCGGTAGGAGGAGTAGAACCGCAGTCAGAAACAGTATGGAGGCAGGCAGTAAAATACAATGTTCCGCGTATAGCTTTCATAAATAAGATGGATAGAAGTGGTGCCGACTTTTTCTATGTGCTGGAGATGATGAAGAGCAAGCTAAACGCAAATCCTCTTCCAGTACAGATACCCGTGGGAAAAGAAGATAAGTTTGAGGGTATAATAGATCTTATAAGCATGAGAGCTATTATATACAGGGATGAAATGGGAATCAGATTTGAATATGAGGATATTCCTGAAGACCTGGTGCCCACTGCTGAAAAATGCCGTCAGGAACTTATTGAAAATATTGCAAATTACAATGACGAAATATTAAACAGGTATGTTGAAAACGAAAATATCAGCGAAGAGGAAATAAGATCTGCCATAAGGAAGATGACGATTAATGTTGAGGGAGTTCCTGTCTTTTGCGGAGCTGCTTTTAAGAATAAGGGTGTTCAGCCCCTGCTTGATGGTGTTATCGATTATTTACCTTCACCCCTGGACGTAAAAGCGCCAGCGGGGGTAAATCCTGATACTGGTGAGGAAGTCGGAAGACAATCAGATGATAACTCTCCATTCTCAGGCCTGATATTTAAAATAATGTCTGATCCATTTGTGGGAAGGCTGAGTTATTTAAGAATATATTCAGGGAAGCTTGAGAGCGGAGATAAGGTGCTCAATTCAAACTCAGGAATAAAAAGCAGGATCGGGAAACTGCTGGAGATGCATGCTAACAGCCGTGTCGAGATTAAGGAGTCATTTGCTGGTGATATACTGGCAATAGTCGGGCTAAAGAATGTAAACACCGGAGATACAATATGTGATGTAAGGGATCCTATAAGATATGAATCCATAACATTTCCGGAACCGGTACTTTCAATTGCAATTGAACCAAAAACCAGAGATGACCAGGAAAAGCTTGCAAAATCACTTAGTTCACTTATGGGAGAGGACCCTACTTTTAAAGTCAACACAGATCCTGAGACAGGACAGACAATAATTTCTGGAATGGGAGAGCTGCATCTTGAGATAATAGTTGACAGATTGATGAGGGAATTTGGAGTGGCTGCAAATGTAGGAAGACCTCAGGTATCTTACCGGGAGACTATCACTAAGGAGGCTCAGGTAGAAGGGAAATATATAAGGCAGAGTGGTGGAAGAGGCCAGTACGGTCATGTCGTCTTAAAATTCGAGCCGAAAGATTACGGGAAGGGTTTTGAATTTGAAGATAAGACTAAAGGAGGAGTTATACCAAAGGATTTTATAAAATCTGTAGAAGAAGGGATTGAAGAGGCTATGGCTACTGGAGAGGTAGCAGGCTATCCGGTAGTGGATATAAAAGCAACACTTATCGATGGCTCTTATCATGAAGTCGATTCTTCAGAAATGGCTTTTAGGATAGCTGCTTCTAAAGCCTTCAGGGATGCTATGAAAAAGGCAAACCCACTACTGCTGGAGCCTGTGATGGAAGTAGAGGTAGTAGTACCGGATGAATATATGGGAGAAGTTATAGGCGATCTTAATACCAGAAGGGGGAAGGTATCCTCGGTGAACCTTAGGAATAAAAAGAGGATAATTAAATCAGAAGTCCCTCTCTCAGAGATGTTCGGATATGCGACCGACCTGCGTTCAAGAACCCAGGGAAGAGCGACCTTTACAATGCAATTTTTAAAATATGAGCCTATACCAGGAAAGATCGCGGATGATATTATCAACCGTTATAAGGGAAACAGCATTGCTGTTTAAGAACATAAAAAATATACCATCAAGGAAAGGATAAAGATATGGCTAAGCAAAAATATGAAAGGACCAAGCCGCATATAAACATTGGAACCATAGGTCACGTAGATCATGGTAA
>CAYROY010000130.1:0-3304 GCA_964426155.1 uncultured Actinomycetota bacterium
CTCTGGAACTAAAACAATATTTTCTCGAATTACCCAATTTTTTATCAATCTTTTTATTCGCTATATTCTTCCTTACTGCAAGCCCCATACTTTTAGAAATCAGTAAAGATACAGGTTACGAAACAGGTAGTTTAAGTCTAATTTTTACCCTTTATACTGTCGGAGGTATCGCAGGACAGTTAACATCAGTATTCTATACACGTATATTTAAGAGATTAAATATAATATTGGGGGGATATTTTATACTTCTCCCCATTACAATAATCCTATACTTCACACGTTATCTATGGATCTTCTATATATTATATTTTATTTCAGGCTATATAATGGGACTGATATGGATCCAGGCAAATACAAATATCTTTGAAAGCCCTGTCAATAATAAAGACCGCCTGACAACCATTGCTTTGACTTTTTACCCCATTGGGGCATTCGTCGGTCCGATTATTGCATCGTCCATAGTTAAAAATAATTTTAATTGGAGAAGTATTTATTGGGTTTTAATATTTTTTATTATAATAACCATTATTCTTTTTGTATTTATTACCAGAAAAAGGACTTATTTTTCTAATTATAGTGATACAAAAGTTAAAATCAGTGAAATCTTTAAAAATAAATTTAACAACATTCTCCTTTTAGTAATATCTATAGCAATAGTAACCTATTGTATATCTGAAACCGTTATATCTACCTGGGCTCCTACTTTCTTTAGAATTGCCAGGTCTTTTGATGTCCAATCTGCTGGCTTAATAGTATCTTTATTCTGGATCTCTATAATAATAGGAAGAGTAATAGTAAGCTCCTTAACAGGCAGAGTCAACTCCAATTATATTATGCTGGGACTTTCTGTTGTTGCTGTAATTTCTACCATATTTGCCCTGCATCTTGATTCTAATTTACTTATCTTTATAACCATATTTATAGCTGGCTTAGGTTTCTCGGGACTGTTCCCGCTTCTTGTATCATCGGGAAATAAGATTTTTAACAGGGGCAAGGGATTTATTGCAACTATCCTATTTGCTGCCAGCAATATAGGAGTTTCGCTTGCGCCTTTCTTGACCAAAATAATTTCAAAGAATAATCTCGAGTTCTCTGTTTTTATTTCGGTAATATTTATGGTTATAACTTTTTTGCTTATCCTCTTAAGTTACCTTATCAGGAGAATATTTTTTAAAAAGTCCTGACATAATTATCAATATCTGTAAATAGCAGCAACGCCGGTAACGCTGGGCATTTTCTCTTCTGGAAGAACCATTACTTCACCTTTTTTCTTGAGTACCATTTCAGCAAGATCATCCAGAATATCATCATAATCAGGGTTCTTTATATCACCTATTTCTACCATACCTGTATTTTTGTCTATTTTACCAGGTACTATCCTGTCAGCTTCTATTAGAATGGTACCTACCCTATTTTCAAGAACTGCCATTGTAATCTTATCTAGATTATCCGAACCCAGTGAATTAGCTTTTGCATCTTCATAGGAGTTTACTAAATCCTGTATCTTTTCTGAATAAATCGGTTCGATTATTTCCCAGACTTTTTCTTTCAGTTTTTCTGTTTCGAATGCGTCATAAGAACCTTTTACCGCTTTTTCCATCAAATATGGATTACGGCTTATTTTTTTAAATATATTATGATATTCCTTCAATGAAACTAAAATAAGAGGCAACTTTGTCGGTTTTGAATAATTATCCAATACAAATCGGTCCACATACCTAAAAAACCTTTCTATATCTTTTTCGACTTCATCCTTCCTTCCGCCATGTCCATGATACATAGCATGTCCATCTGCATCTCCATAAGACCCGAAAGTTAAATAAGATTCGGTATGTTGTTTTCCTAAGACTTCCTCGATAGTCCTGTTGGTACCTGGATCCAGTTTAATCTTATCAATTTTAAACCTGTTTCCTTCATAAAGAGTAAAGTCGTCATGACTTAAACCAAGTAAATGATATTTATCCACTGATTGAAAAATCCTTATCAGCGGCTTGATATGAAAACTATCCGCAACCACAGCAAGCTCCTGCACGGGCAAATATAACCTGTATACAACACAATTATCAGGATTAGCAAAAACAGCCAATCCGTCTAAAGTATTGGTCCAGAACTCTTTATCACCTGCAATATTATAAAAAGGTTCCATTATAGAATTTAGATCGATCTTTTTTAACTTTTCCTTAAGTGAACTTTCAATTTCCCGAAGCAAATTCTTAAACAATATGGGATCCTGCTTATTCATTGGAGAGTATCTGTGGGTATGCTGATAAAGAGAGATACATGGATAAACATCTTCAAAAATTATATCATCGGGAAATTCTTTTACAATTTTGTAATTCATAATATTTTTTACCTTTTTTAATAAAATATAATAGTTTTCATCAAGTCACTCCATTTTGATAAAATCCTGTACTTATATTATTGCACATATAGAGTATTTATTGTAATTATCCAAATTTCTTTAAAGTTGCCTAAATAGATTATTTGATAGTATAATAATCCATGTAAACATAGCAATGAGAGTAATAAGTAATAGAATCGCAGCCATATTCGTTAGCCTGACTATTGTCCTCTCGGGTCTAACTGCATTGCCCTGCACTATTCTTTCTCAATCAATAGAAGATGAGCTACAGGATGTGAAGCAGCAGCGTGAAGAGACAAAGAAAAAAATAGAAGAAGTAAAGGCAGAGGAACAGTTTTACATCAATGAAATTTCAGAAGTCGAAAGTCAGCTTCTTGCAGCACTTTCAGACCTGGATAACCTGAAACTGGAGCTGAAAGATGCAGAAGAAAAGGTTAAGAAGACTTCTGCAGAGCTGGCTCTCAAGGAAGAAGACCTTAAAATTATTGAATATGAACTTGAAGAAAATATTCACATCCTCAATAACCGTGTTTCCTTTATTTACAAAAAAGGGAGTAATAATATACTTGAGCTGCTTTTAAATGTGAAGACATTTGTTGAATTTTATTCAAACCTTAAGCTAATAAACCTTTTTGCAGAGCAGGGTAACGAAAACGTCCATCAAATAAAGGAGACCAGAAATGCTCTAATAAGTACCAGAAAAGTAATGGTAGAACTCAAAAATAAACAGAAAGAATACGAAGAAGAAGTATCAAATCTGGTCATAGAAGCGGAAAATAAAGCTGCTCAAATAGAATCATTGTATGGCCAGAAAAAAAACCTCCTTGCCCAGACAAGAGCAAGCAAACAGGAACTTATCAATATGGAGGCAGAACTCGCCAAAAAAGAAGAAGAACTCAAAAAAATACTTGAAAGCTATAAATACGGTATTCCTCCTTCCGG
>CAYROY010000131.1:0-4729 GCA_964426155.1 uncultured Actinomycetota bacterium
AGTGAAAAATTCATTTTACATTTTAATAAAAATCCTTTATAATAACATTGACATTTTTAATGATATTATATAGAATTTTACCATCGATAGGGTGGTGAGATTATTGTTTAATAACAAAGATAAAAGTTATCCGATAGAAGTGGTAGCGGACTTTCTGGGAGTAAACAGCAGGACTCTGTATTACTATGAGAAGTTCAGCCTTGTTGTGCCGCTCAGGAGAGGACGTAAAAGATATTATTCAAAGCAGGATATAAGATGGCTTGAATATGTAAGGGAGCTTATGTACGAACAGGGAATGAATCTCAGATCCATTATAGTGTTGATAAAGAAAAGGGACGATGTAATACTGGGGAAATGTCCGGATGAAGTAGTGGATTGCTTTAAGAACTACCTTATGAGGATCAGGGACTTAGAGGAATATTGAAATGTCTGAAAGTATAGAAAATTAATTAAGAAAGGATAGATTAAAATGGGAAAAGCAGTAGGAATTGACCTGGGAACAACCAATTCAGCAATTGCGGTAATGGAAGGCGGAAAACCTACCGTAATCGCAAATAGCGAGGGGGGAAGGACCACCCCTTCAGTGGTAAGCATTACGAAGAAAGGTGAAAGATTGGTTGGACAGCTTGCAAAGAGACAGGCTGCTCTTAATCCGGAGAATACGGTATATTCTATAAAAAGGTTTATCGGAAGAAAGTACGATGAGGTTGAAAGTGAAAGAAAAATCGTATCTTATGAGGTCCAAAAAGGAAGAAATAATCTTGTAGAAGTAAGTATGGGAGGTAAGACATATACCCCTGAAGAGGTTTCTGCCATGATTCTGCAAAAATTGAAAAAGGATGCAGAGAGTTACCTGGGAACAGAAGTGACAGATGCTGTGATTACTGTTCCTGCATATTTTAACGATTCGCAGAGACAGGCAACAAAAAACGCAGGTAAGATCGCAGGTCTTAATGTCCTGAGGATAATAAACGAGCCTACAGCTGCATCCCTGGCTTACGGACTGGATAAGAAGAAAGATGAAAATATCCTGGTATTCGACCTCGGCGGTGGCACATTTGATGTATCTGTGCTTGAAGTCGGTGAAGGAGTCTTTGAAGTTAAATCAAGCCATGGGGACATGCATCTTGGAGGAGACGACTATGATGACAGGATAATGAACCACCTTGCAGAAGAGTTTAAGAAAGAACAGGGTATAGATCTGCGCAAGGACAGGCAGGCCCTGCAGAGACTTATTGAAGCATCCGAAAAGGCCAAGGTCGAGCTTTCATCAGTTAAGGAGACAAGCATTAGCCTTCCTTTTATTACGGCGGATGCAAACGGACCGAAGCATCTGGATATGAAGCTTACCAGGGCTAAATTTGAGCAGCTTACATCGGATCTTACCGAAAGATGCAAGGGGCCGCTTGAGAAAGCCCTTAAAGATTCGGGATTGAAAGCAGGAGATATAGACGAAGTAATACTGGTGGGAGGTTCGACAAGGATGCCGGTTATCCAGGAGTTGGTCAAGGAATATATCGGAAAAGAGCCAAATAAAGGTGTAAACCCAGACGAGGTCGTAGCAGTCGGCGCAGGAATACAGGCAGGTGTATTGAAAGGCGATGTAAAGGATGTAGTACTTCTGGACGTAACGCCGCTCTCACTTGGAATTGAGACCCTGGGGGGTGTTATGACCAGGCTTATTGAGAGAAATACAACCATACCGACAAAGAAGAGCGAGATATTTACAACCGCAGCCGACAATCAGACAAGTGTGGATATACATGTTCTCCAGGGTGAGCGGGAAATGGCCAGAGACAATAAGACAATTGGAAGATTCAGGCTGGATGGTATACCGCCTTCACCAAGAGGTATTCCGCAGATAGAGGTGACCTTTGATATTGATGCGAACGGTATAGTAAATGTATCTGCAAAGGACACTGCTACGGGAAAAGAGCAGAAAATTACAATTACTGCTACCTCTCATCTTTCTGATGACGAGATAGACAGGATGGTTAAAGAGGCAAAGGAGCATGCGGATGAAGATAAAAAGAACAGAGAACTTATAGACGCAAAGAATTCAGCTGATACACTTATCTATTCTACAGAAAAGCTGATAAAAGATATGGGTGATAAGATACCTGCTGACATGAAGACAAGAATTGATGAGCAGGTAAAAGTCCTGAGAAAAGCTGTGGATTCAAATAACGCGGAAGAAATAAAAAGGGAAACAGAAGAGCTGCAGAAAATACAGAATGAACTTTCCCAGAGGCTCTACGCTCAGAGCGGTGCCGGAGCAGGACAGGAAGCCGGAGCAGGTGCTCAGGGACAACAGGGAACTCAAAGCGAAGGTCAGCAGTCCGGTGGTAATGGAGATGAAGATGTAATTGATGCTGAATTTGAAGCCAAGGATGATAAGTAAAAATCAGGATAGAAGATAGGCTGATATTGATTTATAAAAACCGAGATAATATAAGGAGGTGTATTATGCCAATAGTAAGATGGGATCCTTTTAGTGACATCGTTCATTTCAGCGATGAAGTGGGAAGGTGGTTTGACTCACTGGATAGACGAAAAGAGGACAGGTCAAAAGGTGCCTGGACTCCTGATGTCGATATCAGGGAAACAGAGAAAGATATCCAGATCAGGGCTGATATACCGGGTATGAAAAAAGAAGATATAGATGTGTCAATAGATGGAGAACAGCTCGTGATCAAGGGAGAAAGGAAATTAGAGAAGGAAGAAAAAGAGAAAGACTATGTAAGAGTTGAGAGAAGTTATGGTTCTTTTTACAGGTCTTTCGATATCGGTGTTCCGGTGAAATCAGACCAGGTGAAGGCTTCATATAATGGCGGGGTCCTGGAAGTAGTGATTCCGAAGGCAGAAGCCAGGAAACCTAAAAAAATACAAGTCAAAGCCGAAAAAGAGTAAAAGGATACTGATTCTGCAGATTAAATAGAATATATTAAATTTCTGCCCATAACTTACCGAAAGCTATGGGCAGAAATGTTTAAAAACAGAGTGGTGAAGTACAGATGGTTGAATATAAGGATTATTATAAGATTCTTGGGGTAGACAAAAAAGCTACTGCCGATGATATAAAAAGAGCATACAGAAAACTTGCCAGAAAGTATCACCCCGATGCAAATCCAAATGATTCAGGATCGGAAGAAAAATTTAAGGAGATCGGCGAAGCTTATGAAGTATTAAAAGACCCCGAAAAGCGGCAGAGATACGACCAGCTTGGCGCCAACTGGAAGCAGTATGCTGGTGCAGGCCCTGGCGGCGGCCGTCAGTCTTATACCTATGATTTTGGCGGAAGGGGATTTAATTTCGAAGACCTGGGGAGTGGTTTTTCAGATTTTTTCGAGATGTTTTTTGGTTCAGGAGCAGACCAGCGGTTTTCAAATTTTAATTTCGGTGGTAACTTCAGCCAAAATTTCGGAGGTGCAAGGGCTGGAACTGCCCAGAAGGGGCAGGATCTCCAGTCTTCAATTGAGATATCATTAAGAGAGGCGTATACAGGCACGAAGAGATCTCTGAAGTTTCAGAAAAACGGTAAAATCAGGACGGTTACTGTAAAGGTCCCTCCGGGAATAAAGGACGGAGGTAAAATACGTCTTCCGGGTGAGGGAACATCAGCACCTGGCGGAGGCCAGGCAGGAGATCTATATCTTTCAGTAAAAGTCGCACCACATAACCTGCTAAAGAGAAAGGGAAGTGATCTGCATATGGAGGTACCTGTTACCATAAAAGAGGCATATCTTGGCGGAAAGATAGATGTTCCTACTTTTGAAGGAAGGATTTCGGTAAAGATTCCCCCAAAGACACAGTCTGGAAGGACACTTCGACTTAGAGGGAAAGGCATGCCTTCACTGGGAGGAAAGAGTCCAGGAGATCTATATGTAAAAATAAAGATAGTATTTCCTGGAAAGCTTGAAAGGAACATCCAGAAACAATTTGAGGAATTTTTAAAAAATTATGACGAGAATCCCAGAAATGATATAACAGTTTAGATCTTTTATGTAAATGCTGGGATCAGAAACCATAAAAAAAGATAAGATTTTAAATTTTTTATTTAAATTTATGAATATAAAAAAAGAGGTGGTTGATATAAATGCAATTTGAAAAATTTACTATAAAATCGCAGGAGATATTATCCCGGGCTCAGGATATAGCTTCAGAAAATGGGCATCAGAGCATAGAGGATATACATGTTATGTCTGCAATGCTTGAACAGAAAGATGGAATAATTGTCCCGCTGCTTCAAAAACTTGAAGTTAATATCGACCAGTTAAAGGTAAGAGTAGACGATATTCTAAAAAAAGTTCCAGTGGTATCCGGTGGTGCGGCTCAGGTATATCTCGCCAGCGACCTTAACAATATTTTAAATAATGCTTTCGGGGAAGCCAGAAAGTTTAAGGATGAATATGTCTCTACTGAACATATCCTTATTTCAATGGCATCAAGCTCCGGAAAAGTGGGCGAGTTACTCAAACAATATGGGGTTACTGCTGACAGCATATATCGTGCTCTGGTAGAAATAAGGGGAAGTCAGAGGATAACCGACCAGAATCCTGAAGACAAATACCAGGCTCTTAAGAGGTTTGGCAAGGATATAACAGAGCTTGCCAGATCAGGGAAGCTGGACCCTGTTATCGGAAGGGATGAAGAAATAAGAAGAGTGATACAGGTGCTCTCAAGGAGGACAAAGAACAATCCGGTTCTTATAGGGGATCCCGGAGTCGGA
>CAYROY010000132.1:0-23473 GCA_964426155.1 uncultured Actinomycetota bacterium
AATCTCTTGAAAGGTTAAATCCATGTTAAATCTTGTCAAGTATTATTTTTAAGGAGAAAACATGTAACCTACATTCCTGATTGTCTTGAGCATATCGCAGTAAGGTAGAGGTATTTTGGATCTTAATCTCCTCATATGCACATCTACAGTACGGCTGCCTCCGTAATAATCATATCCCCATACCAGAGAGAGAAGCTTGATACGGGTAAATACCTTATTTTTATTTTTCATTAAAAGTTTTAGCATTTCAAATTCCTTAAAGGTGAGGACTATTACTTCTCCTCCTACAGAAAGTTCATATTTATCCAGGTTAAGTACCAGCTCTCCGACTACAATGCTATTGCCGGTAACTTCCATTCCTGATTTTTTCAGAAGGAAATGTATTCTTGGCAGTATTTCGCTCTTGATATTTCCGGTATAAAGGAAATCGTCGGCCAGATAAGGGGTATTTAGAAGAAGTTCATCCTGCCGGTGGTCAATAATGATGATTTTCAATTTTTTAGATTTTAAAAAGACACTGGATAGCTTTTTAATTTTTAATTCCGTGCCCGGCTGGGTAAGGTCCAGGATCATAATATTGATATCTTCAGGCACAGTTATAGTATCAGGACTTTTATCATAACCCATTACGTTGACCGAGAAGCCATCATCCGTTCCAATAATACCGGAAATGGTTTTTATATTTTCTTTGTTTTCAGAAAAAAGAATTATTTTTATCATTTTTACTCAAAATTTGAAACAAACAGGAAGATAATTTTTACATAAGGTATCTATAGCTGCGGCCTGAATTTATTTGTTATGGGGTACTTCCTGTTCTCACGTATGGCCCTTGCAGTTATATTTATTCCAGGTGCACCCTGTCTCCTTTTGTATTCGCTGCTGTTAACCATATTTATTACATACTTTACCATATCAGGTTCAAAACCTATATTTATCATACTCTCAAAGTCCTTATCTTCTTCAATATATGCCTTAAGAATAGAGTCAAGGGTACTGTATGGTGGAAGACTATCCTGGTCTGTCTGGCCGGGCCGTAATTCTGCAGAAGGCGGTCTTGAGATTATCCTCTCAGGGATTACAAAATTGTATTTTTTATTTATAAAGCTGCAGATGGAATATACCATAGTCTTGTAGACGTCCTTTATGGGAGAAAACCCACCGACCATATCACCATATAATGTGCAGTATCCTACACTTATCTCACTTTTGTTTCCAGTTGAAAGGACAAGCCCCCCATGTTCGTTTGAAAATGCCATAATTATATTGCCTCGTATCCTTGCCTGGATATTCTCTCTGGTTATGTTGATTTCATTGATCTTAAAAAACCCTTTGAGGTCCTCAAGATAACTTTTGTATATACCTGAAATAGGAATGACGACGTATTCTATGCCCAGGTTATCTGAAAGCTTTTTCGAATCATCCAAACATTCACCGGAAGAATAATCCGAAGGCATAAATACGGCTGTTACATTTTCTTTTCCTACAGCCCTGACAGCTATGAATGCAATGAGTGCTGAGTCAATACCGCCGCTCAGCGCAACCAATACCTTATTAAAACTGTTCTTTTTAATATAATCCCTTGTTCCCAGTACAAGTGCTTCCAGTATTTCTTCTTCAGGGCAGGAGATAAAATCAGTGTATTTTATATCACCACTTATAGCTTTTATTTTACTAACGGCGACTGCGGGCTTTTTTGCTGCATATCCGGCATCTAGTTCTACCAGTTTAATAGAACTATAATCCAGTTTCATGCTGTTTTCAGGATTTATAGATACTTTATTTTTTAATCCGGCCCTTGAGACATCTGAAAGCTCAATATCTGCAACGAGGCTGTCTTCTGCAAAAGGTCTGCACCTTGCTGTTATATTGCCTCTTTCATCTACTACAAAACTGTTGCCGTCAAAAACTAGTTCATCCTGGCCTCCTGCCATATTTATGTAGGCAATATTTACCAAATTGTCAGATGCCAGCGTAGAGATTGCCTTTTCCCTGGATTCGACTCTGCCTGTGTAATATGGTGAGGCAGAAATATTTATAATAAGTTCTGCGCCACCTTTTATAAGCCGGGGCCTGGCTGGCTCTGAGGCATAAAATATATCCTCAGATATGTAAAGCCCTAGCAGGTGGTCTTTTAATTCCATCATACAGCCTACTTCTCCCTCGCCGAAATAACGATTCTCATCAAAGACTGAATAGCCTGACAGATGCTGCTTATTATATATGCATTTTATTGTTTGTCTTCTTATTACTGCAGCAGAATTGTATATAATGCCGTTTTTATTGTGTGCGAAGCCGACTATTGCAGTGATATTGGATACTTCTTCTTTTATTTTTTCGATATAGGCGGTATTTTCATTTAAAAAAGAATTTCTAAGCAACAGGTCCTGGGGAGGATAACCTGTGAGTGATAATTCTGGGAATATTACAATATCGGCATTATTATCACATGCTTTTTTTATATGTGACAATATCAGGCCGCAGTTGCCTTTTAGATCTCCTACAGTAGGATTTATCTGTGCAAGATATAATCTAATTTCCATAAATATATTCCAAATTAGTAAACCGAATTAAAAATTATCACTGTTGTTATATGCTGTCAATAAAAAAATCGGTCTCGCCTTAAACATAAAAAGCCACGATGCATACGCAATAGTGATTTATGAAAGAGAAATAGTGGATTAAAATTATTGTTTAAAATATAATGTAGTGAAAAAATAGGCATTTATATTTATTATGATCGGCAATATAAAGAACTTAAGTCAGTCTGAGAAATGGGCGAATATAATATCATTTATATTTGACGGCTCATTCATTTCAATCCCTATATTTATTATTATATGCATGGTGCTGGTTAAAAACTGGGTAATGGCCCTGAGCTGGGCACTTCTTTGCCTTCTTTTCAGTACCGTTATACCTTTTCTGTATGTATTGTTTCTTTACAGGAGAAACAGGATATATGATATACACATACCGGAAAGAAATAAAAGGATGAGGCCGCTTTTTGTTGCATTATTGAGTTATATAATAGGACTGGCAATACTTTATCTGCTGGATGCACCTGTATTTTTGAAAGTTATTTTTATATTGACTATTATATCCACACTGATACTTACAGTTATTACCTATTACTGGAAAATAAGTCTCCATGCCAGCTGGATCACTTTTGTTGTTATAACATTTAATGTACTGCTGGGACCATGGATGCTGATGCTTACACCCCTGATCCCCATAATAGGGTGGGCAAGGGTAAGGGTAAAAAGACACACAACATCCCAGGTGGTAATGGGCGCTGGAATATCCCTTATCATATGCTTTCTTGGATATCACTTCTATGGTTTCATTAATCTTTTTAGCTGGTAGAGCAGTGCTATGGTCATCCTGCCAGTTTTTCCATGAACTGATGTATCTTATAAGAGACGAAAAGTTCAAATGATGCAAGTGCAAGTGCAATAAAAACAGGTACAACCAGGTGTCTGCTTAAAAGTCTTTTGGCTCTCTGTGCAAAAAATGGTATCAGGAGAACAACAACAAGACTTAAAAAAAAGAATGTAAAAATAATGGATATACCGGTGAAATAATAATAGAAGGTTCCCAGAGGTTCAAAACCCTGAAGTGTAAAGATAATGAAAGCTATCATTGATATAATAAAGGCTATAAAAATCAAAGGTTTTTTGAAGACTCTTTCATTCCAGGAACTGGTGTAATACTGAAAGTTAAAAACCGGGAAGATAAAAACCATAAGCGATGTTCCACAGAGAACTCCGGTGGAAAACCTTATTATATTATTGGTCTCATACAGATTAAGATAAGAAGCTGCTCCATCAAATATGGTTGACAGGAAGAATATACTCATTATTACAAGAACATATACGGGGGGAAGGTCACTTTGCCTCTTCCTGAAAATCAGGAAAAGCAGGATCGCAGCTACTGTAAAACCTGTATATATACCGGTGCATCTTGAACATACAGGAGTAAGTGTTTCTCCGAAGGCCAAACTTCTGGCATCCAGCTGATGACAGACAGAGAAACCCACAAGTTCTATAAAGTTTTTAAGCAATGTCCTCAGTACCTTCCCAGATTGTCTTCCAGCTTATTGAATCCTCTTTCTATCATCATCAGAAGAATAGAATGCAGCTCTTCGTTTGAGGAAGCAACAATAGACAGCTGAAAATCCCTTCCGATCCCCATAAGCGGTCTTTCTTCCAGACTTTTTCCGCTTGCATCTGTAATGCAGCCGCCGCTTTCTCTGAGTATTATATATCCTGCTGCAATATCGTAGGGATAATTGTTGATTATGCTTCCCTGCCCGACTTTTGTATAATTTTTTTCTAGTACCGGGAAATCTGAAACAAGTCTGTGACCTATGTCTATATAGCAGTCAAGCTGTCCGGACACCACCCTGGTTATAGAGAAAGATGCGCTTCCCAGGTAGAAGACGCTTCCGTTAAAATTCGAGCTATCTATGAGTTCTTCAAGAATCTCAATAATAGGGACCACAGGCCTACCCCTGAGGCCGATTGACCAGAATAACGAACCTATGTCAGTATTTTTGGACAGCGATGGATAATATGTCTTCCCTTTATATATAATTTCCGGCCCTTTATCTTTTTCTGCAATAAATATCCGTCCGCTTTTGATTTCCTGGACACAGCCAAGCTCAAGGTCCCTGATCCTCGGGTCTTCTGTAAAAGTTGAGAGGGCAATGGATATGCAGCTTGATTCAAGACCCGCTGCAGCTGCCCTGGTACCATCTATAGTATCTACTATAAGCAGCTTCTCAGGGGATCCGTATTTTACAAGGCCCCTTTCTTCAGAGTAATAGGCTATGTCCAGATTGCTGTTCTCTAGATAGCGGGATAGAAAAGTTTCTGATATATCATCAATTAAAAAAGTAGAATCTCCCCCTATAGACTTGCCAGAGATGGATCTGGAGCCAGGTCTGCCCAGGAATTGAAGTACTCTCTGTCTCATTCTTGCTGTCAGCTCGAGTATAAAATCTTTCCAGTGTTTTTCTGTCATAAATATTTCCCGATCACTTTAATTATCCTGTAATACAGTATTTAAAGAGTCACAATTTTTTTTATGTTAAAATAATGGTCTTATATAATCAATACTGATAGAATTAGCATATAATTTTATAGGGTTTTGAAGATGTAATCAATAAGAAAGGGTTTCCGGGTTATTTATGGTATATGACTTTCATACACATACTTTTTTATCCGATGGAGAAAACATCCCTATAGAGCTGATAAGGTTTGCTGTAGCCTATGGGTATAAGTGTATTGGAATATCCGATCATGCCAGTTATTCAAACCTGGAGCAGATAATAAAAAGTCTCAAAAGAGACTGTGAACTTGCGGAAAAATACTGGGACATAATTGCAATTCCGGGAGTAGAGCTGACGAATGTGCCTGCAGAAAGCATAGGCGGTATGGCAAAAAAAGCAAAAGAACTTGGGGCCAGGATGGTAATAATACATGGAGAGACAATCGTGGAAGAAGTGGAGGCCGGGACAAACACTGCTGCGGTAAGCTCGAAATATGTAGATATTCTTGCACATCCGGGTCTGCTGACCAGGGAGCAGGCAAAGCTGGCTGTCAGAAATGATGTTTATATAGAATTGACTTCAAGAAAGGGACATTGTCTTGGGAACGGAAGGACAGTAAAAATAGGCAGGGAGGAAGGCGTTAAATTCCTTCTAAACAGTGATTCACACAGTCATCTTGACCTTTACAGGGGAGATTTTCAAAAGGCGGTTGCGCTTGGAAGCGGCCTCAGCGAAGCTGAATATGATATAATAACGAGCAAAAATCAGGAAATGTTTTTAAAGAAAATCGGATACCGTTAGTATATTTTTTAGCAAATCATGTAATACTTTAAGGCTTGCCACTGCTTGATATGTAATCAAATCTCACCGGAAGCTTCAATATTTTCTAATGCAACTCTTACTGCTTCTTCTGCAGATTGGGCAGTGATTATTCCTGGTGTATGGATATCCCCATATGGCTTTAAACTCCATGTATTTATGCCGATGAGGGGCTTATTATAGGTAAGTGCATAGCCTATCTCGGTAAGGGTACCAGTAGCCCCATCTATTGCAATGACAGCATCTCCGGACAGTACCACAAGTATATTTCTTGCATGCCCGAGCCCGGTGGGTATTTTTATGTCGACCCAGTTGTTTGCAGTACTTTCGTCTGTAGAGGGGAGAATCCCAATTGTTAAGCCGCCTGCTTCTTTGGCACCCATGCAGGCTGCTTCCATAACCCCGCCCAGGCCTCCGCATACAAGAATTGCTGATTTTCTGGCTATATTTTTGCCTACCTGATAGGCAAGATCATAGAACATACTGTTTTTCGATATCCGGCTCCCTCCTATTACTGATATTTTTTTATAACCTTTTTTTATTTCCATATAAGCTCTCCAGTGTAAATAATATTTTTTTATTTATTTTTACCATTATATTCAAGTTTTTAAAGCACTCAAATAAATATATAAAATTTTTACTGATATTATAAATAATATGGTAATATTTATATTTATAAGCGGTACTGTGAAAATTCTGGTAAAGGGGTAAGTATGGTGCATATTGATATCAGATCAAGGATTTTATCTTTCATTCTTGTGTTTTTAATATATACAGCTGCCTTTTTTGCAGGGTTTATAGTTTTTAAATTTACTTCTGATATGCATCTTTTGATATCTACATTGCTTGCGGATATAGCAGCGACTATAGTGGTATGGGCCTCTGGCATATTATTTGGAAATTCAAGTGTCTATGATCCTTACTGGAGCGTGGCGCCACCATTTATGCTTGTACTATGGATGCTGCAGAAGGTAATAGAATTATCTTTCACTGATGTATTATTTACCGCAGCTGTCTTTATCTGGAGTATCAGACTTACATATAACTGGGCCATCCGCTGGAGGGGGTTAGGGCACCAGGACTGGCGGTATACTATGCTAAAGGAAAAATCACCGGGTCTGTGGTTTTTTACAAATCTTGCAGGTATAAACGTTATGCCCACACTGATTGTTTATGCTGCTTTGATTTCTGCCTATTTTGGAATAGGAGCAGGTAAAGAGTTGAATATTTTTACAGTTGCCGGGTTTTTTGTATGTGCAGGGGCCGTTCTATTACAGTCAATAGCTGACAGGCAGATGGATGTTTTTAGAAAGAAAAACCCGGATAGGAGAAGTTATATGGATCAGGGTGTATGGGGCTGCTGCCGCCATCCGAATTATCTTGGCGAGGTCTCTTTCTGGTGGGGGTTATGGTTTATGCAGATCGGTGCTGCCCCGGATATATGGTTTACAATAGTAGGACCTTTACTGGTTACTTCATTGTTTATTTTTGTAAGCATACCCATGATGGAAAAGCATATTCTTGAATCCAGGCCGGCATACAGGAATTATCAGGAGAAAGTGCCGGTGATAAGGTTATTCCCCTGGAAGACAACAAAGGATACTTGAGATATTTTATATCCTAGAATGCCTTTTAAAAATTTCAAGAGTCTTTATATTTTTCGTCTCTTATCAGCCAGAATAATACCGATACTAAAATAAGTCCCATAACTGCTCCTGCCGAGGCTACCAGAGCTATATATTGTTTACCGAAGTACTCAGCTACATAGCCGTTTATGGGCTGAAACAGTACAGATCCTGCAAAAGCTGATGCAATTGTGAATCCGAGTATGGTACCGGAGTTTTTAGTATCCCTTTTGGCTGCAATTGAGGCTGAAAGGGGAAATACCCCTGCCAGAAAGACGGCCTGAAGAGCAAGGGCAGATATTTTAACATACAGGTTCAATACACTGCAGAATACCAATAGGCATATCGTACCGGCAAGGCAGCCGTAAAAGAGTATATGGATCTCTTTAAACTTTGATACAATTTTTGTGGTTATCAGCATTCCCCCGATAGAAAATAACCAGTAAGTTGATAGAATAGCCGAGCCATAGGCAACCTTTAATCCAAGACCCAGAAAATAGGTAGTCATCCATGAAGATAGACCCGAGAATGTCCCGATATAGAAAAATAATATAATACCTGAAAGTATAACAATCTTGTTTTTGATCATGCTGAGGTCAGTCCAGTCTATTCTGGTTTTGATTAGATCTGTTTTCCCGCTTTTGCTGATTATGCTTTTTCCCGGACATACTCTGTAAAAGATTATAAGAAAAATCATATAAATGAAGGCAAGAATAAAAAAAAGATAATTCGGAAAAATTTCAAAGTAGAGTAATCCACTGATGATAATAGGACCGATAACAGCACCGGAGTACCATGCTATATCGAGTTTGATGAATATGCGGCTTATATCCATTTTAAACATTTTTGCAGAAAAGGAATGAATGGATGTATCGATGATACAAAAGCCGGATCTTAAAAATAATATTATAATGATAAAGATTAAAAAATTAAGATATATACCAAAAAGAGTGAAACCCACCATTAGAAGGATCATCCCGAAAATGATAAGTTTTTTTATATCTATTAAGTCAGATAATCTTCCGGCAATAAAGTTGGAGATAAGGGCTCCTATGGAGCCTATAAAAAGCGCTATGCCGATCTTATCAAAGCTGACAACCATCTTTTCTGCTAATACAGGTATAAGCGGATCGATTGTTACCATAGATAAACCAAAAAAGATAAAGATCAGATAAAAAGTTATAAGAGTATTACTTTTAGTCTTCTCTTTCATTAATACTTCCTGATCTATAATTTTTTATACCTATTGTTATATATATTTATCAATTAAAAAACTAAGAGTGTTTAATTCTTCTTCAAGCTATCTTCCAGATTTTAACATTAATGACTTTTGGTGATGAAGTCTTATAAACATATCCTTACAGTATAATCATGAAGCTAGCTGGAAGAAAAGGCTTTAAAACTGCTGAAGCAGACTTACGGTGAGTGCATACGTTTCTTTTCAAGAAGGTAATACTTAAGAGTCTCCTGGATTATGGCTACAGTAGGAACTGCTATCAGAAGGCCCCAGAAACCGAATAGTGCCCCTCCTGCCATAAGAGAAAATATGATAATTCCGGGATGTACGCCCACCTGGAATTTCATCACGTTGGGGGATATTACATAGTTATCAAGCTGCTGGACCGCTATAAAGAGAAGGATTACAAGCAATGCCTTGAGCGGTGAAATAAACAAAGCTGCCAGTGCAGCAGGTATGCCTCCTATGATAGGTCCAAGCAGGGGTATCAGATTAAATATCCCTGCAATTGCTCCGAGAAGTACGGCAAAATCTATTTTCAGTACCAGCAGGACTATTGTACACAATACGCCGACTATTATGGAAATAAATATCTGTCCTCTTATATACCTGCCTGCTACATGATTTATTCTGTCTATTGTATTAACCACATGACTTCTATATTTTCCGGGGAATATTCTTATAAACACTTCTCTTAGCTTATCTATATCTTTCAGTATATATATACCGAGTAAAGGGCCTATAATAAGATAAAGAATAATATTTATCAAAGACCGTGTAAATGCTGTTGCCTGTTCCAGAAAGTTTATATTTCTAAGATCGAACCTTCCCATAAAATACTGAGATATTGAACTCATGTCCGGAGCAATTATCTCCTTACCTGTAATGTTCTCTGCATATTCTATAATAATGCTGTTTTCGAAAAAATCCTCCAGGGTATAGTTAAGATTCTGTAAATATGAAGGAAACCTGTCAATAAAGACCCGGAACTGATCAACTATTATTGGTATTATGAAGAAAAATGTAAGAGCGATTACTCCAATAAATATCACATAGGTTATGGCAAGAGCAAAGCCTTTTCGCATCTTTCTTTGCAGCAGCATCATAAGAGGTGAGACAAGATAGGCTATAGCAACTGCTATAAGGACGGGTATAACTGCTATTCTGATTAAATATATTATATAGAAAAAGAGGGCGGCAATAATAAGAGATCCTATAATAGACCATGAAATTACCCCCAGGCGTTTTACGGCATCTCTGTTTTGGGAAGGTTTCTTATTCCTCATAGTTTTTTATTATAGTATATTTTTTTTAAAAATATAATTATATTAATGAGCTGGTAATTGAAGTAGCAATATAATTATGTTAAAGTTTTAATTCATAATAAAATATTTAAAACTTGCCACAGGATAAATGTATGCCAGGAGAATCGGTAGCCGCCTATATAAATAATACAGTTACTTTTATAATTTTCACTATGATCTGTATAATAGTATTTGCATTGCTGTATGCTATATCGGCCGGTATAAGGAAAAGGGTTATCAAAAGAAGCGGCATTGAATATTACAGCGAAAAAGGGAAAAGGGAAATTGATTTTTCTTGCAATGTAGATCCATATAAAAAAAGGAATTCGGTACTTCTTGGGCTATCTTTTATATTTGTTGTACTCTCACTGTTAATGATGATGGCTGTACTTTATTTTTCTCTTAATACAGGTTTGGGTTTAATTATTGGATTGATATCTTTTATTGTATTCAGCATGATTGTTGTACTTGTTTATATGTTCAGATCAAGGTTAATTAAAAAATAAGATTTTTCATAAAGTTGTCTCCAAATATAGAAAAAGGTAATTTAAACATAATAGTGACCGGAACAGGCGCCTGTAGGAGCGAGATCCTTGCGACCAGGTGTCCCCTATACGATATTCAGAGATTTGGAATAAATTTTGTAAACAGGCCGGAAGATGCCGATATACTTGTTATATCAGGTTTATATGATGAAGAAGGTGTTAATAGGCTGATTGATATCTATAGCAGGATGAAAATGCCCAGATGGGTATTTTCATATGGAAGCTGTGCAATAAGTGGCGGGAGGTTTCCGGGTTCCAACGAAAAGATTGAAGAGTTTAAGAAAAATACCGGTATTGATATGTATATCCCCGGGTGTCCTCCCAGGCCTGAAGCATTCATCTATGCAATTATTAAATTTATAAAACAATAACAACATTCAATTATATTTTTATGATGTTTGAAGATTACAGTATCTATTCAGACACAGGAGTAATTTATCTTGAAAGACTTGAAAGGAATCTGCGCCATTTTATCGAGGACAGTGTAAGTGGAATAAGAAGGGTGGGGTCGGATATATTGGTAGAAATGGAACACGGTTGTCTTGATGCAGTACTTCAGGAGATCAAAAACAATGCCGAACTCTCAATAGGGATACTAAAGAATATAAAAAAGATAGAAGACGGACACAGTACTTATGTTCTCTCGGAATTGAGGTCTGAAGGTTTTGATTACTCAATAATCTTAAAAATCAGACTGCCCGGGGATAGGGATGAGGAAATTTACCGGGTTATTCTGGAAAAGTTTAATAACTATTATATGAATGCAGAATTATACGGGTCATCCAGAAAGTATGCTGAGGGCGAATATAATTGTGTCCTGCCTGCAGATATGTTTAATATGGTCGGGGGATTCGATATAAAACTCAGGATCGAAGAAGGAATAATAAAAAAGGCAAATATAAAAAACCCCGTAGCGGGAGTTATAAATAAAGATTTTTTCAGGGATCTTGATGTGGACCAGGTGGTAAGCTATATGGCGAGGTTTGATTATAATGCAGGAATATTTGCCGAACTTGCTCTGTGTCTGGGGATAGAAGAGCTGCTTCAGCTCAAAGTGCCAAAGAGGGCAAGATACATCAGGATTTTAATGGCAGAGCTTTTCAGGATTGTAAGCCACCTGTACTTTCTGGGGAATCTTACTGAGATACTCGGCCATGACATTGCATGGAACATGATAATGCTGGAAAGAGAAAATCTGCTGGAGATAATAGAAGAGGTTACAGGAGCCAGGATCATACCGAACTATGCAAGGATAGGTGGGGTGAGGTCAAATATAGGCTCGGATGTAATAAAGAAGATCAGGAGGGTAGTTGAAGGATTCTCTATAAAATTTAAGAAGATAGAAAGAATTCTCATGGCAGATTTTGCTTTTATAGAAAGGTTAAGCGGAAAAGGTATTATAAAAAGAGATATGGTTTTAGATTACGGTATAAGTGGTCCCAACCTCAGAGCTTCTTCAATCAGATACGATTTGAGGATAAATCTTGATTATGCAGGATACAGAAATTTTAATTTTTCTGTACCATATGAAAGAGATGGGGACTGTCTGAACCGGACAACGGTAAGAATTGAAGAGGTTTTTCAGTCTATAAGGATAATAAAGCAGGCAGCAGAGGGAATTCCAGCAGGGCCGGTACTGCATGGCATAAATCTTTCCCACCTTGATTTTAACCCTACACCCTTCATCTCTTATGTTGAGTGTCCGCATGGCACCTTTAAGATTTTCGGAGAGATAGAAGGTAATAAACTCAGGACATTTTCGGTAATGGGCCCGTCAATGCAGTCTTTTGTTCTATTAGAGAAGATACTTGAAGAGAGCTTATTTGATGATCTTGAGATTATAATTGCCAGTATGGATATAAGTGCAGGGGAATTAATGGATATTATTTGACAGTATGGAGATCCGTCTTGATTATTATATTAAAAAAAATTGCATATGTTTTAATAATAGTCGGATTGAATATATACATATGTTACTATCTGGGATCGAAACTTTCTGCAAGAATGGAACTAAGAAGGGGATATGGCCCCACCAGATCCGGCGGTATAGGTTTCCCGGTTATAAGATTCTTCTCATATGCCGCCAGAAGAGAAGAGACAAATATATGGACACTCATACTATTTGTTACCTCACTTCTTATCTGGTCAATTGCTCCACTGAATTCCAGTCTTTTTCTCATTGATTTCGACTCTACCCTTATCCTGGCATATATTTATTATCTGGTTATTCTTATAGCAAGCTTTAGCAGTCAGGCTAAAACCGGACATGTCATAGTGTACGGTCAAATGGCCAAAAAGATAATATCGGCAATAAGCCTGGCAGTACCATTTTTTCTTTCAGCTGTATCAATAGTACTTGTAGATAGGACATTGAACCTGCGTGAGATAGTAAACTACCAGCATGAATACTGGAATGTAATATATCAGCCGCTTGGTTTTATAATAGCCATCTCATCCGCTGTCCTGGTTTATAAGATTTTAAAGCTTAATAGAAGCCAGACACTTCAGATTCAGGGAATAGACAGCAAGGAAGGTTCGGGATTCTCTAATATAATATATAGATTTTCAAGTTATTCACTGGTCCTTTTTATGGTATACATGATTGCCCTCCTCTACCTTGGAGGATATAGGAACATGTATTTTGTAAGAGGTGAGATTATGCTGGGAATAAAATTCTATATTTTATTTTTTGCTGTTATTTTTTTTGAAAAAGCTGTAGGTAGCAATTTATCTGATTCAGGTCTTCTTCTGAGGATAAATGGTAAATTTCTTATACCTATGTCTATAATTAATTTTCTGGCAACCATGGGGTTTTTTATATACAGGGATATGTATAGCATGGTTTAATGGGCCATAGGACAACAGATAGGAAAGATAGGAGATATGTTCCAGTTAATAAAAAATTTTTTCATTTGCCTGGGAAGTATATTCAGAAAGCCCAGGACCGTGGTCTATCCAAGGGAAAAGATAATAATCCCCGAAAAAAGCAGAGGTATACTGCAGCTAAAGCTCGATCTTGACTCCCCGGGAATCATATGCAATGGCTGCGGACACTGCATGGATGTATGCCCGGAAGATAGCATAAGGGTAAGTAGAAAGACCCTGGAAGATGGAAAAGAGGTACTGGACAGTTTTCAGTTAGATCTGGGAAGCTGTATATTCTGCGGCAACTGTGTTACAGCATGCGAGCTTGATGCTATAACAATGTCATACCGCTATCAAAACGCAGATTTCTTCAGGAAGGGCCTTTTGATGGAAAAGTCCGATCTTATAAGGCCATCTGGAACTGTAAGAGATTTCTGGAAATAAAAGTAAGTGATTGGAGTGTTGATGTTAATGGAAAGTCATAGGCTAATAGGAATTATACAGTATATTGTTTTTTCTGGTCTGGTAATATCTGGCGCAGCCGTTTTGTTTGTAAAGAATTTCAGGAAAAAAATGGTTTTTTCATTTTTATTATTCCTTTTTCTTACTATATTAGCTTTTATTTTTTATTCAGGGACTGTATTCGTTATCACAGGTTCCGGTTATATTTTTATATTTATTCTGATCTATCTTCTTACCGGTTCAGGCAGCAGTGGCGGAAAAGAAGCTTATTCTTTTAGTCTTAATGCAGATAAAAAACAGATAAGTACAATTTTAAAGAATATTATTATGGTTATTACACCAATTTTATTATTCAGCGGGATCGGATATATTGCATATGATTTCATAGAAGGATTTCTACACGGGGTTGAAAGAATGCAGGAGATATCGATAAATTCAGTAGGGCAGGTATCAGATGTTTTGTTTACTGATTATGGTATAGTAATGCTGATATTTATATCAGCTTTTCCCGTATTGTTTATATGGATAACTACTATATTGGAGGGAATAAGAGAAAGAGAGAAGGTGAATTAGATGGACATTGAAGCTGTCTTTTTTGCCGCCTCGTGTTTATTCCTTATAGGAGCTGTTATTATTTTTATAAAGGATGATGCCGTATCTGTTTTTGTAGCATACCAGGTTATAATAACAGCTTCAATAATCAATCTTTTGAACTTTTCCACATGTCCGGATGCGGGAAAGTTCTGGGCAGATATATTTTTGTTGCAGGGGCTGTTGACAGTATATCTGCTGATATTTGCGGTCTATTTTCATATTTATTCAAAAGTTCCAGGTACAGGAGATAGATCTATGGTAGCAGGTTATAGATTATTCAGCATTAAAAGAACCGAATGGTGGGGAGAAGACAATATATGAATGTTGAATATATAAGTTATTTAGTTGAAAAACTGGACCCATATACAGGAGCAGCAATCATGGTGCCAGCTTTGTTTATCTCCTTATTTTTAGGATTTTCCAGTAGTAGTAGAACCAGGGTCTTTATAATAGTATTAAATGCGCTGTCGTATTCTGCATCTTTTTACATTTATATCTCGACATTTATAAAGTACGGCCAGAGAAATGATTTCCTTGTAAGTACAGGTATGAGAGAGATGATATTATCATGCGCTGTTTTGTTTTTTGGCCTGGCTGTTTTGTTATATATTTCTGCCTCCATAATTCCTGAGGGGTTCTTTGTCAGGATAACAGTCTTATTAACGTTTTCACTGGTATCTATTTTGCTTATGATCATGGCAGAAAATATAATTTTTTTATTTGTTATGATCGCTCTGTCTGTAATGGGGACTTTTACCCTTATATCGTCGCTTGAAAGGGGAAATGAAAGGCATGCATATATAGTAGGGAAGTTTGGGGTGAGGGTTATCCTGCCTGTTTTATTAATATTTTTTGGTTTTTCAATACTTTCGGGGACAGGAAGCATAAAAAACCTTTCGGGATATGATTTAATAATAAATGGAGGGGATCGGCTTATAATAATCGGTTCTATTATATTTGCCTGTGCTGTCTATCTATATTTATTTCTTTATCCCTTTCAGGGTATCCTTCTGGAAATGCCGGCAAGGCTAAATACGGCTACATTATCAGTGTTATGGTTTATGTATATGCCTGCTGGCATAATAATATTGACAAAGTTTGACCGATTTTTTTATATGCCGGATATAAAAGACAATATATATGGATTTATTATAGTTGCCCTTTTTGCGCTTTGCAGTCTTTTTGGAGCAGCAGCAGGTGCGGTAAGAGTATTAACCATGGAAAGGCTTATCTGTATCCTTATTATTTTTGATATTGGAACGCTGGTGCTGATGAGAGCCATGAGGTCCATAGAAAGTATAAATATTTCTCCGGCGGGTTATAATGATATTGGAGTACTTCTAAAAATAGGGACGATCTTCATACCATTGGGTATTTTCTTGCTAATACTGAGAAGGAATAACGGAAATGGTTTAATCTCAGGTGCTGGAATTATTGCACAGAAAGATCTTTTTACAGGAATAAACCTGATAATACTTTTCTTATTCTGGCTTATTTCCAGCATACTTGTTTTCCCTCTGAAGAGGTTGTTATTATCTGGAGAGCTGGCAGAAACAGGTATAGGCGGAATTGTGCTGTTTTCGGCATATTACGTAGCTCTGCTTCTTATGGCTGTAAATATTTTAAGAGTAATTATTAAGTTGTTCAGGAGGCAACCGGAAATGCATGGAATTAAAGTAAAACCCATTCCCCGCCTCTACTATGCATGTATGTCACTTTTTATAATTACAAGCCTGGCTGCTTTTATACTAATATTTACAGGCAGGGTTGCCATTGTACAGGATCAGCTAAAAATATGGGAATTAAGCTTTAACATTCTTGGTCCCGGAGCATGAGTCTTGGAAGAGGAAAGAAGACTTTTTAATATAAAACACTTCTTGATAATAATACTTGTGCTCTTAATCTCTCTGGCAGTAGTTATAAGTATAAGAGGATTTTCTTTTAAAAAAGAATACCAGCCTCCTACAGGGCTCGCACAACAGCTCCCCAGGTTTAGATTAATAGACATGAGCAGTCTGGGGATAAAAACTGACCATGATAATGATGGGATAAACGATCAGGAGGATATATTGATGGGAGCAAAAAAGCAGCTTATTAACCCTGCCGTTAATATTTTTACAACCGGGGATGAACCGAATTATTATGCTGGGGGAGACCCCCCTGAGGATCTTGCAATAAGTACGGATATAATAGCAAGAGCATTTATGGAAGCAGGATTTGTGCTAAGGGATCTTCTAGATGAAGATATAAGTAATAATTTTGATAGTTACCCGCTGCGTAAAAACTGGGGGCAGGCATACTGTGATCCAAATATAGATTATAGGCGAATTCAGAATCTTGAGATCTTCTTTAGAAGGAATGCTTTATCGGCTGGTACATATTTTGATGAGAAAGACCCTGAAAATCTTAATTCATGGTTTCCAGGTGACGTAGTTTTTTTTGATATGGATGGTGACAGTTTCACCGACTGTGCTGCGATTATATCAGACAGCACTACCAGGGAAGGAATCCCAAAAGTTATATATAATTACATCCAGCCCGGCTATACGGTAGAAGAGGATATCCTAAAAGAGAAAATGATTACAGGACACTACCGCTATCCATGTCAGGTGTTGCATTAGAGTCAGGGATTAGGATTCTATTTATTCTTTCTCCTAATTTTTTTTAAAATATTGCTAAAAAAGAGTTTTAAACCGGGCAGGAAGCCCTCACTGAATCTTTTTGAGAAATCAAATGCAGCGTCTGAGAGTCCTATATTATCTCCAAACTTTTCCCTGAGGTGGTATTTATGTTCATTTATCCACACATAAAGGTCACTCTTTGTACGGTTTGGAAAATTTTCTATTATTCCGTATTTATCGATTACCTTTATAGCAGGAAGGTAGATATTGCCATACCAGTCAAGTGCTGCATCTTTATAGCTGTATTCTTTATTATTTTTACTATTAAGATAATACATATGGTTAGTTATCTGATTGAGCAGGAAGTCATATTTTCCAGGGGTGGTCAATCTGATCTTGATATCGGGCCTTTTCTCACTTAGTCCTGTCAGATCCATAAATTTTTCCCTTTCATACAGAATGAACATATCTTTTGGGTCCATTTCTCTCGTAATCGGTATTCTGGTCCTGAATTCAATCACCTCTGCGTCTATATAGACCATGCCCATCCTTCTGGCAACACTAACCCTGTGATTGCCGTCCAGTACAAAATATATATCGCCTACCTTGTATAACTTTACGGCAGGAAGCGGCATGTCTTTTTTATATGCATTGTATATGTTGGACCAGCGGTATTCGAGATGTGCCTTTTTTGGAAGAAAGTACCGGTCAAAATCCCTGTACCTGTCAATACTGCCGACTATGTTTTTTAATTTCACCTGCCTTATTCCCAGGTAGCGCTGATTATGAAGCTCAAGTTTCCGGTTTATTTCTTCAAAGGACAGCAGCTGATTATTTTCATCCCTGAGGGATAACCTTATGTTGTTAAGAAGGGACCTAAATCTTGCTGATTCAAATTGACTTTTCCCTTCTGCTCTAAAATCCTGCATATCTCTATTCTAATACCCCTGTTTATATTAATTGTAATAATTTTTAAAAAAATTTCTTAAGAATATTTAGATCTATTTTTAGTTATTTACGGGTTGATCTTAATCATATCTCCAGAATCTGAAAACCATATGCATTTATAACCTTTGTATCGCCGACTTCTGTAAGCCACTGGCATCCTGACCCATAATAATGTATATGACCATGGATGTGATATCCTGGTTTATATCTTTTTATAAATTTATTAAAACATCTAAAACCCCTGTGGCAGAGGTCTTCACGGTCATGTATGCCTCTCGGGGGAGCATGGGTTACAAGGATATCGATGTATTTTTTTTTGAAGAGCTTGTTGAAATAAAGCGCGGGTTTCATCCTGTTGATCTTAAGGCACATTTCAAGTTCAGTATACTGGTAATTTCCGCTGCGGTATCTAAAAGAACCTTCAAAGCCGCCTATCAAAAGGCCACCGTATTCTATAATCCTGTTGTCAATATTTATACATCCTTCCGGACCCCCTTTTCTTATCCCATTTTCTGTATAGAGTAAGTCCCTGTGATGGTTACCGAAAACATAATAAAGCGGCTTGTTAAGCATGCTGACTATAAATTCTAGGTAACTGTTAGGCAGATCACCGCAGGATATTATAAAATCGATGTCGGCCAGGCGCTCCTTTATGGAAGGCGTGTATATTATATCGACTATTTTATCGCTTACTGCAAGTATTTTCATTTTTAATATTTTATGTTATTTATTGTCAATAAAGTAAAATATATTTATATTGTTTTATATACTGGATTTTAAAATAAGATAGGATAAATTAAAATACCGTAGAAATCTTTTGATTTTTTATGAAATTTGTATTTGAGATAGGAAAAGAATCAAAGAGCATGTGTAATCGTACTCCTGTAAGGAAAATATTAGCAGGCTTTACGGTTTTTCTTTTTATCTGCACCTTATTTATGGTAACAGCACAACCGCTTGACGCTATTACACTAAGAGAGCTTGGAAATTCAATAGCATTGCTGGATTCAGAGCAGGAAAAACTGCTGGAGGAAATAATTGCTTCAGAAACCATAGTAGAAGCAAAAAAAAATGAAATAAAAAATCTAGACAGTGATCTTGTAATGCTTAACCAGCAACTGGAAGAACTTAGACTGCAGAAAGAGGAGCTTGAAAGAAGTATAAGAAAGAAGAAGACCCTGCTTGCCGAAAAGATAATATTTACCTATAAATATGGAAATAATGATGTAGCAAAATATATTATAAGTGCTAAAAATCTCAATGAAGTGGTCAACAATCTCTTACTTTTTAAAAATATTATGGACAGGGAAGCTGAACTTATTGAGACTCTTAGATTTGAAAAAGAGGAATCCGAAAGGATAAGCCGGAAATCGGAGGAAATGATTTCAGAAAAGGAGATTTTGAAGTCAAGACTTAAGGAAGAGGAAGAAAAACTCGAGAAAGCCATTTCAGAAAATAAATTCCTTCTGAGTAAGCTGGAACAGGAAGAAAAGGAAGTACAGAATCTTCTTTCAGAGATAAAGAAAAGGATAGCAGCCGTACAGCCCCCGGGCATTATACTCACAGGCGAATGGGAAATGGTGGCAACTGCATATTATGCTTTTGGTTCAGGCGGAAATGATATAAATGGTAATGGAATAACTGCTACCGGGCTGCGTGCAAGAAAGGGAATTGTTGCTGTAGACCCCGGAGTGATACCGCTGGGTACAAGATTGTTCATACCGGGGTACGGCGAGGCCATTGCCGCTGATACAGGAGGATGGATAAAAAATAACAGGATAGATCTTTGTTTTGAAACGCTGTCAGACTGCTACAGGTACGGGCGTCGACATATAAGGGTATATCTGGTAGAAGATTAAAAAAACTTTTAGACAAGCTTCAGAAGTTTTGCCAGTGATTTGAAATCATCAGTGTATTTTTTTTCAGATACGGTCTTTTTTATCTTTACATCATGGGGGCTGTAGAAAGGCACCAATTTGAAAGAGGGGTTTTCGAATATATGCATATGGATTTCTTCCATATCTTTAAACTTTTTATCAATAGAAAAAAAATTTTTTAGTAAAATATTTGATACATCAAGCCCCAGAGATACTATTATATGGGGCGTGCTTATAGATATTTCCTCGATTAAATAAGGAATACAATTCTTAACATATGCTGCCTTTAGACTTTCTTCTTCAATTACCATGCTTTTCCCGGATATTTTACTTATCCTTCTGGGTGTGCATTTCACCAGGTAAGTAAGATAAGTATCCCTCTCAAGTGAAAGATCTACTTTTTCTATTATCTCTCTTAAAAATTTTCCGGATCCATCTCCAGTAAAAGGTATACCGTTTTTTTCAGCACCGTTCTTACGTGGAAAATCAGATACGATTATAATATTCGCTCCGGGTGCTCCTGTGCCGGTCACCGGTGTTTTACGCAGACTTGCAAGCAGTTTGCATTTCCTGCATTTGAGGATTTCTGAATTAAGTTTTTCTATACTCTCTCTGGCACTTATGGGCATATAAAAATTCCATTTAATTTATGTGCAGGAAAAGTATACAACATAAAAAAAATAGAGTAAATAAAAAACTGGCCAGTGTCTATGTATATTGTTGAATTTAAAAATTTTTTCTTTATTTTTGCTCTTTTCCTGCTATTATTGTATAAAAGTTATTGGATGGAGCAAGAAAATAGGAAAATTATAAGAAAGGAGAAGACTATGGCGAAGTATCAGGATCTTGCTGATGCGATAATAAAGGGAGACAACACATCATCAAGAGAGATCGCAGAGAAGCTTGTAGCGGATGGAGTATCTGCAACAGAGATATTGAACGAAGGCATGATGCCAGGAATGGAGGTGGTAGGAAAAAAATTTAAGGCTAATGAGATGTATATACCGGAAGTGCTGATAGCCGCAAGGGCTATGCATGCTGCAATGGATATCATAAAGCCGCTTCTGACTGAGACTGGTGAAGAAGGCAAGGGATCGGTAGTAATCGGAACTGTACAGGGCGATCTTCATGATATCGGAAAAAACCTGGTAGGCATGATGCTTGAAGGCGGAGGCTTTACAGTTGTAGATGCAGGAGTAGACGTACCCCCGGAGAAATATATAGAGGAACTCAAAAAATCAAAGTCAAAGGTACTGGGACTTTCTGCACTTCTTACAACGACAATGCCGGGGATGAAAGAAGTCATAGAAGCTGTGAAAGCAGATTCTGAAATGTCGAACGTAAAGGTAATGGTTGGCGGAGCCCCCCTTACACAGGAGTATGCTGATTCTATCGGTGCTGATGGTTACGCCCCTGATGCCTCATCGGCTGTCGATCTGGCAAATGATCTGATGAACTAGAAAATACTGGTTCCGGATCTTAATAGGAATATTAAATTGGAAGTGATTATGGGAACATAGCCACTTCCAATTTTTTTATGCATATGAGTCTGCTCTATTGTGTTATGTTTTTATTTCCAATAGCAGGTTTGCCATTTCAATCGCACTGAGCGCAGCATCCCAGCCTTTATTACCCCTTTTTGTACCGGCACGCTCGATGGCCTGTTCAAGAGTATCGGGGGTAATTACTCCGAATGATATGGGTATATCAAAATCAAGGCTTATCTTTGCAATACCTTTTATTGATTCATTTGAAATGTACTGGTTGTGCGATGTATCTCCCTTCATTACGGCACCGAGGCAGATTATTGCATCATATTTTTTTGTTTTAGCCAGCATCTTAGCAGCTAATGGTAATTCGAATGCCCCGGGTACTCTGGTTATTTCAATATTATTTTCAGGGCAGTTGTGCCTTTCAAGACAATCCAGCGCCCCATCGAGCAGTCTGGAGGATATGAAGTCGTGGAACCTGCTTGATATGATTCCGAACTTTAGTTTGCCTGCATCAAGGTTGCCTTCATATTTTTTCATAATGTTTCCCTTTCTCTTTTTTCTGAAAAATTAAATAGAATCTATACTGTCAATCCAGAAGGTGGTGCATTTTCTCTTTCTTCGTACTGAGGTAAAATTCATTATTCTTATTAGGGGGGATTTTTAGAGGTATTCTTCTGGTTATTTTAAGGCCATATCCCTCAAGGCCGACTATTTTCTTAGGATTATTTGTCATAAGCTGTATTGTTGTGAGACCCAGGTCAGATAGTATCTGTGCGCCTATACCGTAATCTCTGAGGTCTGCACTAAAACCCAGATGTAGATTTGCCTCAACAGTATCCATTCCCTGCTCCTGAAGTTCATATGCTTTCATCTTGTTACATAGACCTATGCCCCTTCCTTCCTGTGCCATATATAATAGTACTCCCTTTCCTGTTTTATTTATCATACGGAATGCGGCATCCAGCTGTTCCCCGCAATCACATCTTGCGGAGCCGAAAGTATCGCCGGTAAGGCACTGGGAATGAACCCTTACCAGTATATTTTTTTTATCCCTTATTTCACCTTTTATAAAAGCCAGATGCGTTTCCGGACTTAGCGTAGACCTGTAAGTTATAGTCCTGAATTCACCCCATTTTGTGGGCAGATTTATTTCTGCCACTTTTTCGATTAGTTTTTCCTTTTTTTTCCTGTATCTTATAAGTTCTTCTATGGTTATTATCCTGAGGCCTGATTTCTCTGAAATATTTTCAAGATCAGGCAGAATTGCTACTTCTCCATCATCTCTGATTACTTCACTTATAATACCAGCAGGATATAATCCGCTTAATTTTGCGAGATCAACCGCTGCTTCAGTATGTCCTGCGCGTATAAGTATGCCGCCTTCGGAAGCACTCAGAGGGAAGATATGTCCGGGTATAGTTATGTCATCTGGTTCTGTCTCAGGGTCGATGAATGTTTTTATAGTGACAGCTCTGTCTCCTGCTGATATGCCGCTTCCTTTTATGGATTTTGAATCTATAGAAACTGCAGGTGCCCCTACACCCCAGGCCCGGCTGCTGCTTTCGCGGCTCATCATGGGGATATTAAGCTGCTCAAGTCTTTTCTTCATACATGGTAAAAAAATTATACCTCTGGCATGTTTAATAAAATAATTTACAGATTCAGCAGTGACCTTTTCAGCGGCCTGAAAAAAAACGCCTTCATTAGCAGGGGATTTGTCGTCAACTATGATTATTATTTTACCCTTTTTTATTTCTTCTATAGATTCTTCTATTGATGAATAAATAGATGAAAATTTATTAGATGAAACCATTTTCTTCCAATTTCTCCTTTAATATATTGTCATTTATTTTTGATATACTGTTTTCTGCTGCTTTTTGTGCAGAAAGGTAATTCACTATGTATCTTGCGATCATGTCTACTTCTATATTGACAGTCTCGCCTATGCCTTTCCTGCCAAGAGTAGTATTTTCAAAAGTGTGCGGTATTATTACAGTTTTAAAAACGTCGGCTCCAGCTTCTGTTACTGTAAGGCT
>CAYROY010000133.1:0-8463 GCA_964426155.1 uncultured Actinomycetota bacterium
AAGGGTGCATATGGAGGAGGATGCAGGTAAGCTTATCCATACCGGGGCTACCGGGAGGATAAGCGGATCCGAAGGGAGTATAGTGGATTTTAACCGCGCTGGTACCCCGCTTATAGAAATAGTTACCGGGCCGGATATAAGATCCCCCGAAGAGGCAAGGGAGTATCTTGTGTCTTTGAGGAACATGCTACTATACCTGGATGTCAGTAACTGCAGCATGGAGGAAGGAAGCTTAAGGTGCGATGCAAATGTTTCTGTAAGGCCTGCCGGGGACAAAGGAATGGGGACAAAGACAGAGATAAAGAACCTTAATTCATTTAAATTTCTTCAGAAGGGCCTCCAGTATGAAATAAAAAGGCAGGAAAGGATACTGCGGTCAGGAAAAAAAGTGGAACAGCAGACCCGCCATTACGATAATGAAAGCGGCACCACACGGGCTTTGAGATCCAAGGAGGAAGCTCATGACTACAGGTATCTGCCCGAGCCCGATCTTGTTCCCATCGTAATAGGCAAAGATATGGTCTCTGATATCAGAAAGACTATAGGGGAGCTTCCGGCAGATAAGGCCAGAAGGTACAGGGAAGAGCTGGGACTTACGGCATATGATGCAAATTTTCTGGCGGCGGATAGGATGCTTGCTGTATATTTTGAGAAGTGCCTTTGCTGCTATGATAATGCAAAGCTATTGGCCAACTGGATAATGGGCGACTTCAGCGCACTTGCAAATAAAGAGAAAATACATATATCTGAAAGCAGGGTTAAACCCGAAAATCTCTGTTCAATGCTGGGGATGGCTGACCGCGGGAGAATAAGCATGAAGATAGCAAAGGAAGTGTTCGGGGAGATGTTTAAAACAGGCAGAAGTCCGGAAGAAATAATAAAGACAAAAGGACTGGAGCAGATAAGTGATGCAGAAAAACTGGAAGGTATAATAGATAAGGTAATAGAGGGAAATCCCGGACCGGTCAAGCAGTACCATGAAGGAAAAAAGAAAGCTATAGGATTTCTTATAGGAAAGGTAATGGCCGAAACCGGCGGCAGGGCAAATCCCGGGCTGGTAAATGAAATAATCAAGAAAAAGTTGGGATAAAAGCTGATTATACATGTATTGTCACGGCTTTAGTGATATAATTATTAGTTTTTTAAAAAGGGAAGGAGAATACTTAAATGGCAAAGAGAATAGGAGTACTTAGCGGGGGAGGAGATTCTTCTGCTATAAATGCTGCGACAAGGGCTATATTCCTCAAGGCGTCCAGTCTGGGTTATGTAGTGATAGCAATAAAGGATGGCTGGAAGGGACTTATTGAGGGAATGTCTGATGAGCTTACAAGGGAAAAGGTCTCAGGTATTATGTGCGAGGGCGGCACCATACTGGGGACTTCAAGGACAAACCCTTTTAAGATCGAGGGAGCTGTTGAAAAAGTAAAAGAAAATATTGAAAAGCTTGGTCTTGATGCAATAATAACCATAGGTGGGGATGATACAAATGGTGTTATAACAAAGCTTACAGACCAGGTAAAGGGTATCGGTATCCCGCAGACCATAGATAACGATATAGCGTATACGGAATATGCAGTAGGTTACGCAACTGCTGTCGAGGTAGTCACGGACTGCATAGACAAGCTGCACACTACTGCCTTTTCGCACCACAGGGTTATGGTCATAGAGGTAATGGGAAGAGATGCAGGCTTTCTTGCGCTTGATTCAGGCATAGCCGGAGGAGCTGATATAATACTGATTCCTGAAGTGCCGTACAATTATGACGATATAGTAAAGGTAATAGAGGAAAGAAAGAAAAGGGATGTGGACTTTACGATTATAGTGGTTGCAGAGGGCGCAAAGCCGGCAGAAGGCCCGGAGCAGATAAAAAAATCTTCGAAGGTAGACAGTTTTGGACATGTCCAGCTGGGCGGTATTGGTACAATAATTGCTGATGAGATAGAGAAGAGAGGCTATGAGACACGCTCTACGAACCTGGGACATCTGCAGAGAGGCGGCAAAGCTTCTGCATATGACAGGCTTATATCGACCAGGATGGGCGTTAAGGCTGTAGAGCTGATAGAGGAAGGAAAATATGGACAGATGGTTGTGTTTAAAGACGGAAAGATCTCTTCAGTACCCCTGGAAAAAGCAATCAATGAAGACAGAGCCATAGATATGGAACTGTATGAGATGACTAAAATACTTCATTGACCGCTATAGGATGTGCAGTTTTAAAAATTTAAAGATTGACATACAGGCACTGACCGGTATAGAATTAAATCAGAATTAAAGGCGGATAACCTCTAAACAGGTTCCGTAAAAATGACCCGTTATGGGTCATTTTTAATTCAGTTAAAGCCATCATGCCGGTTATTAGAATAAATAACTGCCTGTTAGAGTGATAATTCTTCTTCAATAAAATGGGTATGTACCGCTCCCTCTATAAACTTATTATTTTTGATTATATTTTTATGGAAAGCAATAGTAGTATTTATTCCCTCTATGATAAATTCATCAAGTGCCCCTGCAGAACGCTTGATAGCACTTTCCCTGTCGATATCCCACACGATCAGTTTAGCAATAAGAGAATCGTAAAAGGGTGATATATAACTGTCAGAGCCAATGGACGTATCGACCCTTATCCCGGGTCCGCCGGGGATGAAAATCTTTGTTATTCTCCCGGAATTGGGTGCAAAATCATTTCCGGGATCTTCCGCATTTATCCTGAATTCGATTGCATGGCCGCCGGGAATATAATTTTCTTTCCTGCTGTCGATCATTTTTCCTGAAGCCGTAAGTATCTGTTCCCTTACAAGGTCTATGCCGGTAACGGCTTCAGTTACAGGATGTTCGACCTGTATTCTTGTATTTACTTCTATAAAATATAAGTCATTATTTTCGTCAAGAAGGAATTCAATTGTCCCTATGTTTCTGTATCCGATGGCCCTTGCAGCCCTTACCGCATATTCGCTTATAATCCTGGAGATTTTAGGAGGCAGGTTTACGGGCGGCGCTTCCTCGATAAGTTTCTGGTGCCTTCTCTGTATAGAGCACTCTCTTTCACCGACGCATACGGTCTTCCCGGAGTTATCTGCGATTATCTGGACTTCTATATGCCTTGGCTTTTGAATATATTTTTCAATATAAAGCTCACCTGTCCCAAAGGCTTTTTCAGATTCTCTTCTGGCCATGGGATAAAAATCTTCTACTTCCCTCCGGTTTTTGCATATCCTCATGCCCTTGCCGCCTCCGCCGAAGGATGCTTTAATGATCACCGGATAGCCGATTTTTTTGCATATCTTTGCTGCTGCGGCAGTACCGGTGATATTACCATCTGAGCCGGGAATCACAGGTATCCTGCTGGATCTCATGATCTTCAGGGTGCTTGATTTATTGCCTGCAAGCGAGATCACATCAGGTGGTGGTCCTATAAAAGCAATATCGTTATCAATGCATGCTTTTGCAAAATCTGCATTTTCTGCCAGAAATCCATATCCGGGATGTATTGCATCGCATTTTGAGACCAGGGCAGCTGAAATTATATTGTCTATATTGAGATAGCTCCTGGCAGGCTGCGGGGGCCCTATGCATATGCTCCGGTCCGCCATCCTGCGGTGGATAGAATCACTGTCGGCTGTAGAGTACACAGCAACACATTCAATGCCCATTTCCCTGCAGGCCCTTATTACCCTTAATGCTATTTCTCCTCTGTTGGCTACAAGTATTCTTCTAAACATGATAAGTTTCAGTCTTTCCTGATTACCATTACAGTCTGATTATATTCTACTGCCTCTTCATTTTGAACAAGTATCCTGTCCACTATCCCGTCAGTTTCAGAGCTTATCCTGTTCATATGCTTCATGGCTTCGATTATAAAGAGGGTATCGCCTTTTTTAACCCTGTCCCCGGACTTTACAAAAGGCGGGTCCTCCGGTGCAGAGGAAGAATAGAATATCCCCACAACAGGGGACCTGATTTCGATTACTGCCTCTCCGGCAGGTATATGGCTGTCCGAAATGGATCCGGTACTGCCGGCTGATATATTTTCCGGGGACTGTCTTCCATCTCTTTGGGAGGTGTTGTTTATTGATATCTTGATTCCATCCAGCTCAAGTTTTATCTCATCTATCTTGCTGCTCTCAACAATGGAGGTAATTTCTTTTATCTTTTCTATATCAAGGTTTCTCAAACCTGAAAGGTGGATATATTCAGTGCTACCTTCTGAAGTTTCCCTGACAATATTTACTTTTTCAGGCTCCTGTTTTTTGCTGTCTTTTCCATTTATCCTTTCCTTAAGAAAGCCTGCAGTCTGTTCCGGGAAAAAGCAGTAGCTTAATATATCATCTTCTCTTTCAGTGTATTTTTTCAATTCTTTCATGCAGTCTTCATAAACGGCGCCTTCATGTGACAGGGAGCGGTCCATCTCTTTTTCTTCGGATACAAATATTTTTACAAGTACTTCCCTGTTTACTTCTCTGGGCAGTTTTCCGTAGTAACCTCTCACCAGTTTTTTTATCTCATCACAGGATATCTCCCATCTGGCATCCGATACAACGCTGTTTAGTATTGCCTGGCTGCCTATTATCTGTCCGACGGGGGTAGAAAGAGACGGGTATCCTATCTCACTTTTTATTATTGATACTTCTTCCAGGACTTTATTAAAAGACTCGTTCTCTCCTATTGCAGCAAGCTGATTGCTGATATCTGTTATAAGCCATTTGGGAAGGAGCGTCCTGCTTGCATGGTCAAGGATAAATTTAGTTGAAAAAAGTTCCTGCTTTATAAATGGATAGACATTCTTTTTTATATTTCCACCCAGATCTGTCAATCTGTTGTAATCCAGCCTGTAAGATATATCCGATTCCTTGAGGCTCAGTAAGAACGAGAATACCGTCGGGGTGAAATCATTATAGGAAGAGGGCAGAAAGCTAAGGTCAAAGCCGCTGCATCCATTTACCGCTGCCTGGTAATAATTAAGAGTCTGCAGGCCCCTCAGATTTGTGGCGCTGAAATGGAGGGGCACCCTGCTGGCCCCGGACAATACTGAAAACAGGCCGGCTGCTCTGGAGGGTATCATGGTGGACTCGGCATCTTTGATGCAGATACTGGAACAACCCATCTTTTCGAGTTTTTTCGAGGTTTTCCTGTAATACGAGAGCTCCATAAGTTCATCATATATTATGGTTCCCTGGCACTGGGCCCCGTTTTCTATTATTTCTGATACCGTGAATTTAAAATTTTCTATATCGTTTAATGAATCATAGACCCTGAAAACGCTTATCCCGCTTTTGATGCATTCTTTGATGAATTTCTTTATTATTTTTTCATCATACATCTCCAGGCCTATTAGATTTCTGGCGCCAATGAGTATCTGCAGGGGAATCGAAGGGATTATACTCTTTATAAAAGAAGACAGCTGAAAGGGGTTCATACCCAGCCCTGTCTGGAGGATCTTTTCAAAGCTTGAACCCCCCATAATCTCCAGAGTGTCATATTCGAGGCCGCTGTAATTTTCCAGAATACCCAGAAGCTTTTTCTTATCAAGGGCATCGGGATTTATGTTCTGGAGCGTATCCCTTATTGTTATATCATTTACTTTTATTGTATTCATATCTTTTGAACTGCAGTCCAAATATATTTATTGCTATAAAGATCTTTACCAGATCCGGTATTATAAAAGGAGCTACCCCCATCTTCCAGGCCAATACAGCCGATTCTAATGCCGTATTTGCCGTTCCGGTAGAATATATGTATCCGGATAGATGAAATGCTCCAAGAAAATATATTATCAATAAGCCGGCAATCCCTGATATAAAAGCAGCAGCATAAGTATTTACTCTGAATATGCTGCCGGTGCGGCTCCTCTCGAAAATAAGGCCGGTAATATATGCTGATACCGCAAAACCTGCTATATATCCTGCAGTGGGGCCCATCAGAACCGCAGGGCCTCCCAAAAATCCTGCAAAAACTGGAATTCCGGAAATCCCCATAAGAATATAGATAATCTGCGAGGTAAGGGCAAAACTTTTTCCCAGCAAAAATGCAGATGTGATAACAGTTAAAACCTGAAGGGTAAGCGGTACCGGAGTAAATGGCATATAGATAAAGACATTGGCAGACAGGCCGGTAAGGAAAGCAAATACTACAGAAAATATCATCCTGACCGGGATGTACCTGTAGCTTTTATCTATTGCAATGCCTGATCCTGTCATATTTTACCTTTTGATATTTTACAAAAAGATAGATTTTTATTTGAAAAGTACTTAGGATAAGACGCCTGGCATAACATAAAGTTTCATAGTCATATGCAGGAAGCCTTTGTAAGCAGGGGTCAGGTTATGAAACTATTAGATTACATGGGCGTCTTTTTATAAGGCCGGTCCTGTTATTTTTATAATAAAATAAGTATCCGGGAGTTATCATATGCATTACTTTTTGAGCGAAGAACAGGAGATGATTGTAGATACATGCAGGCAGATAGTCGATGATAAGATAAAGCCTGTAAGTGCGGAACTGGATGAAAAAGAAAAGTTTCCAGATGAGATAATGAAAGAGATTGCCAGAAGCGACCTTTTCAGGCTTTTTGTTCCTGAAGAATACGAAGGTATGGGCGGGAAACTCTTTGATGTATGCCTTGCAGCGGAGGAACTCTCAAGGGGGGATCTTTCTGTTTCAACGACTTATGCTGCATCGGGGCTCGGAATGATACCCATAATCATAGCAGGAAGCGAGCAGCAGAAGAAAAAATACCTGCCGCCGCTTGCAGGCGGGGATAAGCTTGCCTGCTTCAGCCTTACGGAAGCCGGGGCAGGAAGCGATGTGGCGGGAATGAGGACAAAAGCGGTCAGGGATGGAGACCATTATATCATTAACGGCACCAAACAATGGGCGACTAACGGCGGAGAAGCGGATATTTATACGGTTTTTGTGATGACCGATCCCGATAAAGGAGCAAGAGGTGCAAGCGCCATTATAGTTGAGAAAGGAACCCCGGGTTTTGAGTTCGGAAAGAAGGAAAACAAGATGGGGATAAGAGCTTCAGCTACAAGGGAACTTATATTTACAGACTGCAGGGTCCCAGCAGAAAACATCCTCGGGCGGGAAGGAATGGGATTTTTGATTGCAATGAAGACTTTTGACCAGTCAAGGCCGGCAGTGGGGGCACAGTCTGTAGGTGTGGCGCAGGCAGCACTGGAGGAAGCTCTTGACTACGCAAGGATAAGGAAACAGTTCGGCTCAAAGATTTCTTCCTTCCAGGCGATACAGCACATGCTTGCAGATATGGCGACAGATATAGAAGCTGCAAGGACTCTCGTATATCACACTGCAAGATTAATAGACAGCGGTGCAAAGAATATTACCCGTCTTTCAGCAATGTCTAAATTATTTGCCTCGGATATGGCCATGAAGGTAACTACTGATGCAGTGCAGATATTTGGAGGATACGGATATATGAAGGATTATCCCGTCGAAAAGATGATGAGGGATGCCAAAGTGACCCAGATCTATGAGGGTACCAACCAGATCCAGCGGGAAATCATTGCCCTGGACCTTATAAAAAAAGGTCTGATCTGAATTTATACAAAAGTAAATCTTAAAAGACAGGTGATAAATATTAAAATCGCAGTCTGCATGAAACAGGTTCCGGCTACTACCGATATCAAAATAGATCCGCAGACAAATACGCTCATAAGACAGGGTATAAAGAATATCACCAATCCTTATGATGAGTACGCTTTAGAAGAAGCTGTAAGGATTAAAGAAAAGCTGGAGGCTGACACGGGATTTAGCGGGGAAGTGGAAGTAGTGGCAGTAACGATGGGTCCCCCGCAGACTGAAAATATGCTCAGGGAAGCAATATCAGCAGGGGCAGACAGTGCAGTACTTCTTTCTGACAGGGCTTTCGCAGGTGCTGATACGTGGGCGACCGCAGCAACGCTTTCAATGGCCCTGGAGAAAATAGGTGGCATAAGCCTGATTATATCAGGTAAGCAGACACTGGACGGCGATACGGGCCAGGTAGGTCCGCAGCTGGCCCATATTATGAATATGCCTTTTATAGGGTATGTAAGCAGCATAGAGAGTATAAGCGGAAGCGGCATGAAGGTTAAAAGGCTGGCTGAAGAAAGTTATGAGGAATTTGAAATAAGATTTCCGGCAGCCGTATCGGTATTAAAAGATATAAACACACCAAGGGTACCCCCGCTGAGGGGCAGGATAAAGGCAAAAAAGGCAGAGATACCCATCTGGACAGCAGCAGATATAAATGCAGAACCCGAAAAAGTTGGGTTGGATGGTTCGTACACTAGGGTTATAAAAATATTTACTCCCCGGACGACACATGATGTGAAGATTATAGAAGGTAGGCCGGAGGAACAGGTTGAGGAGCTTTTTAGGATATTGAAGGAATCAAATATTTTATAGAAATAGGGTTTTTATTATGGAAACAGGTCTTGAAGAAAGGAAGGACTTTCCCGGCTG
>CAYROY010000134.1:0-4545 GCA_964426155.1 uncultured Actinomycetota bacterium
TCCGCCGACTCCGCTGCCTATCATCACCCCTATTCTGTGGGCATTTCTTTCATCTATGACCAGCCCGCTGTCCGAAACTGCATCCATTGATGCCTTTACTGCAAACTGTGAAAACCTGTCCATTCTTCTGGCTGCTTTAAAATCAATATATTTTTTTGGATCAAAGTCGTATATCTGGGCGGCAACCCTGCATGATAGCTTTGAAACATCTATCCTTTCTACTGCAGTTACTCCCGGTACCCCGCCCAAAATATTTTTCCAGTTGCTTTCAGCATCCAGGCCAAGTGCAGTTATAACCCCTATTCCTGTTATGACCACCCTCCTGTCCTGTACCATTTTCCCGGGCATCAATTCCTCATTTCTTAAAACAGTATTCTTTGACAATAAAAATATTTTACCTGTCTCATATTCCCATTCCCCCGTCAACGCCAAGTACGGTGCCTGTTATATAATCCGAATCACTGCTTGCAAGGAAAAGCACGGCTTTCGCGATGTCATCCACGCTGCCCAGCCTGCCTGAAGGTATCTTATCAAGAAGCATATCCCTTGCCTTATCCGGTAGCTTTGCGGTCATATCGGTCTTGATATAACCGGGAGCAACAGCATTAACCCTTATATTCCTGCCGGCAAGCTCTCTTGCCAGAGTCTTGGTAAGCCCTATAAGACCTGCTTTTGACGCAGAATAATTGGCCTGTCCCGCATTTCCGTGAATACCGACTATTGAAGATATATTGATTATATTGCCCGTTCTTGCCCTTATCATCTTTTCTACCACAAACTTTGAGCATATAAAGGCACCGGTAAGATTTATATCAATAACTTTCTTCCAGTCCTCTATCTTCATCCTCAGGATAAGGTTATCTATGGTAATACCGGCATTGTTTACCAGTATATCTATTCTTCCATATTCGCCGTGAACTCTTTCTACAGTCTCTTTGACTTCAACGGAACTGGTAATATCGACCCTGTAGAAAGCTGCTCTTCCGTTTCCGTAGGAGCTTTTAAACTCTTCAGCCGTATTTTCCCCGGCATCGCTATTTACATCAAATATGACCACTGAACCGCCTTCGCCTAAAAATTCATTGCATATTCTTTTACCGATCCCTCTTGCACCTCCGGTCACAATCGCTACTCTGTCTTTCAATTTCATCTCAGAAGTCCTTTCGTCTGTAGTTTTTCAATCATTACTTCGATATCTTCAAGACCACCGGTACTCAATATTTCCGGATTTTTTCTACTTCTGCGTGTTATCCTTCCTACGAGCCCTGAAAGCACCCTTCCCGGGCCTATCTCAATAAAGGTATCTGCTCCCCTGCCCAGCAGAAACTCGATGCTTTCGACCCATTTTATTGGATTTATAAGCTGTCCTTTCAGGGTCTCTTTAAGCCCTCTTTTACTTATGTATTTTACTTCTGTTGTTGACAGAAAAGGAAAGCTGAGTTTTTTAAATGTTACATTATCTTCGATAAAACCATCCAGCCCATCCGAGACACTTTTCATCAGGGGACTGTGGGATGCTGCACCGACTCTCAGTGGAATTATTTTCCCGGCACCTCTGTCTTTCAGAATTTTTACAGCACTTTTTACATCTTTTTCATATCCGCTTATAACTAACTGGGTGTAGTCATTATAGTTGGCTATAAATACCCTGCCTTCATAATCTTTTAGAACATCTTCTACGACATCTTTTTCTATCCCAATAACTGCCGCCATCATACCTTTTCCGGCCTTTTCCATCATCTTTCCCCTGTATGCCACAAGCTCGGCCCCTTTTCCAAAATCATATGCTCCGCAGCAGTAAAGGGCACCGTACTCGCCAAGACTATGTCCCAGAACCGAATCAATGCAGCTTCTGTCAAGAGAGATGTCATTGAATAAATAATCAGAGATGGCACAGCTTAACGAATATATTGATATCTGGGCAAATTTTGTATTATCCAGGCTGATTACAGGATCTTCCCCGTCTATTATCCTGAAAAGATCTCTTCCTGCTGATTCTCCGGCTATCTCAAGATATTTTCTGTACTTGCTGTTAAATCTTAAAAATTGGCGGCCCATCATTTCATGCTGTGAGCCCTGGCCCGGAAACATCAATACTACCTTTGCGGTTTTCCGGATATCGGCTTTCCTGCTCAAAACAAGACCTCTCAGTCACCTAACCTATTGCAAACATTATATCCGCAGAGCATGCAAGATCACCATCTACAGTTGCCCTGCCCCTGCCCCTGCCGATATTCCTCCTGAAGCTTTCTATCTCTACATCAATTATCAGCCTGTCACCCGGCCTCACAATCCTCTTAAATCTTGCCCTGTCTATACCTGCAAACAATAATAGCTTCCCCCTGTTCTCGGGGATCAACAGCACTGCTACAGCTCCGGTCTGTGCTATTGTCTCTACCTGAAGCACTCCTGGCATAATAGGATTTCCCGGGAAATGACCCCTGAAATAGAATTCATCTTCACTGACATTCTTTAATCCCTTTATCCTCTGGCCCGGTTCGACTTCCAGTATCTCGTCAACCAGTAGAAACGGGTAGCGGTGCGGTATTATTTTTTCTATGTCCTTTTTATCGAGTTTTTGCATAAAATAAGTTTTCCTGCTTTAAAAATTATTTATTTTATATGAGGCAGTCCATGTTTTAGACGGATGAGTATTTTTATGGTTTCACAATACAGATATCCAGGGACCTATTTAATTAAAAAGGGATCTGCTTTATTATTATATTATTTACCACTGGGGGATATTAAAGATTTTTAATGTAGAAAAATTTAAAGGCCTTATTGATACCGACCTCCTGGGCAGGGACATCAGGTATATAGCCGAAGTAAGCTCGACAAATGATTATGCGATTAAAATGCTTGGCAAAACCGGTAAGGGTCATTCCCAAAGAATTGATGGGACCGTTGTAGTAGCAGAAAAACAGACCTGCGGAAGAGGAAGGTTCAACCGAAGCTGGCTTTCTCCTCCGGGCGGACTATGGTTCTCGATTATTTTTAAGTCGCCTGTCGAAGAAGCAAAGATTCCGGTCCTTACTCTCATAGCAGCTTTTTCAATAGCTGATGTCCTCAAAAAAGAATATGGTATTCATACCAATATCAAGTGGCCGAACGACCTTTATTACCTGGACCGCAAGCTCGGCGGAATACTTTCGGAATCAAAAAAGATAGACGGGCAGCAGATGGTAGTTATGGGCATCGGACTTAATATAGAACTTGAAGAAAAATACCTTAAAATGCTTGAAGGCAGAGCTGTAAATATCAAAGACATAACTACAGCACCGGTTGATTGCGAGCCGCTGCTTGCATCAATACTTAAGAATTTTGAAGGACTTTTGGCTTCCTTTCCAAAAACTGGCCTCAAGCCTGTAATAAAAAAGATAGGTAAAATATTGAGAATATGAAATGTTTTATAAAATGACCGCCTTTTAAGGACCCTGGGATTTACCAATAAGCGGTTTGCCGTTTGCGATCCTCTTTATCAGCATTGGTACCACCTCAAAAAGATCCCCGACGATACCATAATTTGCCACTTTGAAAATAGGTGCATCCGGGTCATTGTTTATAGCTATTATAATATCTGATGTCTGCATGCCTGAAAGGTGCTGTATGGCACCTGATATGCCGCAGGCTATATATACCCTGGGGCTTATTGTTTTGCCTGTCTGGCCTATCTGGTGGGGATATGATATCCATCCGAGGTCCACTGCCGCCCTTGTTGCCCCTACGGCCCCTCCAAGGGAATCGGCAAGTTTTTCAAGTAAGGCGAATTTTTCACCGCTTCCAATTCCTCTGCCGCCGGAGACAACCACATCATAATCAGCAATATTTATTTTTTCATTTTCCAGCCCAGTGGTTCCAGTTAACTTATACTCTGTATTAAAACTATTCTCATCCACCTGTATATTCACTACACGCTCACTTATATCCTCTGGGATTTCCCTTATCTTTTTCCTTTCCATCACATGGGGCCTTACGGTTGCCATCTGGGGCCTTGAATTTCTGGTTATAATCGTAGCCATTATGTTTCCGCCAAAAGCTGGCTTGGTCTGCAGAAGGATCTTCTTTTCTTTATCTATATCAAGAAATGTACAGTCCGCACTGAGTCCTGTTTTAAGTGCCGCCGCGACCTTCGGTATCATCGTCCTTCCAAAAGATGTCGCCCCTGCAAGAAATATCTCCGGCTTACACTCTTTTATTATCCGGACAAGCGCTTTTGAATATATATCATCCAGATTTCGCCCGAATACAGGGCTGTCAACAATATAGAGCCTGTCAACACCGTATTTAAACGCTTCCAGTGAGCTTTTGCTTATTTTGTTTCCGATAGCCGCAGCAGATAGCTCCACCCCGAGGCTGCCGGCAAGCTCTCTCCCCCTGCTGCAGAGCTCCATTCCGACATCGCAAATACTGCTCCCCTTTGACTCAAGAAATACAAGTATTCCGCTCCAGCCGGGAAAGTCCTTCCTTTCTTCAAGACCTGTTTCCATAATAAAAACCCTATTTCTATAAAATATTTGATTCCTTCAATATCCTAAAAAGCTCCTC
>CAYROY010000135.1:0-6779 GCA_964426155.1 uncultured Actinomycetota bacterium
ATAAATAAGCTTTCTCAGTATTGAATGATTCCTTACAATTGTTGCGTAGTATTCTGCATTTGCAGCCAGAGGTATATTGCTTATTAGTGAATGTATAAAGATCTTCCCGCCTACCTCATCCAGCTGGCCCTTCTTTTTGAGGTGGTCTGCAACAGTAATAGGATCAGAAGGCTCCCCCTTTGCATACATTTCCATTATTGCCTCAAATATCATCTGGTTTGAGCCCCTGTAAAAATCATCCACTTTTACCAATTCTATTACCGAAGAAATGGCATCCCTTGAAATGAGCATCGACCCCAGAAGAGATTCCTCGGCTTCAATATTATACGGGGGTATATGCTGCAGCCTGCTTGTATCCAGCGGGGTAAAACGGCCTTCTTTTTTTAATTTATCCTGCATAAGTACGTAAAACTATTACTTTTGCTTTCTGCTTTCTTTCCTGGATTTCTTCTTAGCGCTGTCTTTTTCTCCAGGCTCGGAAGTTTTTGGTTCCTTATCTTTTTCAGCCGGTATGACTTTTTCCTCTATTTCCTTTTCTTTACTTCTTTCTGCTTCTTCTTCTATTTCTGTATCCAGTTTATGCTTTTCCTCTTCTTCTGCAGCTTCCTTTTCCTTTTTATGTGCCTCAATTAGTATTCTGGATACCTCGTCAGGTTCTACTATTACCCTTACAGCTGATTTTATTTCTTTATATAGTTTGACATCAACATCATACTCACCCAGTTCCTTAATATGCTCCGAAAGATCTATTTTTTTTCTGTCTATCTCAATATTTCTTTCTTCCATTATTTTTTCTGCAAGGTCCTTGCTGGTTATAGAACCATAGAGCTTGCCTTCTTCTCCAGTTTTTACTATAAATTTAAGGGTAAGGTCTTTCAGTTTTTCAGTCATTTCATTTGCTTCTTCAATGTTCCTTGCCTCGACCTTTAACGCTGCCTTCTTGACCAGCTTCATCTGATTTATATTGCCCCCTGTGGCCAGCACGGCAATCCCCTGGGGTATTAGATAATTATTTGCAAAACCGGCCCTTACATCTACAATGTCTCCAATGTCTCCTAATTTCTCCATGTACTCTGTAAGTATTACTTTCAAGTCTTCCTCCTGTATTAAACTTCAAATTGTATTATTTAAGCCCGCTCAAGCTTCCTGAAATTGGCCCATATATCTATGATTCCAAGAACTGGGAATATAATCAACGCAAATCCGAAAAAAAACCATAAAAATATTATTATCAAAACCCTGAATAAAAACGCTATTTTAAACCTCTCAAATATGCCCCACGTAACCGAAATACCCAGCACCATATAAAGCATACCAAAAATAATTATAAGATTATAACCTGATATATCAACCAGGCTGACCAGCACTGTCCTGCCTTCCTGACCTGCACCGCCTATTACGGGGATAAGGACCAGCAAGAGCCCTGCTATTATACCCCATATATAGTACCAGGGGATATCCCATCTGGTAAACTGCCTGATCTTTTCTATCTCTATACTGAATTTTTTAAATATAATATAAGAAAAAATGTAATTGAACAGACTTATCATAAAAAAAGAAACAACAATTATCCCAGGCAGTATTTTCGGGATAAACTTAAGTATTGCCTTCGTCTGTGATATTGCTGCATCAAACCCGGCTCCTCCCCCATTTGTAAGCTCTGCATAACCCGAGACCAGAGGATCTTCGGCAAGATTTTCTATATATATATTATATGTCTGGAAAGCTCCGGTAAAAAATTCCAGGCCGTAGAATATAAGGTACAGCAGCATAAAGAAAAATAATGACCCCAGTAAAATAAAAAACACTGAAAATACTGACTTCCATGCCGGCCAGTCATTGCTGACTGCACGCCTCTGGCTGAACGCCACGGATATAACCGCCGCTATCAAAACAGCCGACAGCATATAATCAAAAAAAAGCAGCAAAAGAAGTGGTACCACAACACAGATAATGCCATCCCTTATCCTTCCGCTGATTACCAGCAGCGATGCCGGGATAGGCAGCAGTGCTGCACCCAGAAAGCCGATCCCCGGTATAATAAATATAAATACGAGAGCCAAAAATGTAAAAAAAATAAGGAGCCACAGGCTTGGCCCTGTTTTCTTTATCCCGCTTAAATTATCAAAGGACATATTCAATAATCCAGAAATTACCTTTTATAATAGGGTATCAGCGCAAGGACTCTGGCCCTTTTTATGGCTGATGCAACCATACGCTGATGCTGAACACAATTCCCCGAAGATCTGCTCGGCCTTATCTTTCCCTTATCAGAAATATATCTTTCAAGCAGGCCTATGTTCTTGTAATCAATGGTATCTATATTTTCCTTGCAAAAATAACAGTACTTTTTCCTCTGTTTAAAACTGCCTGTAAGTGTTTTCTTATCTCTCCTGTTGCTTTTTTTTCCTGCCAATTTATCTCCTTTCATCTCTATCAGGAATTTAGTATTCTAAAAGGGTATGTCTTCATCAGTAAAGTCAACCTCTTCAGTCTTAGTCTCCTCCGGCGTGGAAACTGCTCCATTATCTATCCTGGGGTTCTTTTCAAGCTTGCAGCTTGCAAATTCAAGGCTGGGTGCTATTACATTTGCTATTATCTTTACCGCAGAACGCTTCTGCCCTGTCTTGTCTTCCCAGTTGTCCTGTGACAGCCTGCCTGACACCAGTACCCTGTCTCCCTTTGAAAGGCTTTCGGCACAATTCTCAGCAAGTTTGTACCATGCTGTCACATTAAAGAAATCAACATCTGTCTGCCATTCCCCTGAATCTTTATTCTGGATATTACGGTTAACTGCGATACCAAAACTAACCACTGCCGTCCCGGTTGGTGTAAAACGCAGTTCAGGGTCACGCGTAATATTTCCAAGAATGGTTATATTATTGATACCAAAAGCCATCTCATATCACCTTCTCTAAAAATTATTATTTTTATTGCTGATCACTTTTTACTATCAAATGCCGCAGTACAATATCATTTATCCTGTTTATACGGTCAAGCTCATGGATTACTCTGCTGTTGCCTGTAAAATAGATAAAAACATAAAACCCGTTTTCCTGTTTTTTGATTGGATAAGCGAGCCTTCTGACACCCCATTTATCGATCTTTTCTACAGCGCAATTTTCCTTTTCGAGAAGTGAAGTCTGCTTTTCTATCTCTCTGTCGATCTTATCCTCTTCAAGTGAAGAGTTAAAGACAATACCCAGCTCATATTTTCTCAATTACTATCCTCCTGTGGACTAATTAACATAATTAGGTTCTGCCGATCCCGGCAGAACAGAAAGATGAAAAATATTTAATTTTTCAACTTATATCAACAGTAGGGATATTATAACAAAAGATGCTATTAATCAATACGGATCTTGATTATTTACAAAGGCAGCGTGTTTATCCATATCATTTTTCAGTCTGCTGTAAATTTCTATTACCCTGTCCTCGCTGTCATCGTAAATTCTCCTTAAGTGACCTGTGTAATTAATAGCAGATATATAAGGAAAACCCCTGTCTATTACGGCAATATTTATCGCACCCTGTCTCTGTATTAAGGATTTCCATCTGGAGATGGGTATTCGCAGCCAGCTTACAATCAATGAAAGTATAACACCTCCATGTGTGACTACAGCTATACTCGAACCGTCGGGATTTTCTGAGATTATTCTGTCAATAACCCTTAAAGTCCTTTTTGTAAGTTCTCTAAAGCTTTCCCCTCCGGTCGGCCTATTAACATACGGATCATAAAGCCAATTCTGGTAATCCTCCTTATACTCTTTATTGATCTCCAGAAATTTTAATCCTTCCCATTTACCAAAGCCGACTTCCCTGAGATCACTATCCAACCTTATATCCAGTTTCCTCTTGCCATTGATTATATCTGCTGTCCTTGCAGCACGCTTAAGCGGGCTGCTGTATATACTTTCAAAATTTACCTTTGATAAATATTTTGCTGCAAGTCCCGCCTGTCTTATTCCTGTCCTGTTTAGTTCTATATCTCTGTCACCCTGATACCGTCCCTCCAGATTCCATCTGGTCTGGCCGTGTCTGATCAAAAACAATTTTATCCCCATTTTAAAACTCCAAAATACCTTGTAAATTGATATAATCTCACCTATCTTATGCAAAAAATAAAAAATCTTAATTTAAAATTATGCATATAAAAAATAATGATACCATCACGTCAATAAATTTTGTAGAATATCTAGGATAATAAGTTATTTTAATATTTAATCTGGAATTCATGAATAGGGGTGATAAAATGAAAAAGCCGGGATATATATTTACTATAATTATTCTTACTATATTTTCTGTTATCAACCTCTGCTCGTGTTCAGAATCAGTAACCCTTTATTTTGCATATTTGACTGAAAGGGATGCTTATCTTGCGGCAGAAGTAAGAACGATTAAAAATACCGGCAACATATATAGTACGGCAGTAGAGGAACTGATCAAGGGGCCGTCCGCAGATGGCCTCTATCCTACACTGCCATCCGATACAGTGGTGAATTCTGTAGATGTATCAGACGGGATGGCCACTGTAGACTTCAATATAAGTATTATAGATAATTTTGAAGAAATACCTCACAGCTCTACAACTGAGACACTTGCTATTTATTCCATAGTCAATACCCTTACTGAGTTTAATGAAATAGAAAAGGTAAAAATTACCATAGAAGGCCTGGAGAGCGGTCAGGTAGAAGGATATCATGTAGAAGATTTCTGGGGCCATATTGGCATACATGAACCATTTGAAAGAAACGAAGCTGTAATAAAAGATGGAAAATAATATAATAATAGAAGATCTTTTAAAAGAAAAGGAAGTTCAAAAGGAAAAGCTGAAAAAAATAGGCTGGTTTTGCACATATACCCCCGAAGAATTGATAACAGCAAGCGGTTTTTTTCCTGTTCGCGTAATAGGAAACAAAAATACTGTAAAATCAGGAAGCTATTTCCCTATAAATTTTTGCCCTTATCTTAAATCTGCATGGGAGTCCCTGCTTGGTTCAGAAGATGGACTTGATGGTGCTATCTTTACTGATTCCTGCGATGGTATGAGAAGATTATATGATACTGCTGAATATTATCTTAAGGATCTGCCAGTCTTTATGTTAAATGTACCCAGGAACACAGACAAACGCTCTGTAGATTTTTACAGTTCCAACCTGGAAGATATGCTTGGGTTCATGGAAGACTTACAGGGCAGGCGAACATCTAATAAGGAACTCCTCAGGGCTTTAAAGCTGTATAACAGGAAAAGGGAACTTTTAAATGAGTTAAGTACAGCATTCTTCAAAAATACATGCCCGCTTAATATATCCGAATATTACAGGGTAATGGAAATATCCCTCTCCAGGACATCTGAAACCTTTCTTGATAAGCTGCAGTCTTTTAAAGAATTGATATCTAAAAATATTAATAAAGATAAAAACCAGAAGCCCGGCATTATGATAATAGGTAATTTCATTACCGAACATAAATTGTGGAAAATGTTTGCGGACCTTGGTGTCAGCCTGGTAACAGATGACCTCTGTATATCAAGCCGATATTACCGTGAATCCGTAAGTATGCCACCGCAGATGGAAGGAGAAGACAGGAAAAAGATACTGCATCTTATAGCTGAGAGATATCTTAATAAACCAGCCTGCATGCGAATGTCTGATATGGGCAGCAAGATAAGCCAGTTAAAGAGAGAAGTTTCTGCTAATGATATCCGCGGGATCATATTCATTAGCCTTAAATTCTGCGATAATGTTATCTATACATTTCCTCTTATAAGGCAGGAGTTTGCCGGCTTGAAAATTCCAGTGCTTTATCTGGAGATAGAATATAGTAATTTTTCAGTAGGCCAGTTAAATACCAGGACACAGGCCTTTCTGGAAATGTTATGATTTTAAGGATTTTTATCAATAATGGGAATAAAAGAAAATATAAAGACCAATATTCAGAGAAACCTTGACCAGCGTTACTTCAGGAGGCTGCTCGGTATAATCGCCACCAGGCCTGTGCTTTTTGCATATGGAAGCACTTTCTCATCTATCTCAGACAAGTACCTCAATATTTTCAGCATAGAAAGCATCAGAGATGCATACAATGGTAATAAGCCGGTGGGCTTTGGATCAATTTTCCTGCCGTATGAACTTTTTAATGCCATGGGTGTTTCACCTTTGCTGCCAGAGGTTATGGCAGGTTTCACCGCAGGTCTCGGGCTTTCAGATCAGACTGTCAAAAAAGCTTCTGCACGGTGGTATTCCCAGGACCTCTGTACTTTTCACAGAAGTGCTTCCGGAGCGGTAGAACTTGACCTTTTCCCCAGGCCGGATTTCATATTGTGCACAAATCTTGCCTGTGATGCTGCCCAGAAGTCCTTTTATCATTATGCAGTAAATTATAATATTCAAAATCGTTATTATCACCTGGATGTCCCCTATCATTACAGTCCCCGCTCCTTAAAATATCTTGCAGACCAGCTGGAGAAACTGGCTGGAAAAATTGGGGATATCACCGGTAATGGTGTGGATATGGACAGATTTGCAGAAACTATAGAACTTTCAAATGAATTCAGAAAATGGGCAATAAAGTTAAATAATGTTAGAAAAGAGCTTTTAACATATCCCCGGCATTTTAACGGTCTTAATTTCGTACTTCCATTCCATGCCTTTCCGGGAACTCAACAAGCCGTAAAACTGTATAAAAATATATATCTTGAATTAGACTCTTTTCTGCAAAAACAAAAAAAAGATTCTGATATTAATAAAAAACCTCCTAAAAAGATACTCTGGCTGCAT
>CAYROY010000136.1:0-4142 GCA_964426155.1 uncultured Actinomycetota bacterium
ATTTTTAACTGCAAAGATCTTGAATTTTTTCTCCTCAACTGCCTTTATAACCTCTTCTTTTAACATAAGGTTTTTTATATTGCTATAGGGTATAAGAACGCCCTGTTTTCCATTAAAGCCGCTATGCCTGCATATCTCAAAGAAACCTTCAACTTTTTCATTGACACCTCCTATTGCCTGTACTTCGCCCTTCTGGTTTATAGAACCTGTAACTGCAAGATTCTGGTCTATGGGTATGCCGGAAATGGCGGACAGCATCGCATAAAGTTCCGCACTTGACGCGCTATCACCATCAATTCCTCCGTAACTCTGCTCGAAGACTACTCTGGCAGACAGATTCAGAGGACGTTCAACTGCGTACTTTTCTGTCAGATAACCTGACAATATTAATACACCTTTTGTATGGATAGGCCCTCCAAGTTTTGTCTCTCTTTCAATGTCTATTATGCCGGCTTTTCCCATTCCAATAGTAACTGTTACACGCGAGGGTCTCCCGAATGCATAATCCCCGGTATCCACTACCGAGAGGCCATTTACCTGGCCGACCATCTTTCCTCTTGTGGAAATAAGTATGGTCCCTTCATTGATCATTTCCTGAATTTTTTCTTTTATAAGATTTGAGCGGTAGTATTTCTCTTCAATTGCTTTTAATATATGTTCATCTTCAATCAAGTCTTTGCCTTCCTGTTTTGAATAAAAATCAGCTTCTGTGACAACATTCGATATCTCAGAGAACTTTGTAGTGAGCTTATCCCGGTCACCTGCCAGTCTGGAACCATATTCAATAACCTTTGCTACCGCAGAAGAACTCATATGGGACAGGCCTTCTTTTTTGCAAAGAGTGCATATAAATCTTGCATAATCCTTTATATTTCTGCTGGTTTTTTTCATTGAAAGATCATAATCAGCTTTTATCTTGAACAATTTTTTGAAATCACTGTCCAGGTTGTAGAGTATATTAAAATGGTACGGACTGCCTATAAGTATTACTTTAACGTTTAGAGGAATAGGTTCAGGCTTAAGACCCTTTGTAGAGATCACGCCCAGCTTCTCGCTGATTTCTTCAATTATTATTTTTTTATCTCTTAGGGACATCTTAAGACTGTCCCAGGAGAAAATATTTCTAAAGAGATCTTCTACAGGCAGTACCAGAAAACCATTATTTGCTTTATGTATTGATCCTGCACGTATCATAGTAAAGTCTGTTGAAAGAACACCAAGCTGCGCTTCCTTTTCTATACTTCCAAAAAGATTTTTATGGGTTGGGTTGTGTTCTATAACTACAGGAGATCCTTCGAGTTTTGAATTATCTATGAGAACATTGACTTTATATTTCTTGAATGGCAGCTCTTTCATCCAGGGGAAAAAGGCCTGTGCTGATTCATTGGATGCTGTGCCGTTACTGATGAAGTCATTTATGTTTTTTAATATGTCATCTTCAACCTGTTTTATATATTCTAAGACTTCTTCATTATCATTATAATTATCCTTAAGATCATTCAGGTATTTTTCGATTGTGTATAGTGCTACATCGTGATTAAGTTTTTTGGTCTCCTCATTTATTTTCCGGTCAAGATTTCTTACTTTATTTATAGTCTCCCGGACTTTTTTGTTCATGTCGGATTTCTTTCCCTGTATATTATCTTTATCTTCCTGGGATAGATTCATATACTGATCCTGACTCATGGGTTTTCCGCCAACTGCGGGAATAAGGAAGAACCCTATCTGTGTTGCCTGCAGTACGAAACCCTGCTGATATGCTTCTTTTCTAAGTTCCTGAAGAAGCTTGTCCTTTTCTTCTTTGATATTTCTGGTAATCGATTCTTTTTTATCTATATAATCCTTGCTCGAGAAGGTCTGAGGCAGAAGTCCTCTGATAGAACTTATGAAATTATCAATTCTATCTGCAAAATCCCTTGCTTTTCCGGCAGGAAGTTTTATCGCAATCGGTTCATATGATTCTTTAAAATTATTGACATAGCACCAGTCAGAAGGTACAGGTCTTGTTTTTGCCAGTTCTTCAACAAAATTTTTAACGCCGGTCATCCTTCCAGTTCCAGAAATACCAGCTACAAATATATTAAAGCCATCACTATCAATATTTAGACCGAATTTAAGGGCTTTTACTGCCCTATCCTGGCCTATTATTCCCTCAAGGGGTTTTAATTCATCAGTTGAATTGTAGCCAAGCTGGTTATGGTCAATTTTGGATCTTAAATTTTTAAGAGGTAAGCTTTGAACCATGCAACCTCCAGTTATCAGATTTGTTTAATGAATGCTAAATATTTAGACTTTTATTTATCATAACATCTAGGAGGTTTTTGTTAAATGGAAAAATCTGGATTCGTGATTTTATGGTTTAAGTGTATATATTTAATAATATTAAACCTTAAAGAAATAAGATTTGACTATAACTGCAGGGAATATATAATAACTAAAACGTTAAATAATACTTTTATTATAATTTAATATTATGATAAATGCAGCTATAATATTGATAAGCTATATGAAGGAATTATGATTATATGACAGATAAATATACAAAAGATACAAAACTTGAAAAGGTTTTAAAGTCAAAGGAGGCAAGTGCGGTTATCTCAAAATACAGGATTCCTTGCCTGAATTGTCCGATGGCTATATATGAAGCAGGGGAACTTACCCTGGGGCAGATAGCAGGAAATTATGGTATCGACCTTGAAAGCCTGCTCAGGGAATTAAACGGTAACTGAAATTTTATAATAAAATATTTTATATAAAAGAATCTGATGCTAGAATGATTCATAATTTATTTATTTTAGATTATGGACTGTTTTTTATATTACCAATATGCAATAACAATTCTTTTAGCAGTAATTTTTGTTAATTTTATTATAAATAATTTTGTATATAAGAAAATATCAAGATTTAAGCTCACACCCATTTTTTTAACAGAAAACCCACTGGTTTCTATCCTGATACCTGCAAGGAATGAAAAGAAAAATATTGGAAGGTGTCTGAGGTCGCTTTCAAGGCAAGACTATAGTAATATTGAAATCCTGGTTCTGGACGATAGTTCGGATGACAATACAGCAGATATTATTAAGGATTGGTCAAAAAAGGATAGCAGGATAAAATATTTAAAAGGTAAGCCGCTGCCAAAAAAATGGAAAGGTAAATCATATGCATGTCAGCAGCTTGCAGATAAAGCAAATGGCAAATATTTGATATTTACTGATGCTGATACCCTGCACTTTCCGGATTCAGTATCCTCCTCACTGGCGGCACTTATTTCAAATGACCTGGACGCATTGTCGGTATTCCCAAAACAGGTTATGGTGACAATCCATGAGAAAATGGTAATAGTGTTTATTAACCTTGCAGTTATGGCACTAATGCCGCTGGTCCTTGTAAAAAAAATAGGGAACCCAAAATTTAGCATAGCAAATGGACAGTTCATCCTTTTTAAAAAAGATACATACAAGTCTATTGGGGGACATGAGAATATAAGAAAAGATATAATTGAAGATGTTGCTATTTCAAAACAGGTTAAAAAATGCGGTTTTAAATTTATGGTATTTGATGGAAGGTCAAGTATCTATTGCCGGATGTACGGCGGTTTCAGAGAAGTGGTCATAGGGTTTTCCAAATTTATATTTTCTGCCATGAGCTATAGTATAACAAAGCTGGTTATTGTTATTTCTATGGTTATAGCCCTTTTTTTTGCTCCTGTATTAATACTACCGGGCGTCTATCTTTTCAGCTGGCCTTTAGCGATAAACATAAATTTACTAATACAGATATCAATAATATTCATAATTAGGGTTGTAATAGCTTTCAGGTTCAAAGAAAGAATAATTGATATAATATTTCATCCTCTTTCCATGTTTTATATAATAGCATTATCTATAAATTCAGTTTATCAGGCAAAATATGGCAGGGGTATATACTGGAAGGATAGGACCTATAATATTAATGCGGAAGAAGAACCTGGGGAATGCGAGGCAGATATCTAGCATATCAATAGATTCATTTTATAAATTGGTAAAAATAATTGAATCCTTTAAAATATAAAGCGTGCGCCTGTAGCTCAACTGGATAGAGCAGTGGACTACGAATCCAAAGGCTGGGGGTTCGAATCCCTCCAGGCGTGCCAGCTATACCAC
>CAYROY010000137.1:0-5586 GCA_964426155.1 uncultured Actinomycetota bacterium
CCTGAAGCACAGGTCCGTATCAAAATTAAAATTAATACCCTGCCTTATACCACCTACTTTTAAATATATTATTTTTCTTATTGCAAAATTTGAACATCCGGTAGTCTTTAGAATAAAACCTCCGATGTAGTTTAAGAAAAATCCTGCGAAGCTTGAAAGAAGATTCCTGGGATAAAATATTAACTTCCCTCCTATTATTGCTGCTTCCGGGTTGGAACTGAAGGTATCATATATATTTGAAATCCAGCCTGGATTAACTTCTGTATCTGCATCCGTAGTTGCAACTATTTCACCCGCTGCTTCTGCAAAACCTTTTCTTACAGCAAATGAAACACCTTTGCGGGGTTCACTTATTATTTTTACGTTAAAATCTTTTGCTACTATTACCGTTCTGTCTGTAGAATTATTATCAACGACTATCACTTCATAACCGCCGTTTCCAAAATCCTGATTTTTTAAACTTTCCAGACATGAACCTATTAACTTCTCTTCATTATATGCAGGTATTATTACAGATACCAATACAGACATTTTCTATCCTTACAATAATTCCAGGATTTTATCTGGACCTTTAATAACTATAAATACACAGGCCATTGTAGATTTTTGCTTTAAATGTTTCATCAATTAAATATATTTATCTGTTATCGATCTTTACCTCAAATCCTTTAAATGTTGAACCCGGGGCAAATCAGGAAACATTCAAAAATTCTCCCGGCCCTAGAAGCGAGATTCCTGCATGTGTTCCAATGATCTCGACCTTGATTATCTTTCTGGGTTTTTTTAGATCGATTTTAGGTCTATCCACCACCTCTGTCAGTTTATTGATAAGTTCATCATATTCAAGTTTGTGATAATGCCTTTTATCAATCTCCATTTTCCATTTTTCATTTTCACCAATTTTTGGAACCAAAGATTTTACTGCTTTCTGCATATCAGAAACTTTTGAGGATACCCACCTGTCAACAGGTATATAACGATGTGTTTTACCAAATATTTCTACATCTTTTTTACTGAATGCTCTAAGTTTTTTTACCACCTCTTTTGCACCGGGTAAATCTAAAAGGAAAATCCCGCTATATTTTGACTTAAGAAATTTTGGTTTAACTTTTGCTTTTTCCATTACATTTCTCAGACTCTCCTCACAGCTTTGTCTGTGAGCCGGATCATATGTGACTATTAGTTTAACATCCATTTTAAAATCTCCACCTTATTATAATAATTGCATTAATTTATATTATATTTCAAAATTATGATTATGGCATCTTCCTCTGCAATAAATATATACTATACTGAATGGTTATTACTATAAATGTTAAGAACTAAATAACATAAAAGTATTGGAAAGAAAAGCAACTGCGGCTTTGACAGAATCCAGGCTATCTCTTAAAATACTTTTTTAATTCTAAAAGAAAAAAAATTATTAATATAGCGATGGACAATAAAGACGGTAAATCAGACTTTATAAGAGAAATAGTAAAAAAGGATATAAAAGAGCGTAAAAATGAAGGAAGAGTCCTTACAAGGTTCCCTCCCGAACCCAATGGATATCTTCACATAGGGCATGCCAAATCAATATGTATAAATTTTGGTCTTGCTGAAGAATTCAATGGAAAGTGCAATATAAGATTCGACGATACAAACCCCACCAAAGAAGAAGCCGAATATGTAGAATCAATTAAAAGAGATATAAGATGGCTGGGATTTGATTGGGAAAACCGCGAATATTATGCTTCTGATTATTTTGAGAAGCTATACGAATATGCTGTAGGCCTGGTAAAAAAAGGTGTTGCCTATGTTTGTGACCTAAGTGCTGAAAAGATAAGAGAGTACAGGGGTACCCTTAAGAAACCAGGCAAAAATAGTCCTTACAGGGACAGGTCGGCTGCTGAAAACCTGAATCTTTTTAAGGAGATGAGGGAAGGAAAATATAGTGACGGCTCCAGGGTCTTAAGGGCAAAGATCGATATGTCCTCGCCCAATTTAAATATGAGGGACCCTGTCCTTTACAGAATACTGCACAGTCCCCATCACCGAACGGGAGATGAATGGTGTATATATCCGACATATGACTGGGCTCATGGCCAATCCGACTCCATCGAGGGGATAACGCATTCCATATGCACACTTGAATTTGAAGACCACCGACCTCTTTATGACTGGTTTATTGAACAGCTTGGAATCCACCACCCCCGGCAAATAGAGTTCGCAAGACTAAACCTTACTTATACTGTTATGAGTAAAAGAAAACTTCTAGAACTCGTCGAGAAAAAATTTGTTAACGGCTGGGACGACCCCAGGATGCCTACTATTTCCGGTATCAGAAGAAGGGGTTACACCCCTACAGCAATCAGAAATTTCTGTAATGAAATTGGCGTGTCAAAAGCTGAAAGTACAGTTGATATTGCTCTTCTTGAACATTTTGTAAGAGAAGATCTTAACAGGAATGCTCCAAGAGTCATGGGGGTTATAAGTCCACTAAAGATTATAATCGATAACTACCCCGATGATAAAACAGAGGAACTTGACGCAGTCAATAACCCCGAGGATCTTTCGACAGGTACAAGGAAAATCCCTTTCTCAAAAGTCATCTATATTGAAAAAGAAGATTTTATGGAAGACCCTCCCAAAAAATTTTACAGGCTTGCCCCGGGAAGAGAGGTAAGACTCAGATATGCGTATTTTATAAAATGCACCGGTGTATCAAAAGACAAAGACGGTAACATTTTAGAGCTACACTGCACTTATGACCCATCTACGAAAGGCGGTGATGCACCTGATGGTAGAAAGGTTAGATCGACTCTTCACTGGGTGTCGGCAAAGCATTCCATACCGGCCGAAGTAAGATTATATGACCATCTTTTTAAAAGTGAGAATCCCGTTAGATTGGAAGAAGGGTATGATTTTAAGGAAAATATTAATCCAGATTCACTGAATATACTAAAGGACTGCAGGCTTGAGCCTTCCCTTGCCACAGCAAAACCAGGTGAAATATATCAGTTTGAACGTCTTGGATATTTTTGTGTCGATCCTGACTCAACTGAAAAAACAAAAGTATTCAACAGAACCGTTACTCTAAAAGACAGGTGGTTGAAAATAAAAAAATCAGGTGTTTAATTTTTTTTACATAATCTCATTTATTACATCGATTACATAATTAACTGTCTCTTCGGGAGTATCTACAATCCTGTAGAGTTCCTTGTCTCTGGGGCTTATAGTGCAGTGTTTTTCAAGAAGGCATCCATCTATCCAGTCTAATATTCCTTTCCAGTACTCGCTGCCAAAAAGGGCAATAGGGAAATGTTCTATTTTATCTGTCTGAGCAAGAGTTAGTGCCTCAAATAGTTCGTCAAGCGTGCCAAAGCCTCCGGGAAAAATAATATATCCTACAGAATATTTGACAAAAATCATCTTTCTTACAAAAAAATAATGAAATTCCAGGGATATTGTCTGATATTCATTTGCTTCCTGTTCATAGGGCAGTTCAATATTGCAACCGATCGAGACTCCTCCGGCTTCATAGGCACCCTTGTTTGCGGCTTCCATAATTCCCGGTCCACCTCCGGTTATAACACCTACACCCTTATCCGCAAGAAGCGAAGCTGTTTTTTCAGCTGCTCTGTAATAATAATTATCACGTTCCGTCCTTGCAGAACCAAAAATCGAAATACAGGGACCTATGCCTGCCAGTGCATCGAAACCATCCACAAATTCACCCTGTATGCGGAGCACCCGCCAGGGGTCTGAATGTATAAAATCGGATTCCTTCTTCCCGGTAAATTTTAAAAGTTCATTGTCTACAGTACTTCTGGTATATTTTTTTCTCATAGCAGCTTTTCCCTCTATTTGTTTTATACATTAAATTATATTACCATAGTTTTATACAGGTTTCCCACCTTAAGTTTTAAAAAGCTTTTCTATTTTTGATCTTTGATGGACCTGCAAAATGACTGATTTGCTTCCTGCACCATTATTTCCCATTCGAAATATATGACAGCAAGGGATAATAATGATAGCCTATTCAATCGCGGTAAACTTTCATTTTAAAATACTTAAGAGTATAAACAGGAGCATAATTTGTAGAATGTTAAAACTACCATAGATGGTGGACATGTTTTTTTATATATTTTTCATAAACCTCTTCTGTCTGCCTTAACTGCTCAGCAGTAAGCTGCATCATATCCGAAACTTTTGAATTAAATTCTACTTGTTCTACGCTGCTTGCCCCGGGAATCACACAGCTTACATATTCATTTAAAATAACCCACTTAAGAGCATATGCAGTTATATTATTCTGACCAAAAATCTCCTTCAACCTGTCAACAGCCTCAATACCTATGTCATATGGTACCCCTGCGAAGGTTTCGCCTTTATCAAAATATTTTCCACCAATATTATAATTACGGTGATCTTTATTACCGAAAACTGTATCTTTCGTAAATTTACCAGTTAAAAGTCCGCTTGCCAGCGGAACCCTGACTATTATTCCAACATTTCCGGAATATGCCTGTTTAAAAAATTCTTCAGCCGGCCTTTGTCTGAATATATTGTAAATTATCTGAACTGTTGCTACTCCCGGCTGCTCTATTGCCTTAAGAGCCTCTTCTATCTTTTCAACGCTTACGCCGTAGTTTAATATTTTCCCGGCGGTCTTTAGCTTAGCAAGAGATTCAAAGGCTTCCTGACGGTGATACACTTCTGTCGGAGGACAGTGTAGTTGAATAAGGTCTATTGCTTCCACATCAAGCCTTTTTAAACTATCTTCTACAAATCCTGTAATATTTTTTTCGTTATAACCTTCAGCAGTATGCGGGTCGAGTCTTCTGCCGCATTTTGTCGCTACATATACTCTATTCTTTACTTTCTTTAAAAATCTACCTATGGCGATCTCACTTTGGCCGTCATTGTATACATCAGCTGTATCAATGAAATTTATCCCCATCTCCACAGCCTTTTCAAGGATCTTTCTGGCAGTCTCTTGATTAAATTCTTCTCCCCATTTCCCTCCTAGCTGCCATGTTCCCAGAGATACCTCCGATATCTTAAATCCAGTCTTTCCCAGAGTCCTGTATTCCATCTTTACCTCCACTGATCTGCTTATTATGATTTATCTATAATAATATCAGAAAGCTATATTTATTAAAGAAATGGTTTTTAAACAATACTTACCCTTAAAGCCATCCATTACTATTATAAAAGCTCCTTTTTAACCTATTCATGCATTTCCCTTGCTTCAAATAAAATAACCTTGCTTATAATGTCAGAGATTTTCCCATACAGCCTTGTATATTATTTTTAAAAACTTTCTGATTTTTTTTTAAAATTTAGTATAAATATGTAAAATTTCTATAAATATTATGTTATAATGATATTAAATTAATATAATAAATTGAATATAGATAATAAGTACTATATAAAGCAGGATATTCACAGCACAACCTCTGGCAAACACGCAGTAAAAAACGCAGCTTCTAATATTAATTTTTTAGGATCAAAGGAGGTTGTAGTGAAAAGGTTATACAGAATTCTAATGGTTCTGGGATCCCTTATAGGGATATGTGCTACAGTAAGATGGTAATAATCATT
>CAYROY010000138.1:0-16526 GCA_964426155.1 uncultured Actinomycetota bacterium
TACTCCTTATATTATAGAAAAATGTAAAATGTAGTGCCATTATTTTTTAAGAATACCCCTATATGGTGGGGTTTTTTAAAAATAGTGCGGAAGTCGGGAAGATATTAAAAGTACTATTACTATTAACAAAAAAAATATTTTTCTCATTTCTACCTCCACGTAAATCATTTCCTTACCTTTTAAAACTAGTATAGGTTTACCTTAATAAACTATTGTATTAATAAGTCTTATTTTAGCAAACCTCTATGAAATTTTTCCTATAACCTTCACCCCCCTTCTTAAAAAATTTCCATTGTTGCTTTTTTATCACCTCCTGTCATTGAAATTATGATTCATTTATAATTATAATGACCTATCTTTGTTGGATTTGAAGTAGATTCTCTGACAATAAGTTTTGAATCAAAATACTTACCTCTTGTAACTTCATTATTTTCTATCTTTTTTAACAATAATTCTATACTATATATGCCAAGTGATCTTTTAGGATGACTTATAGTAGTTAGAGTAGGATAAACAAAATCACTCAGAGAAATATTACCAAACCCCATTACTGATATATCTTGCGGAACCCTTATCTTCTTATTCCTTAAATATTTTAAAAGTGTTATGGCAACATAATCATTTTGGGTTAGAAAGACTGTAGGAAATTTCTTTTTATTTGCTAAATTTTCTTCGATATATTCATAAAAACCATTTACCCAAATTTCAAGACTGCTGTAATATTTAAAAAATATAAAGTCTTCTCTAATCTTTTTATTATTCTCTTCAAGACCTTCTATAAAACCTTCTTTTCTAAGTTCAACATTTGCCATCTTATTATTATGATTAAAGCCAATATATCCAAAATCATCATGGCCCAGACTGCACATATATTTAACTGCAACCTTCATTGCCGATTTATTTTTTATACTTACCTGCAAGAAAGGGCCATTTTTAATTTCCCGGTCTACCGTAACTGTGGGTATACCTCTTGTAATTTCTATAAGGTGATCGATTTTTTTAAATCCCCCAAGCAGTATCAATCCATCAATATATAATCCTTTAAGCCTCCTTATTGCAGCAAGTTCTTCGGCAATATTATTATCATAATTTATCATCAATATAGTATATTTATGTTCTTCTGCACAATCTGTCATTCCGCGAATTACACGAAAATAATATTCGCTGGAAATTGTTGGAATTAATACACCTATTATTTTTGATTTCTTTAGTCTTAATGCCCTACCGACCATATTCACATTATAATCATAATCTCTTACAGCTTTAATAACCTTTTTTTTTGTCTCTTTGCTGAAGCGTCCTTTATTACCTAAAACATTAGAAATAGTGGATGCCGATAATCCTGTTATCTTCGAGATATCTTTTAAGGTAAAATCTTTTCTTTTAAGCATCATTATAATCTGATTTATCGTTTTACCATTATAAAATACTATTATTTTAAAGTCAACGGCAGGTATGCCGAATTGCCTATGATTCAGACATAACCGCCCGACAACCCGGGACTTTGATAAAATATTTAAAAATCGGAATAGAAATTATAAGAATTCTCAGCAATAGTTATAAATTTTAACCTCCACAAGATTGACGGCAAATTATTTTTAACCCTTTACAGATTCAGTAGATATAATTTACAAAAATTATTATTACAGTTAGAATTAAAGGAAATGGAAGTCTTAAAAGATTTTTTTTCAAAAGATAATATAACTTTTCTATTTGATAAGTTCTACAACTGGTTCGAGGGTATACTCTTAGATGCTTTTGGAAATATTTCTTATGAACCTATAAAAATCCTTCTTGTAAATCCCTGGTTCTGGATAATAATAGCGGCCGTTATAATCCTGGGCATTATTTTCTGCAGAAGATAATCAATCTTTTTCCCTGGATAACAATGATTTTATAAAGTATGCCGCGGCAAAAATTATTATTAATGATAAAACAAAAAGAAAAGTGAAAAATCCAGGGTGCGACTTTAACTTTTGTAACATCAAATAAATTCTTGAATTATTTTTCTTAAAGAATTCCATGAAATTGTCATCAAGAATTCTATCTTTGTCCTGCTCATCGACATTTGTTATCCTGTCTATTATTCTTTCATCAATTTCCGAATCAGGTTCTATAACTGCATCTTTTGCTATTTTTAAATACCTGTTTAGACTATCCATAATAATTCTCCGGGTAAACGGCAAAATTTATCTTATAATATCTATAATATTAGATTGAATTAAAATATTTTTGTTTCAGCTATTCCTGTTTAATCAACTTACATATAGGTTTTAAGCTTTTCCTTTATTATTTTCCTTGCACGGTGGATGTTAGTTTTTACTGTCCCTATGGGTTTGCCCGTAAGCTCTGCTATCTCCCTGTAGCTGTAATCCTGCAGGTCCCTTAATATCAAAGGTATCCTGTAGCTTTCTTCCATGTTAACCACTATTTTTAGTACTTCTTTTACTGCTTCCTGCCTGAGAAAGTTCTTTTCAATACTCTGCGAAAATTTGGTAAACACAACTTCATAATCTTCGGTTATCCTTTCAAGACTTACTTTTCTGTCTTTCAGTTTGGATCTCAGTCTCAGCTTGTCTATGCAGGTATTAACAGTAAGTTTTCTTATCCAGGTCTTAAAGCTTGAAAGTCCCCTGAAGCCCCCGATTGACAGGTATACTTTTACGAATACTTCCTGGCTTACATCTTCTGCTTCGTGTGGATCTCTCAGGATAAAAAAAGCAGTGGTGTATATATATTTTGAATACATCCTGACAAGGCCTTCAAAAGCAGACTTGTCTCCCCTTTTTGCCTCTGCGATTAATTCTCTGTCATCAGCGTCCTTCGCTGATACCTTTCCTGTTTTCACTTTTTTATTCCCGTTACGTCCATCCCATACATATTATTTTCACTTATTATAGACTGCCGCTGCTCTCCTGTTCCAGCTGGCTGTCTTCCGGAGGGTTTTCCCTTGCAGGCTGTGTACCTGACCTCAACCTTATGGCATCTTCTTGTATCTTCAGGGCAGCATCCTCCGGTGTTATATCTCCAGCCAGTAAACTTCTTACGTTATCTGTTATTGCATTTCTAATAACCATTATAAGTTTGCTGTAAGGCTTGCCCCTGCAGATCTTTGCCTGTTCAAAAGCATTTTCCAGGAGTGGCTGTCCCGTGATATATTCCTCATTGCCGACACCCATAACCGCAGGAATCGTCATAGTATTACTGTTCCATTCCAGCTGTGTGTCCTTTCCAAGCATAAACCTTAAAAATTCCCTTGCTGCATCAAGCTGTTCACCATATGTATTAATATTTATCATGAATCCAATTCCTGATATAAGGGGTGTCGGGTATCCCGCTCCCTCAAATACCTCTGGTATTTTTGCGATCCCCAGATTTATACCCGAGTCTAAATATTCATCCGCAGTGTAATACTGATCTATTATCATATGGGCACTGCTGCTCTTAAAAAGTTCGTTAATTTCGCTGTATTCCATCCCGCCCACCAGCAGACCTTCCTGATTATATGCATAATCTAAAAATTGTAGAGTTTGCCGCATTGCCTGAGAATCAAGTGTCAGCGAATTCGCCTCGTAATCTATTATCCATCCTCCGTAGCCCCCAATAAAAGGAATGATCCAGTCACCTTCGCTCTCATTTAACAAAAATCCATATATTTCTTCTTCCTCATCCGGCTGCTCCAACCCCTGGATGTATGAAAACACACTTTCAAAATCACCGGGTACATCTGCAATTATATCCCTATTATAAAAAAGTACCATGAATTCATATGCCCTGAAAGGTATTATGTAGTACCTGCCGTCGTATTTTGATATCTCTTCCAGGCCGTCTAGGACAAGTGTGTAATCTACTTCGTCAACAATCTCTCTGACCACACTGGCCCCAGCAAGCCTTTGGACACCTTCAAAATCAAGGAGTAAAAGCTGCGGCCCTGCTCCTGCTAAACTTGCGGCCTCGAACTGATCCTGCAGTTCTTCCTGACTTCTGAAGTGTCTTGCCTCTATATCTATATCCCCGTGCTCAGATAAAAACTTGCTGCGGCTTTCGGTCAAAACCATCCTCTCCCCCGGCTCCAGGCAGTCCCAAAGCTCTATAGTAGTTATACTCTCTGATAAAACTGATTCCTCACTAGCTTCGCTGCTCTCCTCTTCAGCTTCAACCCCCGGTCCGGACTCCCCTGATTCCCTGCTAAAAAGCCTGCAGCCAGCCGTCGATGCAAGACAAAAAAATAAGAGTGCTGACAATACTGTGATTATCCTTATCAGCTCCGTAATTCTTCTCATAGAATGCATATCTTCAGTGTAAAGGTTTTTATTAAATAAATTATATTATAAATGGATTATTCATTCTATAATAACAGCCATTTTAATACAAACTTACTCCCAGTTTTTCACTTATAATGACACCAGCCGTATATACAGAGAATACGTCCTGTCAGAAACATCGCAGTATATTAATTATAGCAGGTCTCATTTGTAAATTTTAATAAAATAATCTATCATAGCCTAAAAATATACGCTTAAAAGTCTCTATCGAATGTGCTATGCATGATATGAACAATAAAAATGTTTCAAATACCCTTAAAAATATACACGGGGACAATAGTGATGTAAAAATCACTGTTTTTATAAACGGTACCGGCTATGCTGCAGATAAGGGTAAGACCATACTAGAAATCGCTATTGCCAATGACATTTTCATACCGCACCTCTGTTACGATCCCAGGCTCAGGCCCCAGGGATCCTGCAGGCTTTGCCTTGTAGAGATAGAGGGGCGGCCCGAAGCTGTGCCTTCCTGTCTTACTATGGCTGAAGACGGTATGAAGATTACCACCGATTCCGACCATATCAATCACCTCGTAAGGCTCAATCTGGAGCTTCTCATATCAGACCACCCCCTGGACTGCATGACCTGTGAATCAGCCGGTAACTGTGCTCTTCAGGACATTGCCTACCGTTATGGTGTGGATGGAACCAGATTTAAGGGAGACACCCACCAGAAAAAAGTCCTGGATGATAATCCTTTTATATTCAGGGACAATGAAAAATGCATACTCTGCGGAAGATGTGTAAGGATGTGCGACGAAGTTATAGGCGCAAATGCAATCGGATATGCGGGACGAGGTTTCGAGAGCGAAATAGTACCAGCTTTTGAACAGTCGCTTAAAGATACTGATTGTGTATTCTGCGGCAACTGTATATCAACATGTCCCGTAGGCGCACTCCAGCCAAAGCCGTATATGAAAAAAGCAAGAATATGGCAGATTGAAAAAATAAGGACCACCTGTCCATACTGCGGAGTGGGATGTCAGATAGATCTTCACGTCAGAGATAACAGAATAGTCGGTGTGTCAGCACCTGAAAATGTAGAACCTAATTTTGGGAATCTATGTGTAAAGGGGCGTTTTGGAATGGATTTTGTCGGAAGCGACAAAAGGATAACCTATCCCCTCTCACGTAACAGCAGCGGAAAATTTGATAAGGTAAGCTGGGAAAAAGCTATTGATTTTGTAGCAGAAAAACTAAAAGGGATAATAAATAAGTATGGTCCGGATGCAATCGGTGTCCTGAGCTCTGCAAAAGTCACAAATGAAGAAAATTTTTTGATGTCAAGGTTCGCAAGAGCAGCTATCGGTACCAATAATATAGACCATTGCGCCAGACTCTGCCATGCTTCAACAATCTCGGGATTAATACCTACCTTCGGCAGCGGGGCTATGACCAACTCCATAGGGGATATAAAGTATGCAAAAGCTGCTATAATAATAGGCTCCAATACTACAGAGGCTCACCCTGTTATAGGCTATGAGATAATAAGAAACGTTATTACTAACGGACTAAAGCTGATTGTTATCGATCCCCGCTCAATACCCATAACAAAGTATGCAGCCATACATCTTAAACAAAAACCGGGTACGGACATAGCAGTTCTCATGGGGATGATGAATATAATATATCAGAGGAATCTTCATGACAGTAAATTCATAGCAGAAAAGACAGAAGGTTTTGAAGATTTCGCCGCCGGGCTGTCTAAATTTACACCCGAAAGAGCAGCAGAAATTTCTGGTGTCGATAGAGATGACCTTATTGCGGCAGCAGAAATCTTTGGAAGGTCAAAACCTGCATCGATATTCTATGCAATGGGCATAACACAGCATACCTGTGGAACAGAAAATGTGATGGCAGTAGCGGACCTGTCAATGCTCACAGGCAATGTCGGAAAACCAGGAGGCGGAGTTAATCCGCTGAGGGGACAAAATAATGTTCAGGGGGCATGTGATGTTGGAGCCCTTCCAAACGTATATAGCGGATATCAATATGTCAAAGATGATGATATAAGGAAAAAATTTGAACAGGCATGGGGAAAAGAACTTCCCACAAAAGAGGGTCTGGGGGTCACCGACATGATAGAAAAGGCTGAATCTGGAGAACTTAAGGCCCTTTATATACTGGGTGAAAATCCGATGCTGAGTGACCCTGACATACTCCATGTAGCGGAAGCACTAAAAAATCTGGAGTTTATGGCCGTCCAGGATATATTCCTTACAGAAACCGCAGAATTTGCAGATATAATACTGCCCGGAACATGCTTTGCCGAAAAAAACGGTACGTTTACCAATACAGAGAGAAGGGTTCAGATGGTAAATAAAGCAGTAGATCCACCAGGTGAGGTCATGGAGGACTGGAAAATAATATGCAGAATTTCTGAAGCCATGGATCACCCTATGGGTTATGCAGATGTTGAGGAAATAATGGACGAGATATCCCGCCTCACACCTATATACGGTGGCATTAATCACAAAAGGCTTGCAGAAAAAGGACTACAGTGGCCATGTACTGATAAAAGTCATCCGGGAACCAGTATACTGCACTCTAAAAACTTCACCCGCGGGAAGGGCGCTTTCATACCTGTTGATTACAGACCCCCTGCAGAGGTGCCAGACAGTGACTACCCCTTTACACTTACAACCGGAAGGGTATTATATCACTTCCATACCAGGACAATGACCGGAAAAGTAGAAGGATTGAACCAGATAGCACCTATGGCTATTGCTCACATAAATAAGGAAGATGCAGCCTCGCTTGGAATAGAAGATTCCGATATGGTAATGCTTGAAACCAGAAGAGGATCAGTAAAAACAAAAGCCATGGTAAACTCAAAAATAAAAAAGGGAATAATATTCCTTCCATTCCATTTTGCTGACGCACCTGCAAACATGCTCACCAACCCCGCTCTGGATCCGGTTGCGAGGATACCTGAATATAAGGCATGTGCTGTGCGCGTAAGTAAAATTTAACTTTTTTAATAATGGAGACCTGAGACGGTTTAGCCTATGAGGCTCCGGCTTAAGTGACAGCGTTCCAATCTTAAAATATCAATTTCTACCAGAGCATTATATTAATTATATTTCCAGTATGATTAAAAAATGATGTTTTATATACCGTTATATTAGTTTGTGGCTGCATTTTTTTGATTTTATTTTTATATTGATTAAATAATATTTTATTTTTTTATAAAAAATTATAAAATTGTATAAAGATTCATGAAAGAAGGTGGATTTGAACACTCTTATATATGACAAGAATCAAAATTCCCTGGTAAAAAAATTCAGGCAATCCGATATACCTTCCTATATAAGAAATCCGGATTACCTTATATGGATAGATATAGAGACACCAAGCAAGACCAACATGCAATTCTTACTGGATAACTTTCATTTCCACCCTCTGGATATAGAAGACTGCCTGAGTATAATCGAGCGACCAAAACTTGATGAATATGATGATTATTTCTTTCTGGTACTTCATGTCCCATTATTTATCAAACAGACAAGGAGGCTTACGCCGTTTACCGTTAACATATTTATAGGAAACAATTTCATAGTTACTGTGCATCAGGGTCCCTGCAAACCGATACAGAGAACCTATGATAATCTGATTGAAGACCACGGAATCCTTTCAAAGGGTTCGGGATATTTGCTGCACAGGGTGCTTGATGCCCTGATAGACTACAATTTCCCCATTCTTAATAAGATATACCGCAATATACAGGATGTAGAAGATAATATATTTAAAAAACCCTCTACTAAAAATGTAAGGACCATCCTCCTTATAAGAACCAACATACTGACATTTAGAAATATTGTATTTCCCCAGAGAAAACTCCTTAAGACCCTTGAGATAAAAGACATGGATTTCCTCATAGGCGCCCTCGAGGTTTACTTCAGTGACCTTGTGGATCATATCGAAAAGATATGGGATACCCTTGAGAATTATAAAGAACTTGTCGAAGGAGTCCATGATGCCCATCAGTCTCTTCTATCAAACAAAATAAACGATATCATGCGGATACTCACAATCTTTTCCGTGGTGATACTTCCTCTTACTCTTATAAGCGGTATATACGGAATGAACGTGGGGCTGCCTCTTGGCGGTTCGCCCTGGGCCTTTATAATCATACTTTTTGCCATGGTCTCAATATCAATAGGTATGCTGGTTTATTTTAAATTCAAGGACTGGGTATAAAATACTTTTTAAGCCGGGACCCTGATCTCGTCTTCAAAAAAGACTTCGAACCTGAAATCTGTAAATTCCTTAAGGTACCTATCCATCAGCAGAATAAGCTCAAATTCCTGCTCTTCCATTGGCATCATCCGCTCCCTTGAGAGGTAGCATTGCTTTATGAAAACGACCCTGTCTTTTCCGTCATAAAATGTGCAAAGCAGCCTTAAGCTTTTTATTTGACTGCTTCCAATATTTACTACCCTTCCTTCAATTATCATCCTATCACCTTCGTAAAAGTAATTTTCAACTTCCACTATTGGGTTACCCTCTAGACTTTTATTATATTCACTGTAGTTTACACCTGTCCTGATCGTACAAAGGTCTATGTACTTTTCTTTTTCTGTGAAATAATAATGGAACGGATACCTTGCTTTCCTCCTGAGATAATTTACCGATGCAGGTATTTTAGAAGAATATATTTGATTCCCCCCCCTATCAAGAAAATCCAGAGTTAACTCCAGATCTGTTTTTATATTATCTGAAGTATTTTCAGCCTCTCCAAAAAACGCCAGTTCCCCGTATATATCCAGGTATGCATTGCAGTTTTTTACCTCGATTCCTATGCTCGAAGTATTTTTAATCAATATGTTCTCATAATCAAAAAGATAAGGGCTGCTCTGACTATCAGGGACTGCCTCATGGTCGTAACCATCACTGCTGCTGTCGCCGCAGGAGAATAATGTTATTAAAACAGATAAAACTGTCAAAAGTATGACAGATTTTATAACTTTTTTAATGATGCTAGCACTCATCATCTTTTTCTACATGGTCCATCTCGCCGGTTATCCTGTTGCTTGCGTCTACGTAGACGATTTTTGGTTTAAAAATCTCCGCCTTGCCCTCTTCTATAAGCACAAAAGACATTATAATCACTTTGTCACCTGTCACCATCTTCCTTGCAGCAGCACCATTGAGGCATATTTCTCCGCTTCCGTATGCTCCTTTTATTACGTAGGTCTCAAGTCTTTCACCATTTTCTATGTCTACCACAAGTACTTTCTCATATGGTAATATTTTTGCGTGCTCCATTAGCGCCCCGTCAATGGTTATGCTTCCCTCATAATGTATATTAGCATTCGTAACGGTTGCTCTATGGATCTTACTCTTTAATATATATAAGAACAATCATTACTCCTTCCATATTTAAAATAAAACTGGATACCTTCCTTAAGTTATACGGGTTTTTTTACCACTATGTTATCTATCAACCTTGTATTTCCAATCCACACGGCAGTAGCTACAAGGATATCCTTGCTGTTTTCCTTGCTGCCCGGCTCTTCAAGGGTCTTTGCGTCCCTAATATCAAAGTAATCTATTCTTCTAACATATTTACTGCTCCGCAGGCTTTTTATTGCTTTTTTTCTCAATTTCTCCAGATCGCTGTTCTCAGACAAAATTCCCTCTTCCACAAACCTGAGACTTTTATATATTATATCTGCATTATCCCTTTCCTCATTATTAAGATACCTGTTTCTGGAACTCATCGCCAGCCCGTCCTTTTCCCTTATTGTAGGGCAGCCTATTATCTCTATATCTACATTAAGGTCAGTTACCATCTTTTTTATAATAACAAGTTGCTGGTAATCCTTCATTCCAAAAAATGCCCTGCCTGCAGGTATTATATTAAAAAGCTTTAGCACTATCGTAGCAACTCCCCTAAAATGTCCCGGCCTGAATCTACCGCACATTATTTTAGAAAGCTCCCCTATTTCTACGTATGTGCTGTGATGGTCCCGATACATCTCTTCGGCAGCAGGCATGAAAATATAGTCTACACCAGCCTCCCTGCAGAGTTTCTCGTCTCTGCCTGGATCCCTGGGATATTTTTTAAAATCTTCACCGGGGCCAAACTGTGAAGGATTAACAAAGACAGACACGAATACTTTTTCACAATCCCTTCTGGCCCGCCTTATAAGACTAATGTGTCCTTCATGCAGGTAACCCATCGTTGGTATCAGACCGATTGAAGCTCCTTTTTTTATCAGGGCCTTTGTCTCTTCCCGGCAGTCACTTATCTTATTAATTATTTTCATTATGAGCAACCAGTAGTTATAATACTAATATGTCATTTTATTTTTAAAATACACTGTAATTTTCTAAAAGTCCCTCCGTCTATCCAGCCGTTTTCTCTGGCAATAATAGCTGTCCTCAGTCCCGCTATGCTATATAATTGGATTTCCTTTTCTGAAAATATTTCTTTCAACATTCTTAAATGCTCTTCCAGCGTGCTACTGTCACCTCTTGCTATTGGACCTGTCAGGGATTTTTTTGTTCCAAGTTCCCTTATATTTTCTAACGTTCCTTCAGCAAGTTTTGTAAGGCCTTTTATTGCTTCTTCTCTTCTTATTCCAATGCTTTCATTCATATGGACCGCATAATCCATTAAAGTAACAATGTAATTCGATGCGACACAGGCCGCTGCATGATAGACAGGCTTTTTATCATCCGAAACAAATATGCTCTGTCCTTTTAGGGCCCTTACAATAGCCTCTGTGACTTCCCTGCCTTCGCTGTCCATATAGGTTATACCATACTCTGTGTTCTCAATTTTCTCTATGCCCTGCTGTATAGAAGCGAAGGACCTCATAGGATGTATAGATGCAACATGGTCACCCTTCTTTGACGCGGCTTCTATTGCTTTAAGTGTTTTTGCCCCGCTGAAGTGTATGACTACCCTTTCTTTTTCATTGTTCCCGATATCTTTATATATTTCTTCGCATGTCTTTGATATCAAATCATCTGGTGTACAAATAAATATACAATTAGAGGTTTTTATCGCTTCATTATTATCAAGTGTGAATATTGTGTCCCTTCCATATCTGCCGATAGTTTTTTTTATCTTCTTTAAACTGTCCCCGGTCCTGGTTGTAGCCGCCACTAGTTTTATCTTATCAATTTTTTTTGAAGCTATATAAAATCCAAGCGCAGTTCCCAGCCGGCCAGTACCGATTATTGCTATACTAAGATTTTTCTTCATTTTATTTTCTTCCTAGTAAGAGAGATTACCAGAAACTCATGATATTCTTATAGGCATAAGAAGGTAAGTTGTCCTTTCGTCCCCCTCCGGTCTGATGAGTATTGGTTTAAGAGGCTCTTCAATAGAAAATATTATATTCTTGCTGCCCATCATTGTTATCCCATCAATTAAATAATAAGGATTAAATGCGGTTTCGATTCTTTCTTCACCATATGCGACTTCAAGGCTTTCATTTGACCTTCCAATCTCTTTTATATCCATGGTAGCCGTCAATCTGCCTTCATCAATAACAAATTTTACAGGTATATTATCCTGAGATATTGAAGAGATGCGCTTTACCACATCCAGTATTCTTTCTTTATTTATTAATATGTTGTGCTTAGTTTTTTCAGGTATAAGATTTTTATACTCGGGATATTTACCCGAAAGAAGCCTTGATATTATAATATTCTTTTCCTCGCCGTTTTCTTTTAAATAAAAAATAATCTGTTTTTCTTCAAGCATTATTTCCAGACTTTTATTTTTAAAACCGTCCCTGGTTATACCTTCAAGCACTCTGGAAGGAACAACTATTTTAATTTCATTAATCTTATTTTCTAAATCTTTTGTCACTATGGCCAGCCTATAACTGTCTGTTGCAACAAGCGTCAGTTTGTTTTCTATTATTTCCATTAGTATACCGGTAATAATAGCCCTGCTCTCATCCTGTGATGCTGCTCTTTGCACTTTCATAACAAGATCTGCAAATTCTTCTAAATCTATATTTACTGCTTTTTGCTCCTTTATCTCGGGAAAAGACGGGAATTCTTCAAGAGATAATGTGTTCAGGCTAAAAAAGGCGTTGTCCCCCGTTATTTGAAGCTGATTTGTTTCCTTGTTTAGCTCAATATATATTTTGGTCTCTTTAAGACTTTTAAGAATATTTATCAATATCTTGGCTGGTACCACGGCCTTCCCGGTCTCTTCTATCTTTACATCCATAGAACTTTTAATACTTGTTTCAAGGTCTGTACTAAAAACTGTTAATTTATCTTCCGCTTCCAGTAGTACACCGTTCAGGATAAAAGTAGAGGTTCTCGGGTTTATTGTCCTGCTTGAAAACGATACAAGTTCCAGCAGTTCTCCTCTTGTTGTTTGGAATATCATTTATACCTCTTTTTCAAAGTATTCACTAAAACATAAGACTTATTTTATTATATATAATATATAATTTAAATAGTTAGTAGTAATCATAACGCTGTTGAATTTGTTGAAAACCTCAAAAAACAACTACATCTGAATATTGTAGGGTTGTTGATAAACACAACAAACAGTGTTTATAAAAACAACGGTATTAAACAACCTTTAGAAATAAATAAAAATAAGTGATTTATAAACAAACACGTAAAAAAAAAGTTAATAAAAAATTGTGATATAAACAGGTTTTTAAACACAATTCAAAAAATTACAGATTTTTCTTTATTTTGTTTGTGATTTCCTGAATCTGCATATAAACTTCTCTATCTTTTGTTATGAGATCTGCTATTTTTGATACCGCATATATAACAGTCGTGTGATCCCTTCCCCCAATGGCTCTCCCTATTTGTGGAAGAGAGCTGCTTGTAAGCTCCCTGGCGAGAAACATAGAAAGTTGACGCGCATGAGAAATGAATTTGTTTCTTTTAGGGCTTAATATATCATTAATGGGGATGGAAAAAAATCTTGATACTTCCTTTATTATGTTTTGTATGCTGATTTTTTGTTCACTATCGTCAAACAGGACATCTTTTAATATGTTTTTTGCCATATCAAGATCTGGTTTAGAGTTAGTAAGCGACGAGAATGCGACCACCCTTGTAAGCGCGCCTTCCAGTTCTCTTATATTCGAAGTGATCTTCTCTGCTATAAGCCCCAGTATGTCATCCGAGACACCTATCCTCTCCCTTTCAGAGTATTTCTTAAGTATTGCCATCCTTGTTTCAAGGTCCGGCGGCTTGATGTCGGTGACAAGACCCCATTCAAACCTGGATCTCAGCCTCTCTTCGAGTGTGGTTATGCTCCTGGGCGGACGGTCACTGGAAAGTACTATCTGCCGGTTGGTGTCATGAAGTGTGTTAAAAGTATGAAAGAATTCCTCCTGGCTCGCTTCTTTCTCCTCCAGGAATTGGATGTCGTCTACCAGCAGTATATCGTTGTTTCTGTAGCTTTCTTTAAAGGCTATTATATTCTTGTAACGCAGTGCGTTTATAAAATCGTTTAAAAACTTTTCAGCGGATGCATATTTTACGGTAAGCTCTGGAAACAATTGTTTGGTATATTGACCTATAGCGTGAAGCAGGTGTGTTTTGCCAAGGCCTACTCCGCCGTAAATAAATAACGGATTGTATGTCTTTCCGGGATTCTCACTGACCGCAAGAGCTGCGGTACATGCAAAGCGGTTTCCACTGCCGACGACGAAGGTGTCGAAACTATATTTTGTATTAAATGATGAGACATCCGGGGAACGAGTGCTTTTTGTGACAAGATCTTCAGGGGCTTCTGTCTCCAAAGAGTTTAGATGATTAAATGAATCACTGGGATTTGTAATAATATTGACCGTAAAGCTTCCGTCTGTGAATTTTCTGGTGGAATTGTTTAAAAGGCTTAGATACCTGGACTCCAGCCACTCCTTTGCAAAGTCACTATTTACAGAAACAGTAAGGGTGTTTTTTTTTAAATCAATAGGAACAATAGATTCAAACCATGTCTTATAGGTCGGCAGGTTGATGTTATTTTTGATATCTGAAAGGATATTTTTCCAGATGCTGTTTAACTCTCCATCCATATACAACAATATTAAAGATTATTTGAATAATATTCAAGATATTTTAAGCCTTTTTTAGACAATTTCCTTTTACCCGTACCATCAGAGTAAAGAAGCTTGTTTTTCTCCAGAAAAACAAGTTCACGGTAAGAAGTTGATAAACTGAAACCAAGCTCTTCTGCTATTGTAGATGGACCTGCTTTATCGAGCTCCATAATAAGGAACAATATTTTTTTTTGTCTGTTTGTAAGCATGTTTCTATTTAGATCCTCAAGAGCATTTTCGGATGATAGTAATTTTATTTCATCAGTATTACTGCTTTGCTCAACAGAATCATTTGCAGCGGATTTTGGAGAAGCATCCCCGCCGGAGTCTAATTTTAGAGAGATGACAGTTCCCTTTTTGATATTATCGGAGATATCTATAGTACCGCCGGAGAATGTTATGGTTTCTTTTACAATAGGAAGACCTGAACCGACTCCGCGGATATATCTTTTCATACTGGTCGTGGCGGAGGTGTAGCCCGGAAGAAAAGCTTTCTCAATATCACTGATTCCCGGACCCTGATCCGAGACAAGTATGTGGTTGCCCTCAGACATTATTGTTATGACTATTTCACGGAAATCAGCGTGGATCAGGTTTTCGACGACCTCCCTTATAATTGTATATGGAATTTTACCTCCCATTTCATGAGAGTAGGAATATACCTTCTGGGATGTATCGTTTATCAGGTCACCTATATCACCGTATGAACTTCCGATTACCCTTGGAATACTCTTCATATTATCATATAGTGCTATATTTACCATTATGTTTAAATTATTGTCTTTTTCATTACTGCCAGAGTTTTCACCAGAATAGTTGCTGTTCATAGGTATTACCACTAGTATTAAATATAATTATTTAATATAAATAGAAAGTATTATTAGTTTTATTGGTTTTTTCATCTTTCCTGTGTTCAAAAAGTTATCAACACATAAATGATAATATTTTAATGTTAAAAAAGCTACTATTTTATGAAGGCATGCATTGATTTAAACACCGCATTGGAATAAGAAATGGTGGGTTTTTTTATGTTATTAACATATTTATCCACAAATGTGGAAAACATGTTTGAAAACCATGATAAAATCTGAAAAGTTCCACCATAACTCAGAATAGTCAAAAATTACCTTTTCAAATAATATAATATGCTGGAACAGATGTTTGATATAATAATCATAACCACTACGTGATGTCCTTGATATATATGAAATTAGATTGTATAATCAACTACTTAACGAAATCAAAGGAATAATTAGAAATAGAGGGCTGTTTTTAATGAAAAGGACTTATCAACCCAACGTAAGAAAAAGGAAAAAAAATCACGGCTTTCGGGCAAGGATGAAAACAAAGGCCGGAAGAAATATAATAGCAAATAGGAGAAGAAAAAAAAGAAAAGTGCTTAGCGCATGATCGCGCAGGGGGTAAATAATACATTAAACTGGAAACAATAAAGGAAAAAAGAATTTTTGAAAAGTTAAGGACAAATGGATATATATTGAAAAACAGGTTTTTAATAATATATATACTTAATGGATCTAAAGACAGTTGTATCATAAAAGCAGGTTTCGGGATAAGCAGGAAAATAGGCAAAGCCTTTCAAAGAAATAAAATAAGAAGAATATTAAAAGAAGTATTAAGAAATGTATTAATACCCCGTGGAGTAGAAATATATCTGGTAGCAAGAAGGACAATAGCAGATGCAAGCTATCATGATATAAAAGATGAATTAGAGAAAAGCCTGAAAAGTTATTATGCCGGTAAGTGAATGTTATTAATTAGCAAAAATTATCTTGAAAAAAGTATTAATATTTTTATTAAAATTATATAAAAGATATATATCTCCTCTGTTACCTGACAGCTGCAGGTTCTATCCAACATGCTCCCAGTATGCTATTGATTCTATAGAAAAGTATGGTGTGTTTAAAGGAGGAGCCAGGGCGGCTTACAGGATAATCAGATGCAACCCTTTTAATAAGGGAGGATACGATCCTGTAAAATAATAAAGGAAGGATAATATTTTGAGTCAGATTCTTCAGATCCTACAGCCCATCCAGAACGTGCTTGAATATATAGTAGTGTTTCTTTACAGGAACGTTGTGGAAAATTATGGGGTTGTGATAATACTGCTTACAATTATAGTAAGATTGATATTGACTCC
>CAYROY010000139.1:0-6659 GCA_964426155.1 uncultured Actinomycetota bacterium
ATCTCCTTCGGCAACCTTATCGCCTTCTTTTTTATGCCATTTTTCTATTTTCCCGGATTCCATTGTAAGACCCAGTTTTGGCATAATTACTTCGTGCATATGATCTCCCCCTGTATAAAGTATTTATATAATATAATTAAAGATTATAACCATTAAACACATTGCTTTTCAACAAATAAAACCCATAGTGATAATCGTTACATATATTTTAACATATAAATCTCATATCTTTTCAAATAAATTTACTATACCCTCTTTTATTCTTTCAACACTCGGTATCATCTCGTTTTCAAGAACAAGGCTGTAGGGAACCGGGCAATTCCTGCCTGCAATCCTCAGTATTGGAGAATCCAGAAGATCAAACCCGTATTCCGCGACCTGCGCCGCTACTTCTCCCATAAATCCTCCGAATGAAGATGCTTCTTCAACGCACATAAGCCTTCCTGTCTTTTCTAGAGAAGACAGTATTATATCCAGGTCAAGCGGTCTGAGGGTCCTTATATCTATTATCTCACAGTCTATGCCATTTTCAGCATCAATTTGTTCAGCAGCTTCCAGACTCTTTTGGACCATAAATGATGTCGCAACAATTGTAAGGTTTTTACCCTTCCTCTTTATATCTCCTTTTCCCAGACTTATATCATAAATTTCTTCAGGCACATATTGTACATATTTTTTATTCTTATATAACAGTTTATGTTCAATAAATACTACTGGATTATCGTCATTTATAGCAGACACCAGCAGGCCCTTTGCATCATAAGGACATGAAGGCATAACCACTTTTAAGCCGGGAATATGGGCAACCAGTGCTTCAAGACTCTGGGAATGCTGTCCTGCTGCACCTGTTCCGCCTCCGCCAGGAGTCCTTATGACCATCGGAACCGAGGCTTTACCTCCAAACATATATCTTGCTTTGGCCGCCTGATTTGCAATCTGATCCATCGCTATAGTCATGAAATCGGAAAACATAATCTCTGCAATAGGTCTCATACCTGTCATAGCGCTACCTGATGCTACACCAATAATACCTGCTTCAGATATGGGTGTATTCCTTATTCTTTCTTTGCCGAATTCATCGACCATCCCTACTGTGACCCCAAATGCTCCTCCATATTCTGCAATATCCTCGCCTATCAAATAAACATCTTCATCTTTTCTCATCATCTGCTGCATTGCTTCCCTAATAGCCTCTAAATAAGTTATCTGTCTTTTATTTTCCATATTAAATCAAAGCTCCGTTAAATGATTAAAAATTGTCTGAAATAAAAAATCATATGAAATGCTTATGCATAAACATCTTCCTCTATTGTCCCTGGATCCGGAAAAGGACTGTCTTTTGCAAATTCAGCCGCTTTTTTAATATCATCTCTTGCCATGTTCTCAATTTCTTCAATCTCTTTCCGGGTGATTATTTTCTTTTCAAGAAGTTCCCTGGAGTATAATTTTATGGGATCTCTCTTCACCCATTCGCTTACCTCATCTTTTGATCTATAAACCTGGGCATCGCTTTTTGAGTGCCCCTTCCATCTATAAGTCAAAACTTCTATTAGCACCGGCCCTTTCCCGCGGCGGCATTCCCTCTGGAAATGTGAAACTGTATTGTAGACCTCCACAAGATTATTTCCATCAATCGTAAGCCCATCTATTCCATAAGCCATCTTCCTGTCAGATATCCTATTTATATTAAATGCTTCTTTCATTGGAGTTGACATTCCATAAATATTGTTCTCACATAGATAAATAACCGGCAGTTTCCATATGGAAGCCATGTTAATCGACTCGTGGAATATTCCCTCGTTTGCAGCTCCATCTCCGAAAAAGCATAGCACTATCTTTTTATTGTTTTTCATCCTGGCCGTAAGGCCTGCACCTGTTGCAATCCCTATGCTTCCTCCTACAATACCATTGGCGCCAAGATTGCCGGAATCAACATCGGCTATATGCATGGAACCACCCCTGCCCCTGCAGTATCCCGTGCTTTTACCCAGAAGTTCTGCCATCATCAGATTAAGATCGGCACCTTTTGCAATACAATGCCCGTGTCCCCTGTGGTTGGAGGTTATATAATCATCTTTTTTCGTTGCATATATGGCTCCTACCGCAGAAGCCTCTTCGCCGATATAAAGATGGCATGTGCCATGTATCATACCCCTGATTATAAACTGCTCTGTCTGGAGTTCGAAATGCCTGATCTGAAACATTTTCTTAAGCATCTCTATCATGGTTTCTCTATCAAGGTCCTGGAATCTGTCCTCTATGGCATATTCATTGATTTCAAGTTTCTTCTTAGTTTTATTTTTCTGTTTTTTTGATTCCATATTATTCTACCCCCGATATATATTTTGCCGTATCCTTATCTGTAAGTAGTATGTTAATGATATTACCCCTTAGAGCAGCAGTAATCACCTCAAGTTTTCTTTTTCCAAATGCTACACTTATTACATTCTTTATTTTCTTGAGCCTCTCAAGAGGTACTCTCACAATCCTTTCATCTATATCATTTGTTACGTGCCTGCCTTCCCGGTCGATGAATACAAGGTTTACATCTCCCACCACTTTCAGGCTTCTAAGATATCTAAAATCGTCCTTACTAAAGCTGCCGGTCTTTATTAGAGTTGATTCATTACTCAGATCGCTTAAACCTATAAGAGCTGTATCGATTTTTTTTGACATATTCATTATTTCCCTTACGTTGCTGTCCTTTTCCATCATCTGCTTAGCTTCACTGCTGTCCATTACAGCAGGAGAATGAATCATATAACTCGTCCCTCCCACCCCATCAGCAATCCTTTTTGCTACTGAGTTAGTATGAACACCGGTGCCCGTCCTTCCCAGGCCTCCTATCATTGGAACTACTTTTATATCACTTTTATTAATGATATTTATATGCTTTGATAGCTCCCTGAGCGAATAACCCCAGCCTATGCCTATATAGCTGCCGTCATCCAGCAACCTTTCAAGCAAACTGTTTACTCTTACTCCCATGGATCTTATAATTTCTTCGTCATTTTCAAGGGTATCTACTATTATGCATTCTCTTATCCTGTATTTTTTTTCAATCTCATATTCCATTTTTGAAAAATCTTCAGGGGGATGGTTAATTGCTATTTCTACTATTCCTGATTCTTTCGCTCTCGTAAGATACCTTGAAACCTTCGTTCTGGATATCTTCAGCTTATCTGCAATATTCTGCTGCGTCAGCCCTTCTATGTAATAGAGCCTTGATATTTTTATTATAAACTTTTCTTCTTCAATATTTAACAATTTCTCAAATTAAAATAATTATGAACATTTGTGCAACTATTGAACATATTCTCAATATTAGTATACAGCAAATCTGATTATTTTCAAGAACAGTTATTAAAATTAGGATAGTCCAGTATATTTATAGCATGGGCTTTTATTTCATCCTTTTTAACAGTCCTGGGAAATTCTTATATTACTAAATCCATATTTCGGAAGTTAATTAAAACAAATTTTCTATAATCTTTTTTGATAGTATAATGTATCAACAAAAAACAAAAAAAATAAAAAGAATTGAATTTGATAGGTAAGATAAACTATTTTAAAAATTAATTAATGTTTATAGATAAGGAAAATATTTTTATTAATCCTAAAATCAGAAGCTATCTGGAGCTTTTCAGATTGTTCCATAAAAGTCTTTTTGAAAAAGGTTATGTAAAAAAAGATTTTTATAGATCTCTGGCAGAAAGGGAGAAATCATACCCTACGGGACTTGACACCAGACCTATAAAAATCGCAATACCACATACTGACCCTGATATGATCATAAAAGAAGGACTGGCCCTGGCAGTAGTTGATACTCCACTGGCTTTTGAGAAAATGGGAAGCCCTGGAAGTATAATACAGGTTAACATAATATTTTTACTGCTCATAAAAAATAATAAAGCCAGATTTTACCAAAATCTGTTAAACAAAATAAGAAATTCTGATATATTACAAAGGATTTATAAAACAGAAACAAGGCAAGACCTATGTCTGCTACTTACAGAGCTGCTAAATACCTGATTGATTTAGGACCGGTTATAATTCTACCTGCACTGCTGTTTATGATCGGTTTATTCACTACCAGGAATATTTTTAAAAACTTAAGAAACTGTTTATTTATCTTCCTGGGCATGACAGGTATTGCACTTCTTATAACCATGTTTGTGAATTTTTTTGAGCCTCTTAGCAATACTATTCTGATAAACTCTCTTAAGGAATACGAAATAATAGATGCTGGATGGACCCTTACAGAGATAGTATTTTTGAACTCTTCTCTACTGCTATACATTATACTGGGAGTTTTTAGCCTTAATCTGATAATGCTTCTTTTAAGACTTACCAGGACTATTAATATAGACCTCTGGGGATATTGGAATTTTCTTCTTGCCGGGGCAATAATATATGCAATAACAGAAGTACAATGGATAGCAGTACTGATTTCTATTATAGTTGCAGCCATCACATTTTCTCTTGCTGATATATATGCAAGCCATATAGAGTCTTATTATGGTATCAGGGGGATCTCCAATACACAGTCCCACATAATCTGCTGGGCCCCCATCTCGCACTTAGTAAATGCTGTAATGAATAAGATACCTTTTATAAAAAAGCTACATCTTTTCTATTGTGAAATACATTACAAACTGGGTTTTTTATCTGAGCCCATGATTTTTGGTTTTTTAGCCGGGTTTATTATAGGTCTTATTACCAGATACAGGACTATCACTCTTAATTTAGGAACAGATATTTTATATGCTCTATCAAGCGGGCTCAGATTATCATTTATCATGATCCTTCTTCCACGAGCTGTAAATCTGCTGATGATAGGGCTGGTTCCTGCAATAGATAATTTAAGAAGTCTTATAAGGAGAAGGATCACCCGCAGGACTATTTATATCGGGATTGATTCAATAGTACTTGTCGGGCACCCTTCCGTAATAGTCCTTTCGGTGATTATAATTCCTCTTACAATATTTATATCTACACTTCTTCCCGGGAACAGAGTTCTCCCCAGCGCTGATCTGGTGATCATTCCTTTCCTCGTCGTATGGGCAGTAACTATATCTCGGGGTGACCTGATCAGAAGTTTTATATCTGCCGTTTTAATAATACCTCTCGTACTATGGATCACAACAGATATGAGTCAATTTTTTACCAGTTATCTTATAAAATATGAATTTGAACTGGTAGAAGGATATTCAGGTGTATCAAGTATGGGTGCAAGTTCAAATATTTTTTTCTGGGTACTGCTTCAGATTATTAAACCAATCGTAAATCTGTTTTCATAAGATATTAATATTTCCTCCGTGTTAAACGGTGTATATACTCCATATAAAGATTTCTTTTTATCTCCGGCTGCTGGCCAATAATATATATGCAGCTTCTTTCAAGTACAAGTCTTATCCTGAAATCATTATGCATTATTAAATCCCTTACATTTTCCTTCGACACCCTGGATACCCATAAATCTGATTCCTGAGAGATATACGGGAAGAAGGATTTTTCTTTTATTATGCGTTCCCAGTCAATTTCTATTTTTTCTACAAGGTTAACATAGCTTATTTCCCTGTTTCTTTCTATCACGGCTTTGCTCTGCTTAACTATTATATTATTTACAGCTCTCTCTATGCGTTTAAAATTAAATGATGATATAGTAAGAAATATTCCATAAATGATAACAGGGGGTATTATAAAATAATAATAATTTGCAATAAAATCAATAATATATCTGCCAATATTACCTAAAAATATATCAACCCATGTCCTAAACATCATATCCCCTGTAAGTTTTAAAATTTTTAAATATCAAAATAACCCTGCTGCAGATTACCTCAATTGTAATAGTAATATGAAAATTCTCAGCATATTTAGCTGTATATAATAACATCTCAATATTTTAACAAATATTGATTTTTGCGTATATAGATTTACTATTTCTGTATAAGCTGTTTTCCGGCAATATAAATTATATCAGTACCATAACTAAGACGATTTTACAAAAATTACCAATTCTATTAAAATGCTAGCAATAATCGTTAAATGCGGATCTAATATGTAATAATAGACTTTTAAATATTGATCAGACGGAATCCTGGAGAAAATAAAATATGAAATTATCTACAAGAGGAAGGTACAGCACAAGATTGATGCTTGAACTGGCTATGCGTTATGATGGGGGCCCTGTTCTTCTCAAAGAGATAAGCAGATCGCAGGAAATCTCACTTAAATATCTCGGTCAATTAATAATACCCTTAAAAATTGCGGGCCTCATAAAATCCACAAGAGGTTATCACGGAGGATATTGTCTGTCAAAACCACCCGAAAATATAAAATTATTGGATGTACTTGAGGCTGTTGAAGGTTCATTAGCTTTTACAGAATGCGTTGAAAACCCACAGTCATGCTACCGCTCGGATAATTGCCCTGTAAGGAATATCTGGAAAGAATCAAGTGAGCAGTTTAAAAACATACTTAATTCCATAACACTTGCAGATATGGCAGACGGCAGGCTAAAAAAATCTTCCTGATCCCGGCTATTTTAATAAAATAAAAATCCGGTCTTTTTATTTTATAAACTAAAATTTTTTTGGTGGAGATGAGCGGGATCGAACCGCTGACCTCCTGCTTGCAAGGCAGGCGCTCTCCCA
>CAYROY010000140.1:0-12761 GCA_964426155.1 uncultured Actinomycetota bacterium
TTAGTTTTTATATAAGAAAGAATGAAGCCTTTTATTGCGTATATAATAATCTCAGTAATAGCAATTACAATCTTTCTTAGATGTTTGCCCATAGGTACAAAAAAGCGTAAAAGATTTGAAATATTTGCTGAGACCGGTATAGGGCTTTTTATTTCCGTTATTGTACTGGGCCTGACAAGATTTGAAAATTTCATGTTAAAGAAATCCGGTATTACCTTCCTACAGTATGTGTCTATAATCTTTTTTATAGCTGGCATATTTTTTATAGTGTCTTCATTTGTGTCATTGAAGCGAATAGGAAGGCCTACATCTGGCCTTGAGGATACAACTATAATGATACGAAGGGGAATATTTAGAATACTAAGACACCCTCTATATTTGGGGCTTTCACTGATCACAATAGGGTTTTTATTTGCCTACCAGGCAATTGCTTTGATAATAATCGGTATTATTGCAATTATATTATTTTATATAGCATCAAAAGTAGAAGACAGCTATAATGTAAAAAAATTTGGCAGTCGATATGCTGAATACATAAAAAATATACCTCTATGGAATTTCTTTTTGGGGATTCACAGAAGTAGAAAAATTAGATATTAAAAATCAGTTCTGGTATAAAAACATCATTACATGAAGTCATTATTTTAGTCTAACTTCCCACGCTATGCCCAGTTCGTTAAGACTCTAAATTAATAAAAACAGCCCTGCTTTTAAGCAGGACTGTTTTTTATGCACTAAAACTATTTCTTTCTGCAACCTTTTAATATAAGGTCCTTTAAAACAAGAGAAATTCCTCCCAGGCCAAATAGGATTCCGGCAAATCTTATTAACCATCCGACAAATGGTATGCTGTAAACTATCATTATAATAACCAGACCAACAAGATAGGCAAGGACCTTCCAACCATATTTGTCCATATTTAGTGATGTTTTGCATAGTATGGTCCTTCCCAGAAGATAGGACAGGAATATTGTACTGAGATAGATAAGAAGCCCATAGACGATTAGTATTATAGCATTAAAAGCCATAGCAACTATGCCTACACCAGAACCTATTATAGTTATAAATAAAAGTATGGAGATAATAAATACTATAATAGATACTATAGGAACACCGAATAGTACTATAGCTCCTCCTCCCACGCAGTATCCCAGAGTACCTTTCATCCTGTCATTGAATTTCTTAAAGAAACCGGGCATTGCCAGGAAAAATATGATACCCAGAACAAAAAGACCCAGGAAGTTTATTATCCTGCTACCGATATAGGAAGCGGTAAAGACTGCCCAGGCTGTCCTTTCGGCTTCGGCTTTTAATTCATCAGGTTCTGCCTCTTTTATAATAGTCTCTTTAATTTCTCCGCCTATTACTGCATCACTGGAAATATCAGCCCTGGCAGTAGACCTGTAGATCAGATCTCCGGTTATCTCGGCAGAGCTGGTGACTTTGAGGTTCTCTACATCCTCTATCTTTACGTCTCCATCTATCTTTCCTGATATGGTGATATCTCCACCGCTTAAGACAGCATTATTCTCAATAGTGCCTGTGATGTTAAGTGTCTGTCCACTAATAACCAGTTTGCCACCTACGACTGACTCTTTGGAGATTGATATCTGGCCGCCTACAGCTAAAAGGTTATCTGCTACATCGCCTTCTATGCTTATTATTCCCCCCGCAGTCCTAATGTCGTCCCCGACATCCCCATTTATGGCTATCATACCTCCAGCCACCATGAGGTCCTGTGCTGTATCTCCGTTGACATCTATCCTGCCTCCCGCCATAATAAGGTCACCGGCTACATCTTCAGTGATATAGATATCAGAGCCGAATACATAAAGGTCGTCATTTAGCCTGGTAGTTATGCTTGAATCACCCTGCTTTTCGGATTCTTGTGCCCATAGTGCTGATGTGGATAGGAAAAACATTATGAATATCACCAGCAAAAATACCAGTAATTTCTTCATATGACCCCTCGTTTTAACTGACAAAGTTATATAATATTATAATACTTTTATAATAAAAAACAATGCTAAAAAAATTTGTCTGAGTTTATGAAAATTACTATAAAGTCTGGTATAAAAATATACACATCCAGAAGCCATTATTGCGTTTATAACATTGCGTACAGTAGCCAGCAATTAATTTTACCCTAATATCTTTATTAACCTTATAATACCTGCTATAAAATTAAGTCCTGGTACTATCTTTATGTAATCGGAATATTCCTTTCCGAATTTTTCAATAAAATTTCCGTCTGCTCTTATGGAGTCAAAATAATTAAGTACAATTGCTATAACACCAATAATTATAATCAGCCAGTGTTGTGAGATAAGAATTACTCTAATATTTATTAGTATTCCTGACATATACTGGGGATTTCTTAATATAGAATATATCCCACTGGTGACCACTTTGGTTGTATGCATATAGCTTTTTTTCTTTTCAAACCTTCCTTTTACACGGAAAGTAATGATTTGCAGTATTTTTATAATACAAGGTCCAATATTATTTACTCAATATAGATATCAAAGAAGAAATGAAAGGAGTAAAATAATCAAAAATATTTTATTAATTGGAGATTTTATAATGGGTACCGAAGTTTATTATGTAAAATAAAGGAAACTATCAATTGCAGAACTGGTTTGGATCTAATTTTATATCAAATGATTTATATTAAACAAAGTTTATGGGAAAATTTCAGTTATTTGCTCTTAATAGCCATTTTCTTAAGTATTCCTTTGTAAAAAACGAAGCCTGTGAAACTATAGGATGATTGCAAGCAGGACAATAGAGCTTATGTTATCCTTTTTAATCAGGATTATCTCATTGAAAATCATATATGATTAATTTTTTTTTAATTTTAATATATAATTATTTCAAATTATTTTTAATATTAATCTCAATTAAAATACTATCAAAAGTACGCACTAAAAATATTTTAAGGAGACAGAACTGCCAGCCATATTTATTAAAAATCTCTCAAAAAGCTATGGGGGAAAATTAGTATTAAAAGAAATAAACCTTACCATAGGCGAAGGCGAGTTTTACTGCATGATGGGACCCAATGGATCAGGAAAGACTACCCTTGCGGCAATACTTGCATCCATAAGGGAAAAATCCAGCGGGGAGGTTACAATATATGGCAGCCCCCCAGAAAATGCCCGCAGCCTTATCGGTTATATGCCTCAGGAAAATTTTACATCAGCTTACCTTACAGGCAGGGAAAACCTTGCTTATTTTGCGGGACTTATGGGATATAAGGGAGATAAGGCAAAAACAGTCATTTCCGGGCTGCTTAAAAAGGTGGGGCTTGAAAAAGATGCAGATAAGCCTGTCTCAAAATACTCCGGAGGTATGAAAAAAAGGCTTGAGCTCGCAACAATCCTATTTGAAGGAATCAGGATATTTATACTTGATGAGCCCACTACCGGCCTTGACCCTGCTGCAAGAAGAGATTTTTTTAAGCTGGTAAAAGATACCTTAAGAAAAGATGTTACCATATTTTTAATAACACATATAAGTACAGATGCCGAACTGGCAGACAGGATAGGACTTATCGATAACGGTACAATTGTAGCTGAAGGCACTCCTGATGAGCTTAAGAAAAACAATAACCTAAAAAACGCACTTACAATAGAAACCGGGCTCAAAGAGGAAAGAGTAAAAGATATACTGGCCGGTTTTACAGACGGGGGAGATATACTTGAAACAGACCTTGGCTACAGGATATATTCAGATGATATAGCAAAAGATATACCGGATATAATAAGGAAGCTTGACAGCGAAGGTTTTAAAGTGGAAAGGCTTGAAAGCACCACTTCGACGCTTGATGACCTATTTTATAAATTGACAGGACATTCTGTAAAAGATTGATTTTATATATAAAGGCAAAATATGAGACAGATCAATGCTGTTTTTATTAAGACTGTAAAAGAGCTGTACAGAAACAAGACCACTGTATTCTGGACAGTAGTATGGCCTATAATATTTTTATTTTTAGGGATATTTTTATTCTACAGGGCTGATCCTCTTTCAGAAGACCCTTACTTCAGGGCAGGGATAACGATATCGATGATAGTTTTTTCACTTATGCTTTCCGGTTTTAGCACCCTGCCCGGAATAATTGCCCAGGACAGGATAAACGGACTTTTCTTAAAACTGCGTTCAATGCCCGTAAAGCAGTGGAGGGATATTTTAGGAAGGATATTTGGCCTTCTTTTTTATGTTGCAATATCAGCAGTACTTATAGGTGTTATAGGTGCTGCTCTTGGCGCAAGATTTAATTTTACTGTAACAAGCTCCCTTGTATCCCTTGCCTTTTTAATCCTTGCAACAATAAGTGCCGCAGGTGCGGGAATAATAATAGGAACTTTTATAAAGAATATAAACGGCGCAGTAATAACAGGAGTAGGTATTGCTGTTGTATCGATGTCTCTTGGAGGGGTAACATTTCCCTATAGTTTTTTACCTGGAATACTGCAGGTCTTTTCAAGATATTATCCTTTTTCTTCTTCAAATGCAATTATATCCTATATGTTATCAGTGCCTGAATTTGTAGGATATAATCCAATGGGCACTTTCCAGATATTATTCACTATATCTATATCTATTATAATCTTTATATTAAGCCTTATCCTGTATTCAAAATTCTGCTGGCGGTCAGACTAATAGAGATAACTATAAAACTTAAATAGAGAGAGGAGAAAAAATGGATTGGTGGCTTATATTTTTCTGGAGCGGCCCGATTGGTGTTGGGTTCTTCCTGGTATGCCTGGGGACATTTATATGGCTGGTAGGAAACAGTAAGAAAGAAACTTCCTGGAAAAAGCGCGAAAAGAAAGAATAGAAAAAAAGATAATAAAATTCCTTTTTTATTTTTCCAGTTTTTTTCTAATATTTACCAGCTCATTTAAGATATTGTCTAGAATCAATGCGTTATCAGGGGCCTTTGCTTCCTGAAGGTTTTTTCCTGGTTTATAGGCTGTATCTTCGGTTCCTTTATAACTTTTTATATTTTCGATTATAATGTCCCTTATTTTCTCGGTATCTTTAACGCCGTTAATTTTAAGCTCCGATTTCTGGCCTTGCTGCCCCCCGTATCCGGCTGTTTGTACATGTATTGTACCTACTCCAAATTTTCTCTGTATAGGACCGCTTGTTATATCTATATTGGTTATTTTCAAGAATGGAACAGTAACTTTTTTCTTCCAGACTACTCCTGCCTGCATCTTTACAGAATCACCGTCTATAAAATATTTCACAATCCGGTAAGCTTTCGGTATCCAGAACAGAATTGGTATAAATATTATGATCCAGGCAGCAATAAATGACCCGACAATTAATTTGTCTGCAAAAAATAATAAAATAAGAAGTAATATTATGACCGGACAAAAAGCTACTGCCCAGCTTAAATACCATAATGTCTTAAGTTGCGGTTCAGGTTTTATTTCCATTTTATCTTAACTCCTCTGATTTAGATATTTTTTAAATTTAATTATAGACCATATAGTAGTAAAGCCTGATAAAAGGGTATGTAAAAATAAGAAGTAGTATTATAAATTTCAGCCCTCGTATACTTTTCTTTCAATGATCCTGCCTATTATTGCATATCTAAAAATCTTGCCCCTGTAGCTTTTTACAGAGGCAACGATTGCATAGATGCTAAAGATTATCCATAAAGGAAAATACATAAACATAAATACCATGGACAAGAAGAAGGTAATTCCCGGGGGTGCATTAGAGTTCATGTCAAACCAGGGAATAGCAATAAGCATAAGTATTATCCCGGCAAACATAAAAAGCATCATAAGGACAAAAAATATCAGCTGAAAAAAATTGCCTGCAGCGCATTAAATCTTACAAAATTTGATTTTTCTTTATTTGTAACCCAAATTATAAGCGGAGCCAGTATACCAATATTGGGAATAAATATTGATAGATGCGAGAGAAGGGCCATCAATCTTTCTTCCTTTGATACTTCTATATCCATTTTACAGTCCTTTAAATTATTTTAAATGCCGATTATTTAGACGTTTTTAGTGAAAAAGTGTTTGTCTGAATCAATTGTTTAGTAATTCAGTGAAGCATTTTGTAGACCAGTTCTGCTGTAAAAATATCCTCAATGAGCCAATAATTCTGGTTTTAACCTCGCCTACTGTTCCCGGCTATTTATTTCTTATAAATAGCTTCAAGATTATTCCACATAAATGATTTTAATAATCTGGAGTGAATTATCGAATAATGGTTTTTGGCAATAAATAAATTCAAATTATCTATGGTGGTTATTCCGTAGGCCTGCCCGGAGTATAATCTACTAATTCCCCGGGTCCATCTGGCAAATAACAGTTCAGCTAATAGAAGATATCCGCCATTTCTAAGTACCCTGTTTATTTCTCTTAAAGCATCCATCCAATTAGGGATATGATGAAGCACATTTATGGATAGGATTATATCGAAGCTTTTATCCTCAAAGGGTAGGTTGGTAGCGTCTGCAATAAGAAAATTAATATTTTTCAAGCTCCTGGTATTCTCTTTAGCAAATTCTATCTGGTCTTCATCTACATCAGTTCCAACTACTTTTATTTTATATTTTTCTGAGATATGTTTAGATACAGGCCCGCTACCACAACCTATCTCTAAAAAATTTTGATTTGGCTTAATATCAATAAAATCTAATAGTTTTTCAGCTCTCTCTGTTACTTTCTTTGAATGGCTTTCCCTATTGATAAACCATTTTTCTATCTTTCCCAGCTTCATTTTTTATTATCCTTATATATATTTTATTTACCAGTATAAATATTACTTTTATATACCTTCTAATTTTTTTGAGTTATATTTTACTCTTTATATACTGGATTAAAAGTTGACTGTAAACTGTAAGATAAGTATTTATTTGATTTTTCATTAAGAGATTAAGTGGCAGGAAGAAAAGAAGCAGGGTGGCTGCATGAGATGTCAAAAAAAGGATGGCATCTAATATCAATAGGGATATTTTACTATATATTTCAAAAGGGCAATCCGCATGATTATACCTACAGATTTGATTTTAAAGTATTAAAAAAAGACGATATGGAAGACTATATTTCAATATTTGAGGATGCAGGATGGACATATATAGGCAGTACTGGCTCCCGGCATTATTTTAAAACTGAAAGTGAAAAGGATACAGGACCTGAACTATATAATGACAACAGATCAAAAATGGAAAAGTATAAAAGACTTCTTTTCTTTCTTGGTATAATATTTTTTCCGATTATGGGCTGGGGTCTGCCAAATCTGTATATGAGAATGATTGATATGGCACCAGACAGTATACTGAATAGCCCTATTGTGTTTAATATATACTTACCTTTTGTAGTCTTACTTACAATTGTAGAGATTGTGGCCATATATGGAATTATAATGGTTATTATAATAATAAATAGATTGAAAAAAGAGATCAGGGAATAGCATAAAATGAGTATCATCATTTTTCTAAAGGTTAGGTATGGTTAGGATTGTCTGTTTCCGATAACGTAAAATTTAATTATATTATTTTTTACAAAAAAAGCTTTATGGATGTAAATAAAGGAGCAGTATAAGAGATATATCCCCTTATGTTTATATTTAAGTGGTTGACTTAATTTTTATAAAAATAAATATATTTATCCGACAGTAAATCCTTATAAATCCATTAATCTATGGTAGAATAATTTCTATGGATAGAAGCGCTGACTATAAAGAATATATAAATATGATGAGGAAGTTATCGTCTGAGGAAAGGCTTAAGAAATCCTTTGAGTTGACCAAACTGACTAAAAAACTGTTTATAAAAGGGCTTGAAAACAGATTCCCCAGACTTTCAGAGAAAGAGATAAAAAAAATATATCTTAGGCGGATCAGCAAATGTCACAACTTAAACTATTAGAAAAGGCAATAAAATCATTGGAAAGGGAAAGTATCCCCTATATGCTGACCGGCTCTCTGGTCTCAAGCTTTCAGGGGATCCCCCGGTCGACTCACGATATTGATATAATAATCTCTGTAAAAATAAACCATATAACAAAAATAATGAATGCATTTAATGAAAAAAGATTTTATATAAACAGGCATTCGGTCAAGGAAGCTATTATTAATAATAGCCAATTTAATGTGTTAGATACTGATGAAGGAGATAAGATTGATTTCTGGATCCTGACCAATAGCGGGTTTGATAAAAGCAGGTTCTCACGGAAGGAAAAAGTTGGGTTATTTGGTTTTGAAGCCTATATCTCTGCACCTGAGGATACGATAATACAGAAACTCTTGTGGTCAAAATTATCAGGCGGAGGTATAAAGCAATATGTTGATGCCTTGAGCGTGTATGAGCTTCAGTATGGTAATCTGGATATAGAATATATGGATTACTGGTCAAAGGAACTGGACATGGAAGCCCTTTATAAAAAAATGATTTCAGACGCAGAAATCTAAAGTCAAGATAAAATTTGCTTACCTTTGCCAATTGCAATTGGCCTATCTTGAAAAGAATAGGTTAATCTTAAACTCTCTCAATGCAAATAAAAAATAACTGATAATAATATATAATAATAATCTATAATTCCTTGACAAGCTGGTCAGTCAGTAATAGAATGTGAATCTAAAGTCATATGACTTAAGAGTCATATTGCGGGAAGGAAAGGTTTAAGTGCCAAAAGATACGTTTTATAACCTGCCGGATAAAAAAAGGAAGCTGATAGTGGAATCTGCTATCAGTGAATTTGCGGCGTTTGGATATGACAGGGCCAGTATTACCAGAATCGTAGACAAATCCGGTATAGCAAAGGGCAGCTTCTACCAGTATTTTGAAGATAAAAAAGACCTCTATTTCTATCTGGTCAAAAAAGTCAGTGAAGAAAAGGTAAGGGCTCTGGAGCCTGTCATGCAGAAGCGGGGACAATATGATTTCTTCGACCTTATAAGGGAGATGTTTTTGGAAGGATTGAAATTTGCGGCAAAGAACCCCCAGATAACACTTATGGTAGACTGGCTGTTTAAGAACAAGGGCCATCCCATATATAACGAGATAGTCGGTGCGGGGATGCAGAGTGCCCAGAATATATATACTGAACTACTGGAGGAGGCAATCAAAACGGGCCAGGTCAGAGATGACATCGATCTGTGTTATATAAGCCATGCTATTTCTTCCCTGAGTGTAAGCGCAGTAGAATATTACTTTCAGGCCCGGGAAGGGAAGAAGGCCAGGGTACGCAAATTCGATGAAGGGATGATAGATACGATCAGCCTTTTAATAGATTTTTTAAAAAATGGTATTGGGACTAGAGGGAAAGGAAGGCAGTAGTAATGATCAAGGTAAAAGGGCTGTATCACTCTTATCTGAGAGATGGCAAGTATGCGGTCAAGGACGTGAATTTTGAAGTCGGTGAAGGAGAGATCTTCGGATTCCTGGGACCATCCGGAGCAGGTAAATCGACGACCCAGGGGATACTTACAGGACTTTTACAGCTTCAAAAGGGCGATGTCACAGTAGCCGGATACGACATAAAGAATATCTCGAGGAGGATGTTCAATAAGATAGGGGTGTCTTTCGAACAGTCCAATGTCTACAACAAAATGACGGCAAAAGAGAATCTGAGCTTTTATGCCAGATTGTTTGACGTAGAGACCAGGGATCCGCTGGAACTTATAGAGCTTGTTGGTCTTAAAGGCAAGGAGAATGTAAAGACAGGTGAATTCTCCAAAGGCATGAAGCACAGGCTGGTATTTGCAAGGTCTATGATAAACAATCCAATCATGTGGTTCCTTGATGAACCTACTACCGGGCTGGACCCAGCCATTGCAGCTACTATCAAAGATATAATAAAGGACCGAAATAAAATGGGGGTGACAGTTTTTCTTACCACCCATAACATGTATATTGCAGATGAGCTCTGCGACCGGGTGGGGTTTATTGTCGACGGCCAGATCAAACTAATTGATTCACCAAAAAACCTTAAGCTCCAATACGGGAAAAAACTGGTAGAAGTGGAATATACACAGAACGGCAGTGTGAAAAAAGACTGCTTTTCCACCATACTGCAGAAGGACAAGGATGCCCTGAACAGGATAATCAATGAAAAGGAGATCCTTACTATGCATACCAAAGAAGCGACCCTTGAAGAGATTTTCATCAAAGTAACCGGAAGGGAGCTTGTCTGATATGAAAATGTGGAGCAGTTTCAAAAAAGAGCTTATCCTTGCAGCAAGGGGATTTTACTTCTACGTAGAGCTGGGGTTTGCAATTGTAATAATGCTAGTCATACTTTTTGCCATTCCGGAGAATTTCAGCACTACTGCTACCGAATATTTATATTTAGATCTGCCTAAGCAGGGCAGGGAAATCTTTAGAAGCACTCTCCTGGAAAATGATACTGACGGGAAAATAGAAGAGGTAGAAATCGAAACTGGAGGTAAAATATATCCTGCCGGGCTGATTGTCAGCGATGAGCAGGAGATATATATTCTTGAGAGCCAGCAGGCAGTCCGGGAGCTGGCAGATTCAGAGAGGAACCTTGGTGTAGTAGTGGAACTGGATGAAAATAATGAATTGTTCTACAGGTACTATCTGCAGGGATATGAGTCTATACGTTTAAAAAATCTATTGTCCATAATGCTTAACGAAAACACAGCAGTCCTTGAAGAGCGGATAAACAACCAGGAAGTTCGGACATTGACAACCGGTTTTGAGCCGATAACAGACAGAGAAAACACAATCCCTCCCCTGGTTGCATTTAGCGGCAGCCTTATGGGTATGTTTGTCATGACAGCCTATATATTCATTGATAAAAAAGAGGGTGTTATAAATGCTTATGCAGTGACCCCGTCATCTGTCTGGAGATATCTGCTTAGCAAGGTGTTTGTACTATTACTCACCACTGTAGTATCAGGCCTGATCATAGTCGTCCCTGTAATGGGATTTTCCATAAATTACGGACTTCTATTACTGCTACTTCTAGCAACTGGATTCTTTGCATCAGCCCTGGGTCTTTTGATAGCCAGTTTTTATGATAATATGACGAAAGCTTTCGGAGTCATCTATTTATTGTTCTTTATCCTTATGGTGCCCGGGATAGCATATTTCATACCGGGGTGGGATCCGTTCTGGGTTAAGATAATCCCCACCTATCCCATACTCCAGGGTTTTAAGGAGATCATTTTACCGGAGGGGTATATTGCATACCCGCTGCTTACCAGTGCCGTATTTCTGGCAGGGGGTTTAGTGATTTTTGCTTTGACAAATATCCGTTTTAAAAGAACGCTGAGCGTATAGGGGGATGATGATGTTAAAAAAGATCTGGTTTATATTTTTAAGAGATATACGGGTAAATCTGCGGGAACTGATGACGATATATATGCTGGTAATACCCCTCATACTTGCAGTCGGTATAAATTTTCTTTCACCAGGCATAAATGATACCAGTGTCAACCTGGCCCTTGTAAAAGATGAGAACCCCGGACAGGCGGCTTATTTTGATGATTTTGCCCATGTCCAGCTTATGGATAACCAGCAGCAGGTGGAAGACAGGGTAGCAGCAAGAGATGATGTTCTGGGCGTTCTTGCGGGAGATAACGGTTACTATATCCTGGCTCAGGGCAATGAACCTGAATCAGTGGTAGAATATGCCAGGCTGCTGAATGTATTATTTGAGTCTGGTGTCAGGCTTGAGGATGCAAGGTCTGAAATAATCGAGTTCGGGAGAACGGCTCCACCTCTTAAAAAAATACTGGTGAATATAACCCTCCTCTTTATCACCATGCTGGCCGGTATGTTGATCTCGATGAACATCCTTGATGAAAAAGTAGACCAGACTGTAGCAGCCATAAATGTGACACCGACAACAAGGAGTGCATTTATCCTGGGTAAGGGTTTCACTGGCATGTTTGTGGCAATCCTCTCTTCTATTGCGGTCATCCTTATTACCGGCTTTTATTCCATAAACATCGGGCAGGCTGTCCTGGTTATCTTTTCAGTGACAATAATAAGCCTTATAATAGGGTTCCTCCAGGGGCTTAACAGTGATGATTTCATGGAAGCTGCAGGAAGTGTAAAGCTTCTGTTCTTGCCCATGGCCGGTTCCATTGCCGGGTATGAATTTGTCAAGGGTAACTGGCAGATATTATTCTACTGGTCACCTTTCTACTGGGCGTACAGGGCTAATGACATGATACTGTCAAAAAGTGGTTCATGGCCTCAATTAATAATATATATCGGCATAATACTGGTGATATGCGGTGGAATATACGCTCTGCTGGCACGCCGGATAGTAAGAGGACTTCAATAGAATTGTCAATATAAAGGTGTTTTTAAAATATTTTAGGAGGTACTAGATGGGCTTTATAGCCGGCGGAATAGTATGTGTACTGTACGCAGCGGTTGTATATTTTATAGCTGTTAAACGACCACAGGCAGTAATGAGGATAATGAAGAAAAAACTTGGCAGCAGGATCAGCGATAATGGGACAGCTATAGTAGCATATGTATTTGCCAGCATTGTTCTTGCAGGCGGGATAGTATTGTTTGTCCTTTCAGGGGTCCTCTAGGTGATAATTCTAAGGGATGAGGGTAGCAATGTTAGCTAAAAATCAAAAGTGGACTATTTAAAAATCAAAAGTGGACTTGTCAAGTCCCAATTGTTCTTTGATAAATTGGCAATATTCCAAGGTAAGTTTGTCTGATAAAATTTTGCTCTTATTACCAAAATAGTAAAAAGAAGGAGCAAAATAAATGGCAGATCAGCTTCACAAAAGAT
>CAYROY010000141.1:0-5837 GCA_964426155.1 uncultured Actinomycetota bacterium
AGATAACTACTACCCTAAAGACAGGGTAGTGCTAAAGGTTTATCCCATGGAGATGCGTTATGCCGGTCCCAAAGAGGCAATCCTTCATGCCATAATAAGGCAGAACTACGGGGCAACACATATAATAATAGGAAGGGACCATGCAGGAGTGGGTAACTTCTACGGCCCCTTTGATGCCCAGGATATATTTGACACAATAGAAGAGGGTGACCTGGCCATAAAGCCGGTTAAGATGGACTGGACATTCTACTGCAAATCCTGCAGATCTATGGCATCGGCTAAGACCTGCCCCCATCCAAAAGAAGACCACATTATGATAAGTGGTACAAAACTAAGAGAGATGCTCTCACGCGGAGAGTACCCCCCGGAAGAGGTAACGAGAAAAGAAGTATCAGATATACTAATAGACCACTACGGGATAAAAAATTGAAAAACACAATACTTGTAACCATAGATACACTTAGAAAAGACATGGTAAGCCTCTACGGTAAAAGCTCCCTTACCCCCTTTATAGACAGTCTCTCATCAAATCTAACTATATACAGCAGTGCCCATCCTACAGGTCCCTATACCCAGGCATCCTTTCAGGGCATATTGGCATCAGAATATTATCTTGAATACGGTAAAGAAAAAAAGCTAAACCCCAAAAAGACCCTAATATCAGAAGTCCTAAAAGATTCTGGTGTCTATACTGCAGCCTTCCACTCCAATGCATATCTGTCCTACTATTTTGGATACAATAAGGGCTGGGATACATTCTATGACTCAATGTCAGATGATGTAACCGATATGTATCCTTTCATAAGGGGAGACGGGATAAACAAAAAAGTAGAGGAGTTTCTTTCCGGCTTCTCTTTTGACCCGCCCTTATTTTTATGGGTACACTATATGGATGTACATGAGCCCTACATAGCAGAGAAGGATTATCTCTCCAGGGTAGACCCCAAACTCTCCATTACAAAGGATGGTATGTTTTTATTTTTTAAAGATATCCTTCTAAAAAGAGATGTATCGGATAAGGGAAAGGTAGATACGCTTAAAAAGCTATACATGGCAAAGGTAGCAGAAACAGATGACTATATAAGAAAGCTATTTGATATCTTTGACTCCTATAACCTCCTTGATAGCTCCACCATTATAATAGCATCTGACCACGGCGATGAGTTTTCAGAGCACAGGGGGCTCTCACATGACGGAAAGTTCTATTCTGAGCTAATTGATGTACCCCTTATTATATACAGTAAAGGGAAAGAAAGAAAAGATATAGATACCACGGTATCTCTGGTTGATATTCCTCCCACCATAGCATCCCTTTTTGGTATAGATCCCGCCCCCTCCTTTAAGGGCAAAAACATAATATATCCTTCCCCCTCCATAAAACCCTATACCCTGTATGGTGAGGCCATGGGTAAGATTGGGCACAAGGAAAAGGACACTGACAGGCCCACCTATTACATGATAGATAGCGGTATAAAGGTTATATACAGAAAAGAGGGGGATATCTGGCAGGCTTATGACACAGATAAAGACCCCTCTGATAAGGAAAACATTATATCTGATATATCCGGCGGTATAAAAGAAAAGCTGGAAAACTTTATAAATAGAAACATATAAAAGGAGTATATATGGTAGATGATAAAAGAAAAAAAGAGCTTAAAGAGAAGATAGAAAAATCAAAAGAGGTAATAAGGGAGGCATTCGAAAAGTTCGACCCCAAAGATATGGCAATAACCTGGACAGGCGGAAAGGACTCAACGCTTACCACCTGGCTTGTAAAGAGCGTATGTGATAAAGATAAAATCACCATGCCAAGGGCAATGACAATTGATGAGGGCGACTCCTTTGAAGAGATTCAGTCCTTTCTAAAAAAATACTCAAAGGCTTGGGAAATAGATTTAGTCTGGTGCAAAAATGCTGACGTTATAGATGCAGCAGGCGGAATACTTGGAGCAGATGTAAAAGTATCCCACCTAAACAGCCAGAACCAGAAAGAGATAAGAGAGCGCCTTGAATACACAGGAGATGCCTTTCCCTTTGAAGCAGAGTCCTGGATAGGTAACCACCTAATGAAGACAGTGGTATTTAACAACTTTCTCTCTGACTACAACATAAAGGCGATGTTTATGGGTATACGCTGGGATGAGCAGCCTGCAAGGACAAAAGACGACTACTTTGTAGATAAAGGTGACTTACATACACCAGTGCATACCAGGATACAGCCCATACTTCACTTTACAGAAAGGGATATATGGGATACCACCTTGACCTTTAATATTCCCTACTGCCCCTTATACGCCAGGGGCTACCGCTCACTTGGTGCAGCCACCACCTCTGTTAAGACTACAGATGTACCTGCCTGGGAGCAAGACCTTGAAAATACCGTAGAGAGAGCCGGAAGAAGACAGGACAAGGAAAAGGCTATGGAACGCTTAAGGAAACTGGGGTATATGTAGGAGGAAAAATATGTCTAAGAAAAACATAATACTTATAAGTCTAGATGAAGTAAGACCTGATCATCTCAGCTGCTATGGCTATAAGAAAATTAAGACTTCAAATATCGACAGTATAGCAGAACAGGGAGTAATTTTTGAAACCTGCATATCAAGTGCAGATTTTACACCTGTTGCAATGGGCAGTGTAATAACCGGTAAATATCCCAATAAACACGGTATGAGAGATGCATATTCATATCTTAGAGGGCCCACAATTGCAGAAATTCTAAAAAAAGAGGGTTACTCAACTGCAGGATTTGTAGGAAACGGACTTCTTGCCGAAAGGGCAGGCTTTCGAGAAAGTTTTGATTACTGGAGTGAGACTTCAAAAGAATCCAGCTGGATGGAAATAATATATCCTGAAAATGAAGATAAGGAAATGATATATGAAGGAAACTACTGGGTTGAAGAGTTTTTCAGCTGGCTAAAAAAACCCCATAGTAAACCGTTATTTATGTGGGGGCATTTGTATGAAACACACGAAGGATCAGAAAAGTCCCTTATAAAGAGGGGTTTAATAGAAGAGGGAGTTTTATCAGAGTTTTCATATCAGGATGCAAAAATAATGCTTGCTGACGAAAAATTGATTGGTAGATTAATTAAGACACTTGAAAAATTAGGTATATATGAAAATACCACTGTAGTACTTATGAGTGATCACGGAACTAATAATGGAGAGCATCCTGCAAGCCAGGTTCCATGGAGAAAGCACGAAGTAACTTTTCCACAGCATACTACTATGTATGACCATGACCTTAAGGTATTTCTTATTATGAAAGATAAGGATCTTCCAAAAAGGCATAAAATAAAAGGCATGGTAAGATCCATTGATGTAATTCCAACCATACTTGAGGTGGCTGGAGTGTCTGGAAAAGATATTGAATTTGATGGAAAAAGCCTTATTCCTGAAATTAAAAAAGGCCAGTCTTATAGAGATGAAGTATATTCTGAAGACCTTTTCGAATCTAGAGGCTTTGGTGCACTTCAGTCAATAAGAACTGACAGAGTAAAACTTATAAGGAATCTTACTCTTGGAACCGAAGAGTACTATAATCTGGAAAAAGACCCGGGAGAACAAAACGATATAAAGAATAATACCGATAAAAAGAAGCTTATAGAACTAAGAAAAAGGCTCAATTATTTCCTGAGAGATAAATCAGGTGCTTCCACAAGAGACATAAGTGGAGAAGAAAAGGAAGAGATTGATAACAGGCTAAGGGCTCTGGGTTATATAGAGTGATGTTTTTGAAAAATTTTAAGCTTAAAAAAAGAAATTTTATTCCGCCAAGAATACTCCAGGCGTAAGCCTGGAGATGGAGGCGCTCCGCTGTCTTTGGTATAATTGGTGGTATGAAATAAAGAAAGCAAAGCCATGCGGTATATTACACAAGATATCACATAGTGATATCTACCAAATGCCGAAGGAAGGTATTAAAGAAAGGTATGGGAGAATATTTAAAACGGAAAGTGCAGCAGATAAGTAAATTCCATCCTGAAATTGAAATAATCAAGGTTAGCACTGATATAGATCACATGCATATAATGTATGGGTACCACCAAAGATACCGGTAAGCAGTGTGGTAGGACTAATAAGGGCAAATACGGGGAAGGCCACGAGGAAGCACTTTCCGTTTTTAGACAAGGTATACTGGGGAGTGGAAGGTATTTGGTCAGGTAGCTACTTTGTATCGACGGTTGGAATCAGTGAGGAGATCACTCAAAAATATATTGAACTGCAGGGAAGGGAAGGCAGCGGACAAGCGCAGCTTGAATTGTGAAACAAATACTACGGGCGTGAGCCCGTAGAAGTTTATTAACAGAGATTTTCATAGATGATTTTTAAATAACACAAGCAATTCGCGAAATTGAAAATATAAAGATAATACTTTATAATTGTTTCAAATAAAATGAATGATTTTTTGGATAATATGGAAATTATCATAATCGATGCTCATATACACTCATGTCGTTCCTACTTACTTCCATGATAAGATGATAATTGGCATACCTAAAGAAATAAAAAAAGATGAGTACCGAGTGGGGATAACACCATTCGGTGTAGACTTTCTCCATAAATCAGGTCATAGGGTTCTGGTAGAAGCTGGTGCCGGGATGGGCAGTGGATTTACTGATATTGAATATATTGCTTCAGGTGCTGAAATAGTAACAGATAGAGAAACACTATTTAAAGATTCCAATATGATAGTAAAAGTGAAAGAACCGCTATACTCTGAATACAGGCTTTTTAAAGAAGGTCAGATCGTTTTTACATACTTCCACTTTTCTTCAAATAGAAAGCTTACACAGGTAATGCTTGAGAAAAAAGTCATTTCTGTAGCTTATGAGACTATAGAGACAGAGAAAGGTGAACTTCCTCTTCTTGCACCCATGAGCGAGATTGCAGGAAAGATGGCGGGGCAGCTTGCTGCCTATTATCTCGATATAAACAAGGGAGGGAGTGGTAAACTGATAGGAGGTATTGCCGGGGTGGCCCCTGCTAAAATAGTTATAATAGGTGCTGGAAGTGCAGGAGCATCTGCAGCAAAAATATGTGCAGGTATGGGAGGAGATGTAAAATTGTTTGATATAAATATAGCAAAACTTAGAAATCTTGAGGGACTGGTAGAAAAAAATGTACAACTTTTATATTCAAGTCCTAATAACCTTTACCAATCGATAGGACAAGCAGATGTAATAATATGTGCTGTATACACACCTGGTGCCAGAGCTCCGAAAATTATATCAAAGAAGACAGTAGAAACATTAAGACCTAAAACTGTAATAATAGATATATGTATAGACCAGGGAGGGTGTATTGAGACCAGCCATCCTACTACACATTCTTCCCCTACATTTATGGTAAATGGAGTCCTACATTACTGTGTCGCCAATATGCCAGCAGCATTTCCTAGGACTTCTACCCTAGCACTTACAAATGTAACCTTGAAATTTGTAGCTGATATAGCAGACAAGGGTATCGATAAGGCAGTAGATGAAGATAAGGCTCTTGCAAAGGGTTTAAATACCTATTTAGGTAAAGTTACATGTAAACCAGTTGCAGTAGCTCATGGATTTAAATATTTTCCTTTAAAAGATATTGTTTTTTAATATTTATTCAAAGCTATCTGCTATTTTAATTGTTCCCGTCTTGGAGACTTTTTCCATATTTTTATTAAAGGCTTTCTAATCCAGACTTGATTTATTATAGGAGTAAAGCATACCACTGCTTTTTTAAAAATATTGGGTATTTTTCTATACCTCTTTTATTAACTTTTTTATATCTACTGTCTATATTTGTTTTGACTTACCACCTTTACAAACTCTTTGGCAGCAGATGATGCATCA
>CAYROY010000142.1:0-3064 GCA_964426155.1 uncultured Actinomycetota bacterium
AAAGGATTTTTCTTCTTAACTGCAGCTATACCTATAGGAAAAGGCATTCCCATTAGCAAGCCAGCAGGCATTACAAGCAATATAGTCAGCAGAAATCTCTGCCAGAGGTCCCCTGACAATATTGAACTGCTAAAATACCTGAAGCCGAATATAAATAAAATTATATAACCTATAAGTCCGGATATGATCCATCTTATATCAACCTTTATCCTTCCGGTAAGATAACTTCCAAGCCCTGCGAAAAACATTATGCTGAAAAGTATTATAGAAAGCGAATATGCAGGATTTCCGAGTATTAGGATAAACTTCTGTATAAATGGCAGCTCTATAAAAAAGAAACCTGCTCCAATCGATAAGAAATACAATATGTATGGATAATTTCCCCGCAATGACAGCTTTATTTTCTTTATCTTCAGGGGAAAAAGTATCAAAAATATGGATAGAATGATAGATATAAAAAGAGCTGCAATCAGTATTAGATAACCACCTCCACCAAAAGGCTGCGTTGATTTACCGAAATATCTGATGACATCCGGGATCTGCCTTAATTTAAAGAAATCATAAAAATAGGGCCTATTATCGGTTACCGGCTCTATATTGAAGTAATACCGGTCATAAAAGGCCTGCCTCTCTTGACTGCTGCCTTCGATTATCTCTTTAAAGAATTTATAATAGAGGGGCTGTTCAAGCCTGTTATATTTATTTACCTCTTCTTCTTTCACATCCTGGTAATATACAATATCATAATTCAGCTCACCGGTCCTTTTTTTGAGTACTTCTATCTCCACCGGCATAAAACTGCCTTTTTTAAATATTGTGGTTACAGTTGACCATGATCTGAATGCGTAGATGCTGCTGGCTATATTATCTATGCCGCTCATCTCAAGAGTTTCCATAAGAGTGGCCAATACCCTCAGGTTTTCGCTGGGAGGAAACTGCAGCCATCTTGTAATCACAATAAACCCATTTTCACCGGTAATTCTTAAAAGGTCCCCAAAACACTCCACAGTATAATTATAATTTTCATTCAGGCTGTAAGCACCTGAAGAAATTGGATGAAAATTTTCAGAAAGGCTTAGGATTATAAGATCGAACTTTTTTTCTGTCATATTAGCAAAGTTTCTTACTGATGTACTGATAACTTCTATATCCTCCCTGTTGTATAGATTTCCGTTAAAGTCGGAAAAACTTCTCTTTAATGCCCCGACAACAAGTCTATTATTCTGTATCACATGAATTTTTGAATCCGTAAAGTGGTCAGATGCCATTATATCCATTCCTCCCCCCGGCTCTATTATCAATATATCCTCATATTTACCGGGAAGCCCGAATATTATTGATTGCGGCATAAATTCCAAAAACTCCATTTCATTCTTAGAATATTCTGTTACCGGAGATAGATTGTCTGCATCTATATTCAGACCCAGCTGTTCGGGTAGCTCATGCTGATACTTAAGGCTAAGTCCGGGTGCAGACTTTATGTTTTCGCTTTCAACAATATCAATCCTTGTAGAAGAATCCTCTTCTGAATATACAACTTTTGAATCCGGATAGCGTAGAAGAACAGAAAGGCTCTTATAAGGTGATATATTTAAGTCCCACAACTGAGGAGAAAATGCCCTTAGAATAAATACTATAATCAAAAAGCAAACTGCAACTGGTATAAAAATCTTCATCTTTTTACCCTTTATAAGAATAAAGAGAGAGATAATTCCTAAGATGGCAGAAATTATTACCACTGCTGTCTTTCCGGTAAACGGTACAAGCAATAAAAAAGCAACAGCTCCTGCTGCAGATCCTATTAGATTAAAAAAATATGTTACAGAAGGCTTCTCAAGATTGTAAAATACATATCCTATAAAACTTCCCCCAAAGAAAAAAGGAGAGATTAAGAATATATAATAAACAAAAAGGTAAAACAACTGCTTCATCTCCCAGGCAATTTTAAAAGAATCAAAAGGAATAAGATTTATTGCAATAAAACTCAGTATCACTGATACTGAAAAACCGAGAGAGAATATGATGTAAAGGAGGTTTTTGTCCTTTATTTTATTTATAAAAAAATAAAGGAAACTTCCACTTATCCCGAATCCGAGAAGAGCTACGCTGACAATTAAAAAAGCAAAATGGTAAAAATCGGATACTGACAAAATCCTAAGCAGGCACACCTGGTAAAGGAAAATAGAAAAAGAGATTAAAAACAAGGATATATTAATCTTTTTTCCCATAATTTCTTATCATTCCATATATAATCCCGGGGTTCTTTGCGATTACTTACCTATTCCTTTATAAATACTTCCCTAAAATCTCTTCAAGTGTACTACCGTATACTTCATAGTCTGCGGTTGAAAAAAGCACCATCCTGGCTATTTCTATCTCTTTATGCGTCTTTAGGTAATCAATAATCGTCCTGAGGGCAATATTTGATGCCTCTTTTACAGGATATCCGAAAATACCGGTACTTATAGAAGGAAATGATATGCTTTTAATATCTTTCTCCGAAGCAAGGCAAAGACTGTTATAATAACAGCTTTTCAACTTATCGGCGTCATCCTTGATGCCGCTGTAAACAGGCCCTACAGTATGGATTACATAATCAGCTTTCAGGTTGTATCCTCCAGTCAATCTGGCCTTGCCCGTGTCGCAGCCATTATGTTTTTTACATTCCTGCCACAGCATTGGCCCTGCAGCCCTGTGAATAGCACCTGAAACTCCCCCGCCAGGAGAAAGCCGGTTATTTGCTGCATTTACTATTGATTCCGTTTCCTGAACCGTAATATCACCCTGAACAATTTCCAGTATTGAATCACCGATCTTCTGTCTTATTAACATGTTATACCCCCTGCTTTAGATCTTAACCGACAATAACAACTTTTCATACATCCGAATTTTCATATATACAAAATAACTAAAAATTTTTACGCATTCTAATTGATCCTTTTGCGTCATCTCTAAAATTGATAACACCTTTCCTCTCTACATAAGTCTTTTATAAGGTCTGAAACCTGATTTTAAAACAACTTGATTTTCCAGATATAACATATCTTTGTTCTCTCCTGAATAA
>CAYROY010000143.1:0-7867 GCA_964426155.1 uncultured Actinomycetota bacterium
TTAAATATATTTGGACCATAAGCAAATTCCCAGTGGGCTGTCATGGCATCAATCCCCAATGAATTCAAGATAGGGATTAAGGCCTGTCCCTTTGTGTCCAGGGCAGGATAGGTGCCGTGTATAGTATCACCACAGTCGTAAAAGAGAACGCGCCCCTGGCTTTCAGCCCGAATCTGTTTTACAATCGTGGCAATGCGGGAATAGCCTCCCATAGGACGATAGACCGTGCGCTCACCCCGCCAGAACATCTCCTGGTGTAAATCAAAATAAGCATGGCTGTCGTTCATTTGAACGATTGTAAGTCTTTTGCTGCCGCTCATTTCTTTTCTCTCCCTTCCCGTTAGTTAAGAGTGTTATTTAGGCCCTTGCTTCTTTTTTATTGCCAACTCTTCTTTAAGTACTATAAATTATATACGCTACAAGGAAGACTCTCATCAGCTATTGTATCTTTAAGTTAATATGCTGTCTAACAGGAAGGGTTAACCCCAGAGTATTAACAGGTAACAGGTACATAAAGACTGCTAAGATTTATTGCAATGTAGAGTGGAGGAGAAGGTAAAGTCAATAGAAAAAATAATAATTTAAATTTTATAAAAATTATTTAAAATATTTTATTATATTTATTAGTTAGGATGGAACCCTACCACCAAACATGTTTTGTACTAAAAAATATATTCATAAAATACCATAAAAATATCGATATCTAAAAAGTAACACTTATAAGAGTAACATTTGAAAAAATGTAACTTCATAGCTACTGCAGAGGATTATAGGGAGGATTTATCAAGAATATACAGGAAGGGCTTACTATACATAGTCTTAGTCGTAAGTAGGGGATCTCCCCATGCCCATATTGCTAGAAAGAAGATGTTAAGGTCTTTTATATCTATGGCATTCTAAAACCATTTACGATTAATTAATATTTAATATATACATAATCATTTATCGTATTATAATTATTATTATATTTTATATAAAAATTGGTTAATTTATTAATTATAAAGAGTTCAGAGAGGTATAAATTGGATAAAAGACCAATAAAAATTCTTGGACATAAAAAAAGTGATTTTGATTCTTTGGCAGAAAAAAATAATATCCAGCTTAGAGATGCTCGTCTTATCCCGAGCTTTAAACTAGGTGATGAAGTGGGTCTTGCTTCAGTACTACTGTCCTCTATGAGAATGATAAGGGAATTTAGAAGAATGATATTATCAGATCTAAAGATGAGCAAGGGGGGTCAGTTCTTCGCTTACAATGAGGTTGTGTTTCCACCATATAAAAATTGTAGATTTGATGGGCTGGCATTGATAGTAAAAGGAGGCATTATAAGAGATGCTGCAATATTTGAGATGAAAAATGGTTCCAATGAAATAGATAAGCAGCAGATAGAAAAATATATGGATATTGCAAGAAATTGTTCTATACCAAGGATAGTGACGGTTTCTAATCAATTTGTATCAGAACCTACCCAATCCCCGGTTGATGTAAGAAGTCTTAAGAGTGTAGGGCTTTATCATTTTTCCTGGTCCTATGTACTTACTCTTGCTCATATACTGCTTTTTGATAATGACATGAATATTGAAGACCCTGACCAGGTTGACCTAATGAAGGAAGTGGTAAGGTACTTTGAATATGATAAATCGGGGATCTGTGGCTTTACCCAGATGAAGAAGGGCTGGAAGGAAATTGTAGAGAAAATAAATTCTGGTGCAAGGCTTAAATTAAATGATCCTGATCTTGATGAAACAGTGGTAAGCTGGCAGCAGGAGGAAAAAGATCTAGCCCTAATACTAAGCAAGAACCTGGGAGTGTTTGTAACTTCAGGGGTTTATAAGTACAAGGGGGATTTAAGCTCAAGGCTAAAGGACGATAAAAAAAGGTTAATCGAAGATAAGCTTTTAAGCTCCAGTCTTAAAGTAAAAAATGCTGTATCTGATATAGAGATAAATGCATTCTTTGAGAAAAGAATAGTTGAGATGTCTGTTAGCATAATAGCACCACAAGATAAAAAGATTAGAGGTCAACTTTCATGGATAAGGCGACAGCTTGACAAATGCAAAAAGAAGAATAAAAAGATATTCGGCAAGATAAAGGATGAAGTACTTATTGAAATTTCTCTAAAAAATACAAGTAAATCAGAAAGAGTAAGTATAGAGAACCTGGATATGCTTTATGAAGAAATAAAAGACAGGGAAATTAAAGAATTTAAGATTATTCTTATAAAAGATTTTGGTAAGAAATTTTCAAGCTGTAAAAAATTTGTAGAGATAATTGAGGAGATGCTTATAGATTACTATAGCGGCATTGTCCAATACTTAACTAAATGGGAAGAAACAGCACCAAAGATAATCAAGGAAGATGGTAAGGAGACTGTTAAGAAAGATAGTGATAAATAATTTGAGAAAGTAGTTCTACTATACTAAGAGGAGAGGATTGTCAATCTCATGCTTTTTAAAAAGAGATGTTATATTGGGCTATTCATAAAATAATAAATCAGTAATGTTTCAAATTAATAAATAATATAAGTAAAAACAGGGTACTATAACATAGCTATAATCTATTGATATATAATCGGCGGAAAATCAAACAGATAATATGATTTGAAAACCTTTAAAAAAATCTTTAAATACTAAGCAGTGGGTAATTAGATGAAAGTTTATGTCTACATACAGGTTTTTAAAAACCTGTATGTAGATTTGATTATTAATATCTTTTGTTGAAATTTCTAGGTGGTCTACTTTTCTGTGGACGGGCTTCATCAACCCTTAGCGTTCTTCCTTCAAATTCTGAGCCATCTAGAGCTTCTTTTGCTTTTTCAGCTTCTTCGTTGCTTGACATCTCAACAAAACCAAAACCTTTGTTCCCAATAACATTGACACTTTTAACCTGTCCAAATTGAGAAAATAGTTCTTCAAGTTGGGAGTCAACAATGGAGTAGCTGAAATTGCCAACATATAGCTTACTACCTTGCATACTTACCTCCTTAAATAATTATTTCTCTAAAAGCTTGATAATATTTCTTTGGAGAGACAGTAGTAAAGTAGCAGCCCTGCTCTTAAATAAAATATCATTAAACAAAAGAGAAAATTAAGTATATGATGTATCATATTTATTGTCAAATTGATTTTTTTAGAGATATATTTATAACAATAGTAATTAAATATTTTAATTTTTAGTTTTTGGCTCGATATGCAGTAAACTTCAATTCTATTTTATGAATACTTAAAAATATACCCCGGAAGGAGTTATTAAAAGATGATGTATCAAAAAGTAGAGAGGAAAAAATTACTGATATGGGAGATGACCGGAATATTATTTATAATAATTCTGGGCTCATCATTTCACTTTATTTATGAACTGAGCGGTGGTTTAAGGGCAGTAGCACTGATTGGTGCAGTAAATGAAAGCGTATGGGAACATTTAAAGCTGGGCTTCTGGCCTGCTTTTATCTGGGCAGTAATTGAATTTTTTGCATTCGGGAAGAAGACAAAGAATTTCCTAATGGCAAAAGGTACCTCCTTTACATTGCTTGCCCTTCTTATAGCAGGAATATATTACGCTGGAGAGGCTATTGGTATTGAAGGTTTCATAATACATGCAATCAATTTCACTGTCTCAATTATTATTTCTCAGATAGTAAGCTATAGGATTATTCTTGTGCAAAAATATTATAAGGTATTAAATACTGTTGGTATCTTACTTATAGTTATAAATTTTTTAGCCTTTAGTTTATTGACATATTTTCCTATACACCTGCCGGTTTTTAAGGACCCGATTACAGGAGGCTACGGAATATAGATTGTTTTAAGCAAGACTTTATACACCTTATTTTTATGATCTATACAGGCAGGCCTTAGCAACATAATATCAAGATGAAGCATATTTATTTGCTTCTTGATCCCAGTACCTGGCTCAGGATATTAATAGCGACCGGTGCTACGGTTTTGGCAAGGTCCTGCTGCCCCCCCAGCATCGAGGCGAGGGAGCCTATATCAAGGCCTTCCTGTTTTTTATCCTTTCCGATAATGCCCATTACTATTGGAGCAACAGGATTATACGGAAACTTTTTTTAAAAAGTGTTTTATGATTGTGTATTACTTAAATTTAAAACTATAATGGAATATACTCCTAAATAGTAATACTAATTTGGAGATAATTCTTAAATGGAATATATAAAAAGAAATAAAAAGAAAGGAAGTCAGGATATGCGTTATATAAAGCTGGGTAAGACTGATATAGAGATTTCTGTTACAGGATTTGGTGCATGGGCGATAGGCGGATGGAAGTGGGGCGGTACTGATAGGGACCAGTCGATAAGGGCTATTGATGCTGCAATCTATAATGGGATTAACCTCATTGATACGGCACCTGCCTACGGAAAGGGCTGCTCCGAGGAAATAGTGGGAAAGGCAATAAAGGGGAAAAGAGATAAAGTTGTGATTGCAACCAAGTGCGGCCTGCAGTGGCATTCGGATAAGGGTGAATTTGCCTTTGCCTATGAATCAGGAGAAAAAGTATACAAATACCTTGATCCTGAATCTATAAGGTATGAGATAGAAATGAGCCTTTCCAGGCTGGGAACAGATTATATTGACCTGTACCAGACACACTGGCAGTATAATCTAACACCGACAGAAGATGTAATGGAGACTTTGATGGACCTAAAAAGGCAGGGCAAGATCAGATCGATCGGAGCATCCAATGCTGATATTGCCCAGCTTAAAAAGTATGATAGTTCAGGAGGGCTTGATGCAGACCAGGAGAAGTATAATCTGATCGACAATGAGGTTGAAGATGAAAATATTCCATGGTGCAGGGAAAACAATGTTACTTTTCTGGCATACAGTCCTCTTGCCCAGGGTATTCTTACCGGCAAGATTACTGCTGACAGGGAATTCAGGGGAGATGACCAGAGAAAAGATGATCCCAGATTCAGTATGGCTAACAGGAAGAAGATAGACTCTGTCTTAAACGGCAAGATGAAGCCGATAGCAGAAAAATATGACCTTACCCTGACGCAGCTGTCTATTGCATGCCTTATTTCCAGGGAGAACATAGTGGCCCTTTGCGGTATAAGGAATGAAGAGCAGGCAGAGGAGAACGCTGGTGCAGGTGATATTTTAATAGAGGAAGATGATGTTATTAATATAAAAAAGGCTCTGGGAGGCCTGGATCTCTAATAAATACAAATCATTCTATAATAATATGGGGTGCTATTATGATAGATTCATACAGTTTTGGAAGTATTGTAATAGATGGAAAAAAATATAAAAAAGACCTTATTATCTTTCCGGAGAGGATAAAAGAAAACTGGCTTAGAAGCAGGGGGCATCTTTTAACAGAAAAAGATATAAGGGAAGTGCTGGATTACAGGCCGGGGATATTTATCATAGGAACAGGCGCCAGCGGCCTTATGAAGGTCGATGACAGTGTCAGAGAAAAGCTTGGATCGATGGGAATTGATTACCTGATAAAAAAAAGCGGGGATGCAGTGGATGAATATAATCGTGTCTGCAGGGATAAGAAGACAGTTTGCGCGCTTCATCTTACATGCTGATAATTTTAATACCCGGATAGCCTTCAGTTAAAACCTATTTCCTCCTGACAGCGTATCTCTCCGTCTATGTCTATAACAGTGTAGAGCCAGCCTTCTTTTCCCATATCAACCCTTACGTAATGATAGAAGCCCCCTTCCTCTTCAGGAACGAAGGGGTATTCGCCGCTGAGGGCGGTTATAATATAATGGGTGCCACCGCGGACTTCTTTATGGTATATGTGCTCGTGACCGCTAAATACTGCATCAACCCTGTTTTGCTCGAAGATGTCCCTTACATGGTTCTGGTTTTCTATATCTGAAAATGCCAGATGCTTTGAACTGTCTGTAGAAGGGTTTAGAAATGAATATGGCGGGGGATGGATAAAGACGAATACAGCTTCGCTTTTAAGACCTGAAAGAAGATCCTCCAGCCATTCAAGCTGGTCTGACCTGATTTCTCCCCAGTATCCATCCTCGTAGGCATTAAGAATAATAAAGTAGACGTTATTGTACTCAAAATAATAATATAGATTTTCTATGGGGTGCCCGTCTTCCAGAAGGACTGCTGCATCTTCTGTTTCCGGCAGGTGAATCTCTATGCTGCTTTCCAGCACCCTGCGGAGTGTATTTTTAAGTATCATTTCCGGGAAGCACTTTCTTGTGGCCTCATTGGTAAGGTCGTGGTTTCCCGGGACAACAAAATTTATGACCGGAAGTATACCGGTAGCCTCAAGGTAATCGGAGAACTGCCTTATGGTTATATCGGTATCTGCAGAGCCCCCGTTTATGATATCACCCACCGTTATATGGAAAGCAGTATTTTCTTTTTTTACAAGGTCAAGAAGTTTCAGATATGTATCAGGCTGGGGCAGAAAATCATCTGCGGGCCTGTTATCTCCGCAAACAGTAAAGGAAAATGATGAAATACTGTCAGATTCTTCTTCTGGGCCTATCTGATGCTCAACGGTCTGTTCCAGGGCAGGCTGGACAGCATCTTCTTCTTTTTGGACCGGAGAACTATAATCTTCTGTTTTTTCATCAGGTGTTATTTTTCTGTCTGTCTTTTCAAGTACGGCATCAGTATGCCGGTCCTGCGATTGTTCTCCGGCGGCCGGTAAGGCAGTACAGGATGTAACTAAAATTAAATAAGAAAACAGTGTCAATATTATTATAAGCGGTACATTTCTTTTCATCGACATATTTTTTAAATAAAATATTTATATTATTTTAGCATACCGCAGGGCTCTTTTTTAATCTTTATAATTTGTTTTTATTATCAGTATAAGGTTAAATTTATGTTACCGGGTAATGCTCCAGGTGACAAAATTTTTAAGTTTTGCACCTAAATAGAGTATAATTGTATGTATCAATATACTAGCAGGCAGCGAGAATGAAAAAAAATAAAATATATATACTGCTTGTGCTGATAACGGTAATGGTATTTTTTACCACTGCAGCATTGTGCAACATGTGTGCTGCCGAAACAGAAGAAAAGATAGGGACAGGAGAAGAGACAGAAGAAAGCCAGGAAGAGCTTCAGGAAGAAGAACAGCAGTCCCCGGAAGTATCAGAGGAGAATGAGCCTTCTGAAGAAGATGGGGAAGAAGAGGAGGAAGAAGAGGGCCAGGCCGACTATAAGGAGCCTGCAATCGAGCTTGAGGTATATGAGGGACCTATTTATTTTTCTTCCGATGATGTATGCTACTGGAGGGTCAGGGCAGACGTAACCGGTGTCCCCACACCTGCTGTCGAGTTTTCGAAGGATGACAGCAATGGTGCATGGGGCTCAAGGAAGGTACAGGTAAACCTGGAGGATCCTTCTGATAGCTACACTCTTACTGCTACCGCAACAAATTCAGAGGGTGCGGCACGCGATTCCATCGTTCTCAGCTGGGAGTGTAATAGATCCCCCGGGGTATCTGATATTGTGATGATGGGGAACCATTTTGTAGGTATCGAATATGAAATAGCCGCATCTGCAACGGATCCTGACGGCGATACCCTGGAATACTCATGGTCTGTTACGGGAGGGTCCCTTGAGAACAATTCTACAAATCCGGTCAAATGGACCATGCCTAATACTGAAGGTGATTATCAGATAAAAGTTGAAGTGGATGACGGCAGAGGAGGCAGTGATTCAAGGACAGAAATTGTTGAAGTAAGCCCCATGCTGGGACCGCCGATAGCCGCAATGGAGGTACCGATTGTAGTCATGGAAGGCGGAAGGGTCAGACAAGATGAAAATATATGGGTTGGAAATTCATATATGGTGGGAGATACAAGCATAAATCTTGCCATAAGGGGTTATGTGAGTTTTGATATAACAGGACT
>CAYROY010000144.1:0-15049 GCA_964426155.1 uncultured Actinomycetota bacterium
CAAAACCTTATATAACTGGAAAGTGCCCCGGTATTGATTCTGCAAATATTATCATAGTTGAAGAGGATATTGCATATATTTCATATACAGAGTGGATACCTGAAGAAAACGATTACTATTCAGAATGCGGATTTAAAATAGTTGATATATCTGATAAGGAAAACCCGGTAGTGATTGGGGATTATAATACCGGCTATAAAGAAAAAAAATCGGTTTTTGGTTTATATATAGAAAAAAATCATGCATTTTTAAATACAAGCACTTATGATGGAAACCAGATAAATACACTTGAGATAATTAATATATCTGATAAGACAAACCCGGTAATCGAAAGTGAACTTATACTACCTGGTTCACCGTCCAATATAACAGTTAATGGTGATTTTGGATATTTAAATATCAATTATTATGATTATGAAGCAGAGGACTATACAGGAAAAAGCGAGCTGATCATAATAAACATCAAAGATATTAAGAATCCTGCAATAGTTTCTAAAATTGAAGTTCCTTCAAATTCTTGGGGTATCTACGCTGATGTTGATTCAGTTTACCTTTCCAGCCATGTCTCAGAAGATGACGATTATTTTAACAGCAGGATACAGGTGGTAGATATATCTTCAGGTTCTCCCGAGCTAATGGGAAATATCGATCTGCCTGGAGGGTCATGGGAGCTTGATATGATAGATGATTTTCTGTATGTCTCAGATCTTACCGGAGGAATTTATACTATAAATGTAGATGACAGAAGCAATCCCTCTATCGCCGGCAGGTTGAATACCAGTGGCACATCATATGACATTACACTTAAAGGCAATTACGGTTATATAGCCGATGGGTTTGAGGGTCTTGTTATAACAGAACTATCAGCAGAAGGTGATGGGGAAATTTCTGACCTCATTACTGGAAAAAACGGTAATATTATCCCATTTGCTGCAATGGATGTTTTTGGAGACAAAGTCGGTGATTATTACATATCGGGGACACCGCTGGTTTTTAGTGCTCTTGATTCATTTGACCCTGAAGGTATGGAGCTGTCATATATCTGGGATATTAATAACACTATAATAAGAGATGAAGAAATTATAGATACAATATTCCCGGAACCCGGATATTATGAGATTATTCTTGAAGTTTCTGATGGCCAGATGACTGATAGCATCCTGGAAGAAATAAATATAGCAGATGTAAATAATCCTGTTTTAAATATAGTTCCCCATAATTTCAAATTAGAAATAGAATATATTATTAAAAATAACAGTTTACAATCCTTAGATGATGTAGAATGTTTGATGAGGATCCCGCTTACTTATGAGCCGTATCAATATATAAGTAATATATCAACGAACATTCCTGTATCAGACGAGATATATGACAATCATTGGAATAAAATATTAAAATTTGATATAGATGATGATATAAATCATGGTGATAAAAGATCAGTAAGTGCAATCTTTGATGTTACAGTAAATGAATTTGATTATGGAAATATCAACCCTGATCTTTCCTATTATGAAAACGATCCCGATTTATCAGACTATACCAGAGAAGATTTTTATATTGATTCTGATAATCCTGTTATTTCTGAAATTACCCGGGATCTGGTAGGGAACGAATCAAGCCCGCTCAAGATTGCTGAAAAGATATATTATTTTATAGCAAAGAATCTATATTATGATTACGAAAGGGCAGAAGACAGGAATTATGAATTTATGAATGCTTCTCAGATCCTTGAAAAAGGTTCGGGAGTCTGTTCAGATTATTCTATACTCTACACTGCTATGTTGAGATCTGCAGGAATACCAGCAAGGCTGGCTGCCGGAATTCCAGTATATACTATATTATATGAAGAAAATAATGAGATTGATATCGGCCATGCATGGGTTGAAATCAAATTACCCGGCAGTGGCTGGGTTCCTATAGATATAACTACCGAGGAAAAATTCTGGACGAGCAACTACTTTCTCAATATAGTAACAGAAAGAGGACCGGGATACATATACGAGCATACCACTATGGATATTGGAAGTTACTATTATGATGGTTTTGACTATTCATGGGAAGGGGAAGGAATACCTGATGTTGAACAGGAATTTATTTTCAGGATAGAAGAACTTAATATTTCAAATATAACAAAAGATTGAGATAACATGGTTGTATTTATTGTTTTTTATCAGTAATATGTTGATTTAATTAAAATTATTGGTTTTTTCTGATGATATATTGGAAGATGATATAATTCTGTAGCAATATCATAAAAATTTGGCTGAGAATTTTAGAAATTTTATAAAAATTTAACTTAAAATAAGGTTAAAGACCAAAAAGTGAAAGGCAAGGTGGTTAAAATAAAGATTTTTATAGACTCAGGTAAATTGGAAGAAATAAAAAAGGCCCATTCATACGGTATTCTCGACGGAGTTACTACAAACCCCTCTCTTATAAGAGCAGCTGTTGAAGAAGTTAAAAAAAATGGAACAGAAATGGATATAAAAGAATATATAATAAAAATCCTAAAGCTTACAAAGGGCCTGCCCGTTAGCCTTGAAGTAATCGGTAACACCTATGAATCAATGGTTGAGGAAGGAATCAAGATATTCAGGATGTTTAATCCTATTGCAAAAAATGTTTATATAAAAATTCCTATAAATCCTTCATTTGAAGAAAATAGTAAAACTGATTTTGATGGACTAAGAGCAATAAAGACACTATCAGATAAAGATATCCCAATAAACTGCACACTTGTATTTACTCCTGAGCAGGCTCTTCTTGCATCAAAAGCTGGTGCTACTTTCGTATCTCCTTTTGCTGGAAGGATCGATGATTATATTAGGATAGAAAATAAAATAGAATTTAAAAAATCTGATTATTTTCCCTATATGGGATATGAAGTCGATGATGAGATCCTTGAAGATAATGGAGTATTATCAGGAATAGATCTTGTAGCCATGATAAGAGAAGTATTTGATAACTATGGTATTAAAAAGACAAAGGTACTTGCTGCAAGTCTCAGGAATCCCCGTCAGGTCAGGGAAGCTGCACTCGTAGGCGCTGATATAGCAACTGTTCCTTTCAAAGTTATACAGGAACTTGTGTCTCATTACAAGACTAGGGAAGGAATGAAAAAATTCACTGATGATATTGTGCCTGAATATGAAAAACTTATAAGAGAAAATTAGAAAAGAAAATTTTTATATTTATAATCCTGTATTCAATAATATAACCTATACTCAGATAAAATATAAGTTATTATTGGTAAACGTTAAAAAATCCCGAGTTATCTTTCACCATGGCTTCCGCTTTAGGCTACTTAAAATCTCGGGACCTATCTCAAAACTTTTCTCAGGGACTTTTCAAGCTTCTAACCAATAATGCCTCCTTTCGAAAGCAATTATAAGGTTATGTTCGAAAGTTGCCTCCGGTTTCAAGATGTTTAAAAGATAACAAAAAAAATATCCTGTGTCAATATAAAAGTACGAAAAAGTAAGAAAAAAGTATGAAAAAATGTTAATTAAAATATTAAAATAAATATATTTTTATATTGCTATAAATACACTCATAAAAATTTAAAAAAATTGATAATATTGTTAAAAGTTTATATTTTTTATATAGTTATAGATTGCTATTAAACGTATATACATTTATTTAATAAAATATGAAAAGCATAAGAAACATTACTGTTATCGGACTTGGCTTAATAGGGGGATCTCTGGCATTAGCGCTGAAAAAGCTTGATGAAAATTTTGTAATCACTGGATATGATATTGAAAATGACGCAATGAACATTGCGAAATATAGAAATATCATAGATATAATTGCAGGAGACTATATTGAAGCTTCAGAAAATGCGGATCTTATTATAATAGCGACACCATTAAGCAGGATTATAGATGTAATTAAATCTATTAAAGATAATCTGAAAAAAGATGTAATAATAACTGATGTTGGAAGTGCAAAAGAGAAAATAGTAAAAAAAATTAATAGCATACTACCCAAAAATGCATATTTTATAGGTGGCCACCCTATGGCAGGATCAGAAAATGAAGGAGTGTTATCAGCAAGACCTGATCTTTTTAAAAATGCTTTTTATATACTTACTCCAACTGAAGATACGATTACGGAGCACCTTCTTGCAATACACAATATTCTTACAAAAATAGGCGCCAGAGTAATTTCAATAAGTCCTGAGGAACATGACGAGAATGTAGCCCTTATAAGCCATCTACCCCACATTCTTTCAACAAACCTTATAGAAATCGTTAATGACAGACAAAAGAAATTAAAAAACCTTTTTAAATTATGTGCTGGCGGTTTCAGAGATATGACAAGGATTGCAGCTTCAAATACTAAGATGTGGCTCGACATCTCCCTTGAAAACAGAGAGGAGATTATTAAAGCAATAGACCTTTATACCTGTTATTTAGAAAAATTCAAAAAGAGTCTTGTCGAAAATGATTCGGATTTTATAAGAGAGCACTATTTAAAAGCACAAAAAGCAAGGATAAATCTCCCTAAATATGTTGAAAAAGATATATCAAAATTGTATGAATTAGAGATTGCAATACAGGATAAGCCCGGATCTTTAAGCGAAATAACACTTGCTATCAGTTCAAAAGGAATAAATATTGAGGATGTTTCTATATTTCATTCAACGGAATTTTCAGGAGGGGGCATACTTAAAGTACTTATACAGGGGGATTATGATAGCAAGATTGCAAGAGAAGCTGTAGAAAATGCAGGATATGGAGTAAAAGTAAAAAAAATACTTGGTGTATAATATGGAATTCAGTGGTATAAAAAGTATTAATGGAGATGTGAAGATACCAGGCGATAAGTCAATATCCCACAGAAGCGTAATTATTTCTTCTCTGACAGATAAATCTGTAAGAATTAAAAATTTTTTATTTTCAGAAGATTGTATATGTACTATTGAAACATTAAGAAAATTAGGTATAAGAATAGAAATTAATGATGATGAGGTTGTTGTTTATGGGGCGGGTATTCATGGTTTAAAAGAACCTGACAGTATATTGGAAGTAGGCAATTCAGGTACTACAATACGCCTGGTAAGCGGTATTATTGCAGGAAACAATATACTCTCTGTTCTAAGCGGGGACAATTCAGTAAACAATAGGCCTATGGCCAGAATAATCGAACCTCTTAATGAAATGGGTGCAGAGGTTTACGGCAGATCCAATAATAAGAAAGCACCTATAATTATATTTGGCAGCAATAACCTAAAAGGAAAAAGGTTTGAATTTAATATCTCAAGTGCTCAGGTAAAATCTTGTATAACGCTTGCAGGATTACATGCAGAAGGGACTACGGAGATAAGCCAGCCACAGGTTTCAAGAGATCATACTGAAAGAATGCTGGAATATTTTGAATCTGATATAGAATATAATGGAAGATACACAAGAATTAATCCAAAAAAGAAACTCGCAGCTAAAGATCTGGCTATTCCCGGAGACATATCTTCTGCATTATTCTTAATTGTTGCAGCAATCATTTTAAAGGATTCGCATATAATTATAAGAGATATTGGAATAAATCCTACAAGAAGCTACATAATTGATGTACTTAAAAATATGGGAGGTTTAATAAATATAAGAAATAAGAGGACAATATGCAATGAGCCTGTAGGGGATATAGAAGCTGGCTCAAGCGATCTTTCCCCGGTTAATATAGATACCGATAAGGTTTCTAACATAATTGATGAAATACCTGCGCTTTGTGTTGCTGCATCAAAAGCAGATGGTACAACAGTCATTAAAGGTGCAGGAGAACTGAGATATAAGGAGAGCGATCGAATAGAAGCTATAGTAAGACAGTTTAAAAAAGCCGGTATAGATATAAAAGGACTAAAGGATGGCCTGGTAATAAAAGGTGATAAAAATCTTAAAATAAAGGGATGTAGTCTTGACAGCCTGGGGGATCATAGGATTGCGATGTCACTTTCATTACTTTCAATGCTCTCTGATGAGAAGGTATGCATATCCGGGACCAATTGTATAAATACTTCCTTCCCCGGTTTCGAAAACATTTTCAAAAATATTAGTTGATTATATGAAAAAATCTGCCTATAAAAACATTATTACTATAGATGGACCTGCAGGGAGTGGCAAGAGTACAATTGCCAAGATCCTGGCTAGAGATCTTGGAATGAAATATATAGATACAGGTGCTATGTACAGGGCAATAACATTAATCGCACTGGAAAATAATATCGGACTGAAAGATGAGAAGTCAATACTTGAAATTGCATCAGGAGTAAAACTGGAAATAGATCTAATAGCTTCGGATGAAAATAGTTATACAAAGCTTTTTCTTGATGGAAGAGACGTAACAGAAAGCATAAGGAGCCCCGAGGTCGGAAGTGCCGTATCAATTGTAAGCAAATTACCTGGTATAAGAAGATATCTGGTGTCAATTCAGAGAAAAATTGCATCTGAAGGAAACACTATACTCGAAGGAAGAGATACTGGAAGTGTGGTTTGTCCCGATGCAGTATTGAAGATTTTTCTTACTGCCAGTATATCTGAGAGAGTAAAAAGAAGAAAATTGCAGATGGAGGCCAAAAATCAAGAGTTTACGCTCAATCTTATAAATGAAGAAATAAAAAAAAGAGATTTTATTGATAGCAATAGAAAAGATAGTCCTCTTGTAATACCCGGCGACGGAATTAAATTAGATACATCAGATATGTCGATACCTGATGTAGTAAATAAAATAAAAGAGCTTTATTATGACTGCACAAAAACTAAAATATAAGCATTGTAAAGCCTACAATGTATTGCACTGGTTCGTAAGGCATTTCCTATTATGTATTTTTAGATTATCATACAGATTGAGCGTAAAAGGTGCTGATAAAATACCTCGAAAGGGAGAGTATATTATATGCTCAAACCATATAAGCTATTTAGACCCGGTTGTCATTGGTGCCTCCATACCGAGAATTATTTATTTTATGGCCAAAAGGGAATTATTTTCATTAAAGTTTATTTCTGATCTGGTTACCTTTTTTAATGCATTTCCTGTAAACAGGGACAGTTTTGATAGGAAACCCATTGAAAAGTCTTTAAAAATTTTACAAAATGGAAATTTACTTGGTCTTTTCCCGGAGGGAAGTAGATCTGTAGATGGAATTATACGGGAGGGTAAAAGGGGTGTAGGTCTTTTATCAATACTATCAGGTGCTAAAATAATACCAGTTGCAATAAGGGGAACCAATAACATAATACAGAAACCACATAAAATAATATTTTTCCCAAAAGTAAAAATAATAATTGGAGATATAATCAACACAAAAAAGATTATAGCTGAAAACAGTAAAAAAGATGCAGTTTCAATAATTGTTTCTGAAACTATGGAATCTATAAAAAGGCTTCATACCGAGATAGTCTAGACAGGAAGGTATAATGGAAATAGAAATTGCAAATTTTTCAGGGTACTGTTACGGAGTTAAAAGAGCACTTAACATAACAGAAAAAGCATTGGATAAATATGGGAAACAGAATAAAAAAGTCTACACACTTGGTTCCATAATACATAATCCTGGAGTTGTTAAAAAACTTTCAATAAAAGGTTTAATATCGGTAAATAACATAGAAGACGTCCAGGATAAAAGTGTATTTATTGTAAGATCCCATGGTATGTCTCCTGTTCTTCTAAACTCGCTGAAGAGTAAAAAAGATATAGAGATAATCGATGCTACATGCCCTGTTGTTAAAAATGCTCAAATCAAGGCTTTCGAACTTTCTAAAATAGGATTTTTTATTGTAGTTATAGGGAGTAAAGATCACCCTGAAGTATGCGGGATAAAAGATAATGTAAATCCTGAAAATATTACTGTTGTGAACAGTAAAAAAGATATTAAAAAGTATGTTTATAATAGAAAAAAAATAGGCGTAGTTGTGCAAACTACGCAGAAAATAGAAAAACTCAAAGAAATAGCCCTGGAACTGATAAATTTTACAGAAGAGCTGTACATCATAAATACAATTTGCGATACAACAAAAAAACGCCAGGAATCTGTCAGAGAACTATCAAAAAGAATGGATTTAATGCTTGTAGTTGGTGGTAAAAACAGTGCAAATACAACTCATCTTGCTGATATTTCAAGGGAAAATAATATTAGAACATATCATATACAAAGCAGCAGCGAAATGGACGCATCATGGTTTAAAAAAGATGATAAAATAGGAATATGCGGTGGCGCCTCAACACCGGTAGAAGATATACTTGATGTAAAGAGAAAAATTGAGATCATAGATTACTGAATATTGAGAATAATATATTTTTAAAATAATTTGATATGGAAAAACTACCAAAAATTGCAATCATAGGAAAACCAAATATCGGAAAATCTACACTGGTAAACAGGATATGCCAGACCAGGGAAGCCATAGTCCATGAACAGCCCAAGATAACAAGGGATAGAAAATATTATCTTACTGAATGGAACAGAAAAAGCTTTTATCTTCTCGATACAGGAGGAGCTGATCCAAAATCTAAAAATAAGCTTGATCTTCAAATACTAATACAGACTAAAAAAGCAATAGAAGAATCTAATCCTGTAATATTTATGATAGATCTTACTCAGACACCATCGTCACTGGACAGCGATATTTCAGACATCCTACATAAATCTGGGGAAAAAATAATATTTGTGGGTAATAAGTGCGACCACAAAAAAGAAAATCTCCATACTGAAGATTATCTTGAACTCGGATTTGGTTACCCAATAAAAATATCCGCACAGCATGGTATAAATATTGGAGATCTTCTTGATTCTATAACAGAGAATATAGACGACCAAGAAAACATTTTTGAAAATTATGATAACGAAACCGTTCCAGTAGTTTCGATACTCGGACGGCCTAATTCAGGGAAATCCACGCTTTTCAATACTTTTATAAGGGAAGAACGTGCAATAGTAGACGATGTAGAAGGAACAACAAGGGATAGCATAGATAGTATCGTAAAAATCGGGGATAAACATTATCGTTTTATCGATACTGCAGGCTTAAAAAAAACCAGACAAAGATCAAGCGATCTTGATTATTATAGTAATCTCAGAGCCGAAAGAGCAGCAGGTTCATCCGATTTAGCACTTGTGCTAATAGACAGCAGCTTGGGTCAGGTAACCAGACAGGATATAAAAATTATAGATATGTGTATAACAAAAGGTACCGGGGTCTGTACTGTATTTAGTAAATATGATCTTATTGATGAAGAAAGATTGAAAAAACTTATAAAAGAATTTGATCATAGTCTAAAATTTGCAAGTTATATACCTTTTTTAAAAGTAAGCTCTAAAACAAAAAAAGGTTTTGGCAGTCTCTTAAAAATGATAAATACAATAATAAAAGAAAGGGAAAAAACAATTTCGGATAATTTATTAACAGATTATTTAAAAAATATTTCCATAAAGAATGCAGTAATTGTAAAGGGTAAACAGTTTAAAATAAAGTTTGCAAGGCAGATAAGTTCATCACCTCCATCATTTTTAATCTTTTCAAATATAAATGGAAGCAGGCATGTAAACGTAAAAAGGTATGTTGAAAATAGTATAAGAAAAGAATTTGGCTTTATGGGGAATCCTATCTTTCTAAAATTTAAATATTAATATTATTTTATATGAAAAATAAAAAATTAAGAATAATAGTTATAGGAGCTGGAAGCTGGGGGACTACGTTATCTGTAATGCTTGCAGAAAAAAATTATGAGATTTGTTTATGGACACATAGAGAAAGCACATGTGATGAGATAAAAAATACACATAAAAATTATAAATATACTGGCAATCTTTTTATACCCGAGAATGTTATACCTTTTTTTAAAAAAGATAATGCTTTCGAAAAAAAAATTGATATGGTAATTTTTGCTGTTCCTTCTCATGCATTAAGAGAGGTTGCAGTCAGTTTTTATAAAAACCTTGAAAGTTCCAAAAATAGTATAAAATGTGTATTAAATGTGGCAAAAGGTTTTGAAATAGGAACAAATCTAAGGTTATCAGAAGTTTTAAATCAATGTCTGCCAGCTGTATTAAGAAAAAAAATTTGCACTTTGTCTGGTCCGAATATCGCTGCAGAAATTGCAAGAAAACTACCGAGTGTATCTGTCATCGCTTCGAATAACACTGAATTACTGAATTTTTTACAACCCGTTATTTCAACATCATATTTTAGGATATATACCAACAAAGATATCAAAGGTGTAGAAATAGCCGGTTCCATAAAAAACATAATAGCTATTGCAAGCGGAATTTCTGATGGACTTGGATACGGTGCAAACACTAAAGCATCTCTTATAACACGCGGATTATATGAGCTTTCAAAGTTCGGTATTAAGATGGGTGCCAATCCAGTTACTTTTACGGGTGCAGCTGGAATGGGAGACCTTATAGCAACATGCATAAGTAAAAATAGCAGAAATAGAGATGTTGGAGAGAGACTTGGAAAAGGTGAGAGCATAGAATATATAAGGAGCAGTATGTATATGGTTGCTGAAGGTATCAGCACCACAAAAGCTGTTTTTGAGATTGCCAGTGAAAATAATATAGAATTACCGATAACAGAATGCATATACAATATAATATATAATAACCTCAGCCCTGAATTATCAGTAAAAAGACTTATGGGGCGAAAGTTTAAATCTGAAATTGAAGATTTATTATGAAAGATGCTTTGTAAGCTTAAAGCTGTTTCTTTACTAATTGATATTATTAATTTAGAATGTATCTGTCGGGACGTGGCGCAGTTTGGCTAGCGCACCAGTATGGGGTACTGGGGGCCGGAGGTTCAAATCCTCTCGTCCCGACCATGTTTAGCTTGATATTATAGCTTTAAAGGAGGCGACATTTATGGGATATGGTGGATCCATATCCCGGGATTTGAAAGGACGGACTAAGCGAAGCGCAGGAGTCCGCGTCTCTGCAGCGAGCAAGGCGAGACGAAAGAACAAATCCTCTCTCCCGACCATGTTTAGCTTTAATATTTTTAACTTTAAGTGACATGATTAAATTTGGAACAGATGGATGGCGTTCAATAATAGCAAGGGATTTTACTTTTGCTAATTTGTCGCTCGTAACGCAGGCAATAAGTGAATATTTAAAAAAATCTTCAAATAAAAATGGAATATTTATAGGATATGATAACAGGTTTTTATCAGAAGAATTCGCTCTTGATTCAGGAAAAACACTTGCTGCTATGGGACACAGGGTTTTTATATCAAAGAAATCCATACCAACTCCGGTAACAGCCTTTATGATAAGGAACATGGATATGAGTGGTGGTATAATGATAACCGCAAGCCATAATCCACCGCAGTATAATGGTATAAAATTCATACCTTATTACGGAGGCCCTGCAGATTCAGATATTACAGATGAGATTGAAAACTACTTGAGTCAGATACTAAAAGGTAAAATAAAGGCAATAAATCCTGGTGATAAGGGAGTTAACATAAAAAGTAATAATATCAAATACATTTCTGAATTTGATGGATATATAAATAATCTTCTTTCGCTTTTTGATACCTCTCTTATAATGGAGTCGGGAATAAAAATTTCTGCAGATATGATGTATGGAGCTGCTATTAACATATTCCCCAGTATCCTAAAAGATTATCTCAAACTCGATACAGTAATATTAAACAATAAGAGAGATGCACTTTTTGGAGGAAGACTTCCAGATCCTTCAGAAAATAACCTTAAAGATTTAAAGCAATCTATTATTGACAATGGTTCTGATATAGGGATTGCACTGGATGGAGATGGTGACAGATTCGGTGTTATAGATGGAAGGGGAATATTTTTGAGCCCCAATAATGTCCTTTCAATATGTTTATATTATCTTCTAAATGTCAAAAAAATTGATTCTGAAGATTTTGTTGTCAGAACCGTGGCAACAACCCACCTTCTTGATGCAATTTGCCTTGATAAGGGTATCAAAATAATAGAAAAACCAGTAGGTTTTAAATATATTGGTAAAGAGATGTTAGGTGGTAGAATAATAATTGGCGGTGAAGAAAGCGGGGGAATGAGCATAAAGGGACATATTCCTGAAAAAGACGGCCTACTGGCTAATATTATGCTCCTGGAAATACAGGCTTATTTAATGAAAAAATATAAAAATTACTATCTTTCTGATTTCTTAAATAAAATATATTCAAAGTTTGGTAAATTTTATAATATCAGACTTGATATAAAAATACCGGAAAATAAAAAGAATGAAGTTATAGGGTTCTTTTCAAGGATAACAGGTGATAAAATAATTAACAGAGTTGCTGTAGAATTAGTAGAGATTGACGGTACAAAGATAATCTTTGATGACGGAAGCTGGTTTCTTGTACGTCCATCGGGTACCGAGCCCCTCATCAGATGTTATATAGAATCTACAGATAAAGATTATTTTGAAGCATTAAAAAGTTATATAATAAAAACAATTAACAAGATCTGTGATTAAATGAATGAAAAATCTAAAAAAGATAATACCGAGTCAATAAAGAAAAATGGAATAAGTATTACAAGTGAACTTCCGGAAAATATTATTTCTTATATTAAAAAAATTCCCAGAGGAAAAGTCGGGCTGATAGTAATAAAGGGACCAGGTCTGGGAGATAAATTTTTTATTAATAAGGAAGAATTACTAATTGGCAGAAGCCCTGAATCAGATATATTTCTTGATGATATTACCGTTTCAAGGAAGCATGCTGTTTTAAAAAAAGAGGAAAATGATTATAGGATTATAGATTCAGGAAGTCTCAATGGAAGTTATATTAATAACAATATTGTAGATGAAGCACTGCTAAAAAATGGTGACCGTATACAGATAGGAAAATATATATTTATTTATTTTTCAACTATATAGATTAATATCATGGTAAAAGATAGAGATATAAAAAATGGTCTGACGATAGGAAAGCTTATAAAACAGCTAAAAAAGTCATATCCTGGCATAAGAAGCAGTAAACTAAGATTTCTCGAATCTCAGGGTCTGATTAACCCAAAAAGAGGAATCAATAAATACAGATTATATGCAGAGGATGATATAAAGAAAATAAACTTTATTTTAAAGCTACAGAAGGATTTTTATCTCCCTCTTGATGTAATAAAAGAAAAATTAGATTCTAAGGAATTTAAAGAATATAGTGAAAAAGGAGCCAGCCTTAAAAATATACAGCTTGAATTTGAGAATGAATTTGATTCAGTAAAAAGTAGAAAGTATCTTACAGTTGAAGAATTGAGAAAAAAATTAAAACTACAGCAGTCATTTATAGATGATATTATTGATCATGACCTGATTGATTCAAAAAATAATAACGGAGAATTATTGATAAATTCTGATGATATACATATAGTTGAAATGGCAAAGGAATTATTAAAATATGGAATACAGATAAAACATTTAAAGATGTTTGAAAATTTTGCAGTAAGGCATTCATCATTTATCCAGCAGATTATAATGCCTCTTATGATATCCTCAAATAAAGACCTGCATAAAAAAGCTAGAAAAGTGGCAATAAAGCTTGAAAGATATCTATGTGACCTTCATGAACTACTTTTGAAGAAAGAAAATAGAAAGTTTATGGAAAAGGAATAAATGAATAAAGCCATTATTACTAGATACCTATTATATATATTTATCCTTTTAATTGTTTTTCCGACTTTTTTTATATTTATGCCCCGATTTATATATGCAGAGGGAGACAAATCTGTAATAAAAGATCACCAGTTTCTAAACAATGAAGCTGCAGCCTTATATGAAGACCCTATAGAGATCGAAGCGGAAAATGCAATAGTAATGGACTTTAAGACAGGTAATATTTTATGGGGAAAAAACTATAATGAGAAGGTATATCCTGCAAGTTTAACAAAAATAATGACGGGAATCATTGCCATAGAAAACATAAGCGATTTTAATGAGATCATAGAAATACCTGAGAGCGCTGCCGGTGTAAACCATTCAGCTTTCAATTTTGACAAAGGTGACAGAATAAGCCTTTTAAATCTATTAAAATCAGCAATGATATCTTCACATAACAACGCAACCATAGCTCTGGCTGAATATATATCAGGAAGTGTTGACGAATTTATTATTATGATGAATAAGAAATCTATAGAGCTTGGAGCATACAATACAAATTTCGAGAACACTAATGGCCTTGACTCGGATTTTCCGGATCATAAGACAACTGCTTATGATATTGCCCTTATATCCAAATATGCGATGGAAAATGAAATATTCAGAGATATTGTAAATATTGAATATGATGTCATTTTACTCAATGATGCAGAAATACCATTAAAGAGTACAAACAAGCTTCTTGAATTTAACTATATAAAAGGTATAAAGACAGGCTATACCGAAAACGCAGGTTTTTGTCTGGCAGCTTATTCGGACTTAAATGACCTGGAGCTTATAACTGTAATACTAAACAGCACTGCGGATAAAAGGGAATATGATGCATTAAAATTAATAAACTGGGCTGATGATAACATAAAAAAAATTAAAGTTATAGATTCAAAAAAAATTGTCGCATCCACAAATATAGGCTCCGATACAGTCGTTAATATAGAATTATATCCAGAATACGATATTGTAGAAATGCTCCATATCAAAGATAATAATATAGATGTCATAGAAACAATATATGATAATAAAACAGATCTGCCTGTGGACGCAAAAGATGATTTAGGCTTAATTGAAGTTTCATTTATGGGGAATCTTATCGGAAGCACAAATATCGTAAGCGGGGAATCTATAGGAGAACCCTGCGTATATCAGGACATCTCTTATAGACAGAGAAATAAAAAAATTATCATACTCTCTATTATTTTGTCGTTTTACTTTTTTATAATTATATTTATAATATTTAGAAATTTATTTTCAAAAAAATATTATAGTTAACGGAGGTAATTAATTTTGAGTTTAATAAAAATAAGAAGATTTAAAAATAAAGGTCTTGCAGTTGCATCATTTTCTCTATGTCTGGCAGTATTAATCAGTATAGCAGGCTGCAGTGCTGGAGAAGTAATCCCTGAGGAAGAGAC
>CAYROY010000145.1:0-5746 GCA_964426155.1 uncultured Actinomycetota bacterium
ATCTAGTGAAAGATACTCAGTTTATTTAAAAGGGGCGATCTAACTGTTAAGAGCAGGAATTGATGTTGGCGGGACTTTCACCGACCTGATAATATATAACGATAGAACCAGGAAAATAGAGATAAATAAGATCCCGACCAGCACTTTAAAACCTTGGTCTACGGTAACAGCCGGAATTAAAAATATTACTGCAGACCCATCCCGGATCAAAGAAATAAGGCATGGAACCACACTCGGAGTCAATACTATTATTGAGCGAAAGGGTGCCAGGGTGGGACTACTTACAACTTACGGATTCAGGGACCTTCTTGAGATAGGAAGACAGAAAAGACCCCGGCTCTATGATCTAAGAGCAGTCAGGGCCGATCCGCTGGCAGCAAGAGACATGATAATGACAGTCCATGAAAGAGTAGCAGCCAGTGGTGCAGTTATAAAAGAACCGGAGTCCAGTGATATAAAAGCCGCCATATCAGATTTTAAAAAGAAAAAAGCCGATGCAGTAGCAATCCTTTTTATTAATTCCTATGCCAATGATATTAATGAAAAAAAAGCCTTTTCCCTCATGAAAAGTCAGATGGAAGATGTTTATTTTTCCATATCTTCCGATATTATCCCTGAATTCCGGGAGTATGAAAGACTGAGTACAACTGTGCTCAATGCTTATCTGGGACCGGTTATCAAAAGATATATTGAAAAACTTCAAAGGGAACTACATGACAACAGCATTAATCCTCTTTTCTTTATATGTCAATCGGGGGGAGGGATAACTTCAGCAAAAGGCACAATGGATTATCCGGTAAGGACATTATTCTCGGGCCCTGCCGCCGGTGTGATGGGTGCAGCAGATCTTTTCGGAAAAAAATATAATAATTTAATCACTCTTGATATGGGTGGTACCAGTACAGATATATCGCTAATTATAAATCACATCCCTGTTACAACAACCAATAAAGAAATTGATGGTTTTCCCATTAAGTTTACTACTATAGATGTGAACACTATCGGGGCAGGCGGCGGCAGTATTGCATCAATTGACGAAGGTGGCTTTCTTGAAGTCGGCCCCCGGAGTGCTGGTTCGGATCCCGGACCCGCGTGCTATTGTAAGGGTGGAAAAGAACCGACTCTTACAGATGCAAATCTCGTACTGGGGCTGCTGGATCCAGAAGTACTTCTTGGAGGAAAGGTAAAAATCGATATCAACGAATCCAGATCCGTGATAGACAAAGCCATATCTGGACCTCTTGAAATGTCATTGATTGAAGGCGCAGCTTCAATTGTACAGGTCATCACTTCGAATATATCAGAAAATATAAAAAAAATGATTGCAATAGCGGGTCTGGATCCAAAAGAAATGAAACTTGTGGCTTTTGGGGGTGCAGGGCCCATGCACGCAGCTTATATAGCAAAAGAGCTGGGAATAGACGAAGTCATCATACCTGACAATCCAGGTGTCTTTTCTGCTGCAGGGCTTTTCTGCAGTGATCTTGTAATGGATTTTGTAAGGACCGTAAGGGGTAAGCACAGGTTAAAGCCATTTTTAGAAAAAATAGAAAAAAAAGCAGATCTATGGTTTGAAAAGGAAAATATAAAGAAAGAGCAGCGTAAGAGTTTATGGTCAATGGATATAAGGTACACAGGCCAGAATTATGAAATAAACATACCTGTAGAAAGAAAAGATATTATAGATGGGTCTTTCAAAAAGATAGAGGATTCATTTCACAAAAAACATATGGAGACATACGGCCATATGCATATCGATAAGAAAATTGAAATAGTAAATCTTAGATTGAGATGCACCGGACTTATCTCTATAGATTTAAAATCAGCTGTTTATCATTCGGAAGACAGTGCAAACAAATTTACAAGAAAAACGAGAAAAGTATTTTTTCCTGATGAAAATACACCTATTAGTACTACCATTTATAATAAACGACTTATTCCTTCATTAAAAAAGATCGAGGGTCCCGCAATTATTGAAGAAATTGATTCTACAATAGTTATCCCTCCAGCAAATACGGCCAAAATTGACAGAATGGGTAATGTGATCGTCAAGCCAGTTGAAAAGGCAAATTAATATTATGAATAACGTAAAAAGGATAACAGCAGAAATAATCGGAAATCACCTGAAGACAATTGCAGAGCTTATGGGTTCGGTGCTTATAAAAAGCTCTTTTTCCGCAAACATCAAAGAAAGGAGAGATTGCTCTACTGCTATCTTTGACGGCAGGGGAAGGCCCGTAGTCCAGGCCGAACATATCCCGCTGCATCTGGGATCGATGATGGGTACAGTAAAAGAAATATGTGCCAGATTTTCAGGCAATATTTTCAGAGGAGATGTTTTTATATCAAATGATCCTTATTATGGAGGAACCCACCTTCCCGATATAAATATTGTAACTCCTTTCTTCAGAAATAAGAGGTTAGTAAATTTTACAGCAAATATTGCCCATCATTCGGATATTGGGAGTGCACATCCTGGTGGAATTGCAGGAAATGCGCAATCCATTTATGAGGAGGGGTTGAGGATCCCGCCCATAAAACTTGTTAAAAAGGGCAATATTGATTCAGCTCTTTTAAACATGATCATTAAAAACTGCAGGATACCGGGGGAGAGGAAACTTGATCTTGAAGCACAGATAGCCACAAATAATATAGGCATAAGATACCTTGAGAAATCCTATAATAAATACGGTGATGAAGCTATTCTTGCATCCATGGATGAGCTTATCAATTATAGTGAAAGAAGACTCAGGTCAAAAATAAAGAAAATACCAGATGGTACATACTGCTTTGAAGACAAACTAGACGATGACGGGGTAAGCCAGGAACCTATTCCAATCAAAACCTGCATTGAAATTATAAATGATAGACTTAAAATAGATTTCAGTGGCTCAGGTCCACAGACCCGGGGTGCAGTAAATGTGGTCTATTCCGCACTTCTTGCAACCATTTACTATGTTATAAAAGCTTTTCTGGACCCGGAGCTTCCTGCCAATGCAGGAATAGAAAGTGTACTGGAAATAATAATCCCGGATAAAAGTATTCTAAATCCGGCTGAACCTGCAGCAGTAGGGGCAAGGACTGATACCTGTCAGAGGATTGCCGGAACGTTGATAGGAGCCTTTAACAAAGCAATCCCCGATAAAGCGGTTGCAGGGTCTAACGATGCCAGTACCGCTGTCGTATTCTCAAAAGAAAACAAATTTGTATATGTAGAGGCAATAGGAGGCGGTTCAGGGGCATCGGGTACAAGTAATGGTCTTAACGGTGTCCAGGTACATATAACAAATACTTCCAACCTACCCATCGAAGTACTGGAGTCAGAGTTTCCGCTTCGGATAGAAAAATATGAATTTGTTCCAGGTTCAGGCGGAGAGGGCAGGTTCAGAGGAGGAATGGGGCTTGAGAGAAAGATAAGGGTTCTGGAGAATGATATTATATTCTCATCACATGGAGACAGGCATAAGATACCACCCTGGGGGTGGGATGGCGGAGAAAACGGAAAATGTGGAAAGTTTATTCTGAATAATTCCACAACTCTTCCTTCTAAAAATTCCGGTTTGTTACTCAATAAAGGTGACCTTATTACTATAATAACTCCCGGAGGAGGTGGTTTTGGTAAACCCATAAACATTAAATACGGGAAATCCAGCTAACTAAACGCGGCATGAAAAAAGTCGGTAAATATTATATTATTAATATTAAGGGTGATTATTTTAAATAGAGGATAATCAGAATATAAAAATCTCTTTAAGTTTCTATCTGCTAATGGTCTTACTTTTTATATAAACTTAAATTTTTATATAGTTGTCAGGAAAATTAAGAATAAAAGAAAGGAGATGACTAAAGTGCAAATCCAGAGCGATTCTTTTGAAAACAATAAGATGATGCCGGCAAAGTTTACGTGTGACTCCAGCAATATCAGTCCCGGACTTTCATTCAGCGGGATACCTGATGGCTCCAAAAGTCTCGTCCTGATAATGGATGATCCCGATGCGCCGGGCGGGACCTGGATTCACTGGACCGTCTGGAATATCGATCCGTCTGTAACAAAAATTCCGGAAAACAGCGTCCCCGGAGGTTCTGTTGAGGGAAAGACAGACTTCGGGAAACCAGGTTACGGAGGTCCATGTCCGCCCTCAGGTACGCACCGCTACTTTTTTAAACTATATGCTCTTGATACTGTACTGGATCTGGATGCTTCTGCAGCCGCAAATGATATTGAAAAAGCAATGAAGGGACACACTATTGATAGTGCGGAGTTGATAGGGCTTTATAAAAGAAGTTAAAAAGTAATAATTATTAACAGGAAAGGTTGAGCTGTCCTTCCTGTTTCTTATTTTCCTATTTTTAAATATTATAAGCTATTATCATAAGTCATTTTAAATTTCCTGTTATATGTTCAGCTACCATATCCCCTATCTCTGATGTAGAATAACCCATCTTGCCGGCACCAAGGTCCTTTACCCTTGTGCAGGCATAGGATACGGCGTCCTCTATTAAACCTGCAGCTTTATCCTCTCCTAAGTGCTTTAACATCATCCTGCCTGCTTCAATTGCTGCAAGGGGATTTATTATATTCATGCCTGTATATTTCGGTGCCGAACCGCCTATAGGCTCAAACATGGAGGTACCTTCGGGATTAATGTTTCCACCTGCAGCAATACCCATACCCCCCTGTATCATCGCACCAAGATCAGTTATTATATCTCCAAACATATTAGGGGTTACAATCACATCAAACCATTCAGGATTCTTTACCATCCACATACATGCTGCATCTATATGATTATAATCTGTCTCTATTTGCGGATATTCTTCCTTCATTTCCATAAAGGCCCTGAACCAGAGGTCCCCCACATAGGTCAGTACATTTGTCTTGTTCACCAGGGTGAGTCTTCCCGGCTTTCCTTCCCTCTTCCTTTCAGCTGCAAGCTCAAAAGAATATCTAAGACAGCGGTCTACCGTCTGACGGTCATAGACCATAATCTGAGTCGCAACTTCATTTATAAACCCCTTCCTGCTTATTCCTCCATGGCCCGTATATAGGCCGCCTGTATTTTCCCTTACAACTATAAAGTCTATATCATCGGGACCCTTATCCTTGAGCGGACATTCCACACCGGGATAAAGCTTAACCGGTCTTAAATTTATATACTGGTCCAGTGAAAATCTTAACCTTAGAAGTATTCCCAGTTCAAGTATGCCCGGGGCAACTTCAGGATTACCTAACGCGCCAAGATAGATAGCCTTAAATTTTCTGAGCTCGTCTATTTCTGAATCTTTTATGGTCTGGCCGGTTTCAAGAAACCTCTGGCCGCCATAATCAAAGTATTCAAATGATAGATTTATGCCTGTTCTTTCCCCCGCAGCTTCAAGCACCTTCCTGCCCTCTTTTATAACTTCTGGTCCGGTGCCATCTCCTGGAATTACTGCAATTTCATAATTTTTTATACCCGGCATTTTTCCTCCTGATTGATAACCTTTTTCAATTACTGATATATTATATATAAATAATCATTTAATTCACTAAGAATTTAAAAAATACTTTATTAATAAGACTATGCAATAAACAGACCTTATTAATAAAAAAAGAAACGGTGGTAGTTGAATATCACTGAACAACTTTTACGAATACCCGGTAATGTGAAGCTTTGATCCATATCTTCAATATCATTTACTTTTCAGACGCAGCTTGCTCTTTAACAGTTCTGCCATTGATTCAGCGGCAGTCCGTCCCCTTTCT
>CAYROY010000146.1:0-3595 GCA_964426155.1 uncultured Actinomycetota bacterium
ATAGTTATCTCTATAAACCCTCTGTAGAGAAGTTCTGATATATAACCAAATATCAGCCAGAAAGGAAGATATATGATATTGACTACTCCCCCTATTGTCCATTTGCCCCTGTATTCCCACGGACATTTTTTGATAGTTGCCTTCAAAAAATAACCATATCCCAGCTCTCCTATAAAAATTATGACCAGATAGATAAAACCCCTGGCAAAGAAGGGTATGCCTCTTAAAATATAATACAGTGGGCCTATTACAATACCCCAGATACCATAAAGAGGAAACATCCAGAGATATGACCTGCCTTTAAGAGAAGTATCCCTGTATCTTATATAATCATGTATCGAGGAGAAAAATACTTCTACTCCAACTCCGAAAAAACTGAAAACTAAAAATAATATCAGATATTTCATCCTTAAATATTATCATCTGATGAAAAAACTGTCAGCAAATTATACAATTTCATAATAAATCATCAAATAGCATGTATATGAATCTTGTGTAAGAAAATTACAAAATATCCGGCTTCTATATAAAAAATTATTGGAAAAAATTTGCATAACAATAAAATAAAAGCAATAATCTAATTATTTACCCAATGGATGAAAGCGGGAAAAATGGAACTAATATTTTATGGTGCTGCAAGGGAAGTGACTGGAAGCTGTCACTGCATCCAGACAGGCGGAGAAAGATTGCTGATAGACTGCGGCCTGCAGCAGGGGCGTGACGTAAAAGATGATCAGGCACTGCCGTTTGATGCTCGTGATATAGACTTTGTCATATTAACACATGCACATATCGATCACAGCGGAAGATTACCGTTACTTGTTAAGAATGGCTTCAGGGGAAGGATATATGCAATTAAAGCTACATGTGACTTACTATCAATAATGCTAAAGGATTCTGCAGAAATCCAGGAGATGGATGCAAAATGGGAAAACAAAAAGGGCAAAAGGGCCGGCAAAGCCAGGGTTGAACCCCTTTATAATATGGCTGATGTCGAAAAAACCCTGGAATACCTGGTACCCTGTGATTATGGTAAGATAGTAAATTTAAGTGACTCAATTAAATTTAATTTTGTCGATGCAGGACATATCCTTGGATCAGCATCAGTTGAAGTTTTTTTAAGTGAAAAAACTGTAAATAGAAAAATAGCTTTTTCAGGAGATATAGGAAATATAGATCAGCCGATAATCAGAGACCCCCAGTATCTAGAATCAGCTGATTATGTAGTAATGGAAGCAACTTATGGAGACAGAAATCATGAAAAAACCAGTAGCAGCATATCAGTACTTGCCGAGATAATCGATAAAACACTTTCAGGAGGGGGAAATATAATTATTCCTTCTTTTGCTGTAGGCAGGACACAGGGGGTTTTATATCTCTTAAGAGAGATCAAGGAAAAAAGATTGGTCTCCAATCCAGATTTTCCTGTATATGTAGACAGCCCTCTTGCATCTGAAGCGACTAGATTATATGAGAATGATTTGATCCTTTATGGAGACCGTCAGACAAAGGGTATCCTGGATAAAGGACAAAATCCTATCTCGTTTAAGGATCTATCCTTTACTGATTCGACCCAGGAGTCAATAGCTTTAAATCATGACCCGGTTCCAAAAGTCATTATCTCTTCCAGCGGTATGTGTGAAGGAGGAAGAGTAAGGCACCATCTAAAGCATAATCTATGGAGGGAGGAATGCTCTGTAGTATTTGTGGGGTACCAGGCCTGTGACACACTGGGAAGGATATTGCTAGATGGTGCAGAAAAAGTCAATATATACGGAGAAGAGATCGCAGTCAAGGCAACTATCTATAATTTTACAGGCCTATCTGCCCATGCAGACAAAGATGGGCTTCTTAGATGGATAAATAATTTCAATAAAAAACCTGAAAAAGTTTTTGTTGTCCATGTCGAGGATTCTGTAAGTGAAAAATTTGTTGATACTCTTAACGAGTCAGGGTTTTCCGCTGATGCTCCTCTTTATATGTCAACCTATGATTTAAGTAACGGAAGTCTTATTGTTCCCGGTGCTGAGATTGAGAAAAAGGCTGTTTTTATTGAAAAACCTGCAGAAATTTCATTTGTCTATCAGAAACTGCTAGATGCCCAGGAACGACTGGCCGAAATTATCAACAAAAAAAGAGGAACTTCAAATAAAGACCTGGAAAGATTTGCAGAAGATATTATAAAGTTAAATAAAAATTGGAGTGATTAATACTATTAAGGATTTACTAATAATTTATTATTCTTATAGTATTATAACTTGCCTTAAATTGGTATAAAATATAGTTGTGAGGAGGTGTTTAAATTGAAAAAGGCCGTAGCAAGAATAATCCCTATCAGGGGAATGATTGTTTCCGGGGAATCTTCTCCCACAGGTTTTATACCAATGATGCCTTTTGCGGGAGGAGGTGCTACCTTTTCAGATGATATTGTAAAATATCTGAAAGCTGTTGATAGAGAACAAAAAGTAAAGGCTTTAATCCTTGAAATAGATTCACCGGGCGGTACCCCTTATGCCAGCAAGGAAATTGCAGATTCCATAAAAAGCCTGAGTAAGCCGGTAATAGCTCAAATAAGGGAACACGGAACTTCCGGAGCATACTGGATAGCTTCTGCCTGTAATAAAATAGTTGCTGATCCACTTTCAAGTATAGGAGGAATAGGCACCAGGGCTGACCGTCTGGATTTATCGGAACTGGCCAGAAAGATTGGTATAAAAATAGATACATTTGCAAAAGGTGAATATAAAGGTGTGGGCTCTCCTTATTCCCAGATGTCCGAAAGGGAAAAAAAGTTTATAGAAGAGCACGTTGATTCTTTTAACAAATATTTTATCAATGAGATAAGAGTAAACAGAAATATAAAAGACGAAAAACTTCTTGAAGATATCACTTCTGGTAAAACCTTCCTGGGGGAAGAAGCCCTAAGGCTTGGACTTATAGATTATATGGGGGGAAGCGAAAAAGCCCTTGAAATAGCGGGGGAACTTGCAGGATCAGAATTGGTTTCTGATTACCGGAAAGGCAGTGCTGAAAAACCCGGTATAATTGTCAGGATGCTAAAAAAGATGTTCCAGTAATAATAGATAATACATATATTCCGATCAATTTCTATGAGAAGTGTTTTTCGTGTAACTATTTTATATCTTCTACTTTTTATCTCCCTTACAATACCCTCTAAAAAAGTTGTCTTCCCACTTACTGACTGCCTTGCCACTAAAATTATAGGGATCATATCCCTCTATTCCTTTTTTAAGGATTTTTTCAAATCTGGTGTTGTCTTCCATTGAATTTATATTAAAAAAATTATAAATATCAATCCCTGCTGAGTTAATTTTCATAACATCCAACCATTTAACTCTTAAAGCGCAAAGCGCATCAGAAATCCTGTAATTGCCATCCCTTATATTATTTTCTATTACTTTGATATATCGCTTTGAATATACTCCACAAAGCGGCTCTACCTCCTTGTGACTTTTTACTATCACCGAATCAAAATCTGGATTTTCTTCAGCAGTTTTTTTAATTGTTTCGAGTAGTTTGAAAGAAATAAATGGCATATCGGAGGCGATGACAATACATTTGTCGTTAATAGAAT
>CAYROY010000147.1:0-20168 GCA_964426155.1 uncultured Actinomycetota bacterium
ATTGATTCTTTTCTACCTCTATGTTCCAACTATTCCTTTCTACATAGTTTAAGAGTTTAAATGCTTTATAAAGATTAAAATTTATTATACAAATGAAGAAGCTAAAAAACAATCTGGTAAACTGAATAAACACTTTATATAATTATTACTTTATAAAATCTTAGTAAGGGAGTAAGGGTCCTTTTGCGGACCTGTATCAAAATGAAAGTAAATAAGCAAAAGAAAAGAAATGAAATAGGAAAAGATTATAAATGGTCTCTTGAAGATATTTATAATTCTACAGGCAAATGGGAAGAGGATTGCAAAACCGTACGGGAGAGTCTTCCTTCTATGGCAGGCTTTTCGGGAATACTCGTTGATTCACCCGATAAGCTTTCAAAAATCCTCAAACTTTACACAGACATTTTAAAAAAAGTCGAGAAACTTTTTGTATATGCTCACTTAAAAAAAGATGAGGATAATACAGATCAGGATTCGCAGGCTCTCTTCGATAGGGCAAGATCACTCCTCGTAGAAACAGAAAGCACATGCTCTTTTCTAATACCTGATATATTGAAAATCGACCCTCTGGAATTAAATAATTTATTAAAAGAGGACAGGGACCTATCTGATTACACACATTTCCTGAAAGATATTTCCAGAAAAAGGAAACACATACTTACACCAGATAAAGAAAAAATCCTTGCACTTTCAGGAGAACTTGCTGACTCGCCATCATTAATATTTTCTATGATTGATAATGCTGATATCAAATTCCCCATAATAAAAGATGAAGAAAATAGAAGTGTGGAGCTTACCAAGGGAAGATACTCAAAATTTATGGAGAGCAGAAACAGGCGCGTAAGGATGGATTCATTTAATGCCCTCTATAATACATATGGAAATATTAAAAATACCTTATCATCCACACTTTCCTCAAGTATAAAAAAAGATATTTTCTTTAGCAGGGTCCGGAATTATTCCTCCAGTATTAAGGCAGCACTATTTGATGACCATGTAGATACATCAGTGTATGACAATCTTATAAGCACCGTATCAAAAAACCTGGAACCTATGTACAGATATATGGATCTCAGGAAAAAAGCTCTTGGTCTTGACAGACTGCATATGTACGATATACATGTTCCTATAATCCCGGATGTGGATTTCAGCATTTCTTACCGGGAAGCAAAAGAAATGGTATTAGAAAGCCTTAGCCCACTGGGCGGTGATTATATAAAAATCTTAAAGGGCGGTCTTGACGGAGGTTGGGTGGATATTTATGAGAACGAAGGTAAAACAGGCGGAGCGTATTCAGCGGGATGTTATGGCATCCATCCATATGTCCTTATGAATTATGAAAGCACGATTAATAATGCTTATACACTCGCACATGAAATGGGTCACGCAATGCACACCTTTTTTTCTAATAAGAATCAACCATATATAAGAGCTGGATATAAAATTTTTGTGGCCGAAGTTGCTTCAATAATGAACGAGATCCTTCTTACTGATCATTTACTTGAAACGCTAAAAGACAATAAAAAGAAGCAATATATCCTGAATTATTATCTCGAGCAGTTCAGAAGTACAGTTTACAGGCAGACAATGTTTGCAGAATTTGAAAAGATAATACACAGTAATGCAGAAAGTCAAATCCCGCTCACAGCAGGAAGTCTATCTGAAATATATCATGATCTTAACATAAAGTATTACGGTGGAAAAGTTGTAATAGACCCTCAGATCGACCTTGAATGGGCAAGGATACCACATTTTTATATGTCCTTTTACGTATATAAATATGCAATAGGATTTGCAGCTGCAGTATCACTATCAGAAAAGATAATAAGTGGTGAAAATGGAGCGCTAGAAAGATATATGGAATTTCTGTCAAGCGGCAATTCAGATTATCCGATCGAGCTTCTAAGGAAAGCCGGTGTAGATATGGCATCTCCCGCGCCCGTCGAAAGGGCATTGAAGATATTCAGCAGACTAGTAGATGAGATGGGTGACTATTTAAATCTGTGATCTTTTAAGTCTATATATTAAATTTAAATAAAATTACATCACCATCCCTTATTTCATATTGTCTTCCTTCCTGTCTGACCAGACCTTTTTCCCTTGCCGCATGAAAGGAGCCTTCATCCATAAGAGTCTGGTAATCTATAACTTCTGCAACAATAAATCCCCTCTCGAAATCAGTGTGTATCTTGCCTGCGGCCTGTGGTGCTTTAGTTCCCCTTTTCACAGTCCAGGCTCTGACTTCAGGTAATTTGATTGTGAAAAAGCTTATAAGATCCATAAGCCTGTAGCATGAAGTTACCATCCTGTCCATACCTGTTTCAGGGATTCCCATCTCTTTCATAAATTGCAGCCTTTCATCTTCATCAAGCTGCAGAAGTTCTTCTTCTATTTTTGCGCTTATGAGTATTGCTCCTGATCCTTCACCTGCAGCATAATCCCTTACATTTTTAATAATTGGGTTATTTTTATCCCTTCCTATATCATCTTCTGAAATATTTAATGCATATATCACAGGCTTGTCTGTAAGTAAAAAAAGGCTTTCCGCCAGCTTCTTTTCAAACTCTGAAAGTTCAATATTCCTGAGTAATTTTCCTTTATCAAGTTCATCCTTTATTCTTTCTAATGCCTCTACTTCCTTTATAATGTCTCTTTCCCCGCTCTTGGCCCTGCGCCGGCTTTTTTCAAGCCTCTTTTCTATGCTTTCAATATCAGCAAAAATAAGTTCCAGGTTTACTACTTCTATATCTCTTACGGGGTCTATCTTACCTGAAACATGGGCTATATTTTCATCCTTGAAGCATCGTACAACATGCACTATTGCATCTACTTCCCTGATATTTGATAGAAATTGATTTCCGAGTCCTTCACCCTCATGTGCACCGCTAACAAGGCCTGCAATATCTACAAACTCTATAACTGCAGGTGTTGTTTTATCAGGTCTTACCATTTCTTCAAGATTCTTAAGTCTAACGTCAGGTACAGGGACAGTTGCCCTGTTGGGCTCAATTGTACAGAATGGATAATTTGATACTTCCGCACCTGCTGCTGTAATTGCATTGAAAATTGTACTTTTGCCAACATTGGGAAAGCCTATTATTCCAAGTCTTATTCCTATCCCCCCTAATTTTATTTTATACTTCCTATATATTATTACTCTAATATTATTTTTACCAGAACACTTTCTTATACGCTCTCCGGACTCACCATAAACCTACTGCAGACATGCAACTTACTTGTAGGAATCAACACTGAATCTACATAATCTTTTATAAATATACTTGTAATAATGTGGAGAATTATATGAATGGAATTATTAAATCAATAAGGACTCCAAAACAATACATTATTCTGGAGTCCTTGTATGAATTCAGTCTGTTTATGAAATCATTTTCCGGAAATGGCTCCTAGAATTATACCTGCTATTCCCAGTATCAATAGAACTATTGCCAGCCACAGTGCGGCAAAATCAAGGGCGGGTATAATCGCTAATATTCCCAGAATAATCAGAATTATTCCGCCAACTATTAGGGCTACTTTGCTCATATCATCCCCTTTTATAAATAATAAATATATACAATCTTAAGGTATGTATCAAAATTAGTCAACAATATTTTATATATTTTTTATAGCTTAAAAATAAAATATTATTTGGAAAGTATAAGACTGACACTCTTTTTGGCTATTTTCTGCCAGTTCTCGCTATCGGGATTTATCAACCCCTGTATCAATAAGCCCAGAGTTAAGGAAAACAGTATTTTTGAAAGCTGAACAGGATTACCTTTTTTAACAAGTCCTCTATCCATCCCGTTCTTCAAAACTTCTAAGAAAAAAGATATGAAACTGTTATATGATTCCACTACATATTTTTTTAATTTTTTATCATTTATAGCCTTGATATACAGTTCTAAAAACATCGGAAGCTGATTTGTTGAACGTATGAATGCAGGTGATATACTGTCAATTATTTGAATTATTAAATCAACCGGATCGGTATCTTTATATTCAGTTAATTCTATTTCAGAAGATACCTTGACTATCCATCTATTGAAAAGACTCAGCAGCAGATGCTGCTTATTACGAAAATGGTGGTAAAAAGCACCTTTTGTGAGCCCGGCTGATTTACAGATTTTATTTATATCTATATTATTTACACCATTTTTTTGAATATATTCTTCTGCAGAATCAAGTATATTATTAATAGCAGTTCTTTTTCTTTCTTCCTGGGTCATTTTAAAGAATATTTAAAGCAATCGTATAAGTATTTATTCAGTAATAAAAGTGTATTAATTATAAAACAAAACTCAAAATGAGAAAATATCAATATATGTTATAATAAAAAAAGTTGACAGCTTAAGAAGCAGGGTTCATGAAAGAAAAAATTTGAAGTAACACTTTTTTAAATAAAAGAATAAAAAATGACTCTTAAAGATTATGAAGAGAAAAGGGATTTCCGGTCTACTTCCGAACCCCGATCAGGCAATAATAAAAAAAAAGACACCCGCCCTGTATTTGTAGTCCAGAAGCACTATGCTTCCACCCTGCATTACGATTTCAGGCTGGAGCTTGAAGGTGTATTAAAAAGCTGGGCGGTACCTAAAGGACCCAGTATGGACCCTTCAGAAAAACATCTGGCAGTATTCGTAGAGGACCATCCACTTGAATACAAGGATTTCTCAGGAATAATTCCAGAGGGTAATTATGGTGCAGGAAAAGTCGAGATATGGGACCAAGGTACATACCTTGCAATAGATTCTGAGGATAAAAAAAGTTCGGAAGAAAAAATAAAGGAAGGGTTTAAAAAAGGACATATCACGATAAATCTTGAAGGCAGAAAATTAAAAGGAGAATTTGCATTCGTAAGATTAAAGAAAGCAAAGGATAATGACTGGCTGCTTATAAAGAAAAACGATGACCATGCTATAAGGGGATGGAGAATAGATGGTAAAAATTAATCTGTTTTATTGCTTTCAATTGATTAATATATATCTACTCATTAATCCCCATATCTAAGAGAATTTATTTCGGCCCCGAGCAGAAGCAACATACCGGAAATATAAACCCACAGCAGAAAAGCAATAACTGAACCAATAGATCCATATGTAAGCTGATAATTGGCAAATCTTTCAAGATAGATCATAAAAATATGTTTTACAGCTTCCCAGCCAACGGCAATCGTTAATGCACCGGGGTATATCTGCTGGAAATCGACCTGTTTGTTTGTGCCGAAATAATATATAAGGATAAATATTAGGAAATTAAAAAATATACCTGTGCCTATAGAAAGTATTTTTAAAAAACCGCCTGATACAGTTTCCCCTATATTCAAAAATTTTATTAGATTATTTGACAGGTAAAACAGCCCTGTTGAAAGACTGAAAGTCAATACAGTTATTATAAATATCAAAAATATGATAAGAAAACCAAATAATTTTTGTTTCCAGTATTTCCGGTGTGCTCCTGTTTTAAATATCTTATTTAAGGCAAACTGTATTGAATCAAATACATATGTTGATGAAAAAAACAAAATGATAAATCCGATTATGCCTATGCTTGCTCGGTTTTCTATAATGCTTGTAATATTATTATCCACAAACCCATATATTATAGGTATCCTTTCCTCGATAAAGACAAGTATATTTGTTTGTATATTAAATCTGTTTATTATCACACCTGACAGAGAAATCAATATCAAAAGAGCAGGGAATACTGATAATATGGAATAAAAAGCTATTGAAGAAGCAAGGATCTGACAGCCGTCTGCCATAAATTTCTTAATCAGTTTTTTGAGGTATGCAAATGTCTTCTTTAATATTATTTTAAACAAAAAATCACTTCTTCTTATCTGAAGTTGGAAATCTTAATCATTATATCTTTATTAAGTCGAGAATAAAAACATTAATAAAATTTAAACTGGCAGCAATATTACAATAGTCAACTTGAAATTTTCAATTATAGGTCTAAAATTAATAACAATTGATACAAACTAAATATGGAGTATTAATGCCAAGAACCCATTATGCAAATGTTACTATAAGAGATCCGAATATAATAAAAAGAAAACTCCATAGAATAAGATACAGGCATGCACTATTATCAATGAATAAATTTCCAGATTCTTTTTCTGGCAATATCCTGGACTATGGAGGTGGAAACGGGGAATTATGCAAATATATAATAACAGGCTTTCCTGCTGCCAATATAACAGTGTATGAGCCAACTCCTGATATAAGGTCGGAAGCAGTTTCTAATTTAGAAAAATATCCGAAAATAAAAATAGCCGGTAGCGTAAATAATATTCCATCAAATAATTTTGATATGATCTTTTGCCTGGCAGTTTTTGAACATCTGCACCAGGATGATTATAATTCATTATTTGATGATTTTAACAGGCTGCTCAAACAGGATGGCATATTGGTAATAGGAGTCCCTGTCGAGATCTATGTACCTGCATTGATAAAAGGTATCTTCAGGATGACCAGAAGGTATGGAAATTATGATGCTAATATCAAAAACGTTCTTAAATGTCTTATTGGCAGACCTCCCAAAAACCGACCCTTAAGCCATATCGATGTTTCACTTCCCTTTTACTGGGATCATCTTGGATTTGACCATAGGGTCTTCCAGAGAAAACTGGAATCACGCTTTAAAATAGTAAAGATATATGGTAGTCCTCTTCCAATCTTTTTTAATATTTTAAATTTTGATAAATACTACCTGTGTAAAAAATAACCGGCAAAACAGCCATTTACCGGTTATTTTAATATAATATTTTCAATATACTTTATAGAATTAATGACAGCACTATATATAAAATATGAATATATTAATATTCATTGACTTATCTTTTCTCAGAAATTACATCTTAAACCATTTATCTGCCAGCTGACTGGCTCCAGGAATCCTGAATGTCTTACCGCTGCAGGCCATTACAAGCGCAACAATCCCGAGTATCCAGGCAGCCCCTGCTAATAAATAGCCCAGCCAGGAAAAGAAATACCATCCTACATAAGGTATCAGACCCAGAATTGATGAAATTATTATAATGCATGCTACTTCAAAAACACCCAGTATTAAACCCTGCAGTGCATGCCATTTTATAAATCTATTTTTCTTCTCAAGCAGGAATATAATCAATCCTCCAATCCAGCTCCATATATATGAAAGTATAATGGCAGCCTTGTTACCGCTTGTCGTCTCATTCTTTGCTTCGTCATCGTAGTTTACTTTTTTATTTTCTTCCAAAGCTCACCTCACTACTAAAAATTATAAAAAATAATCTATGTTGTATTATAACCTATTGTATAAAAATTTTTAATCAAATATCTTTAATTTTATAAATAAATAGAAAGATATAATTACATCATTTATTTTCACATTGTAAATATTATTGTAAAAATTATTTTTCTCAATTAAAAAGAGCTATCATTCCGGCTCTTAAAAGCTAAGGGCACCTACTACAAACTGTATAAATACCAGTATCAGCTACAAACCTGACCTTCTTCTCTGGGCTTAATACATTTTTTTAGAATAATTGCCTGGAATAATATAATTATAATCGTTGGAACCAGTAGACTGGCAATTCCAGCATTTGCCCCCCATAAAGACCCGACAGCATTAGAAGCAAAGGGTATGATCATTCCTCCCGCTGCACTGGAGGCCATCATTATTCCAATAGTTGTACCTGCAAATCTGGGAAAAGACGCAGAAGCAGAATAGACCAGTAAAGGCCAGATACCTGACAGTCCCAAACCCATAAAAGAAAACCCTGCCGCCGCCAGGAAATAATTTCTGCTAAATGCTATTAGCATTAAAGACAGGCCGGCAAAAACTGCCAGCACAATAATCATCTTTTTAGGATCAACTTTTTTACTGATATAGCTACTGGCAATCCTTCCTACTATCATAAAACCCCAGAAACCGGAAAGAGCCAAACTGGCGACTAACTCTGATGAAGTCATGGATTTTATATATGTATTTATATAAAAACTTACCCCCTGCTCCACGCCCACATATAGCAAAATGCTTAAAGCAAATAAAACCATCAGCGGTTCTTTTAACATTCTCAATACCAATATGCCCTTCAGCCTGGCTTTGGAATAAGCATCTTTTTTAAAATTGAGCATAGAAAAATACAGAAGGTATATCAAAGAGATACCTGTAAAGATAGCATAGAGATGCCTCCAGTCATAACCCCTGGATAAAAAAATGCTCACCAGCAATGGGCCACTGGCGGCACCTATTACAAAGAAAGCCTGGCTTACATTAATAACCATGCTTTCTTTTTTAGGGTTAAGGTCCACCAGAATAGTAATCATAAGCCCTTCTATTATTCCGAATCCGCCACCTATTAGAAATACGGCAAACACATATATATAGATATTTGTAGTAATGAGTGTAATAATCAGGCCTGCAAAGAAGAAAAAATAACCCAGACAGGTAACCAGTTTACGGCCATACTTGTCAGAAATTTCTCCTGCTACCAGAGGCATTATCAATAGCCCTGCAAAATGGCTGGTAATAAGAATACCCTGTAAGGCTGATGCCATATTATAGTAATTTCCAATATCTTCCAGGGCTCTCTGGAATACAGAAAGGTACAATCCTAAAAATATAAAAGAGAGATATATGATTTTGTCTATCAGTAATTTCCTTTTAACCATTGAATTAAAATTATATTAAGGAATTAAAATGTGATTCTAACATTTTAGCCCTGGAAAATATATAATTAAATTGGAGGTATTAAATGGGTATTTTATCAGCAATATTCTTGATTATCAGTGGTCTGATCTTAATAGGATCCGCGGGTAACAAAGTTCCTTTGATAGGTAAATATTTAGCACGTATCGGTACTTTTTTAGCAACATTCGCTATTATCATAGGTATAGTCGATATTGTGCTGGGAATCATCGGATTATTTTAGAAAAAATATATAGACGTGTGATAAAACACGTAACCCAGTAGAATTTCGAATAGATCCTGATTTACTTGACAGAGTCCGTATTTCCACCAACTAAGGTGCAGAGTTGCCCGTCTTTTCAAGTCCTGCGCAACGTGGATCCACCACGTTTCTAGAATGTTTAATTTTATCCTTTATTGCCAGGATTAGTAATTTTGATGGTGGGCCCACCAGGACTTGAACCTGGGACCTCCGCATTATGAGTGCGCTGCTCTAACCAACTGAGCTATGGGCCCTTGATGAGGAATCTCTAACCGAACAATTGATTATGTTAATAAAAATATTTTGATAAGTCAATCATTTAAGATTGACAATTTAGCAGACTTTCAAGTCCATATTCACGGTATATTTTTGCCTGTATTTCGCACAATCTTCTGTAGAGTTCGAGATTTTTATTGTAAAGTTTTTCTATATTCTCAAAACATTCCTGCTGTTTGCTTTCCATGGAAAAATTTTCAGAATAATAAAGAAGTATCTGCTTCCACGTATAAATATCGTTATCGGCGAAAGTCAGTAATTCTCCATAGAAACTATCTATAGTTTCCGGTATTTCTTCAATGCCCAATAAATCATGCTTAAACCTTTCTGCTACCTGTACTCTTTCACGGGTAAGGTCTATAATATAATCCATATTTGCCGCTTTTTTATCCAGATCTTCCGATAAGTTGTTAACTGCTGACACATAATCTTGCTTTATCTGTGAATAAATTTTATCAAATTCCATTATTTCCGCCGTTCTTATGGATTTTTCCAGCTTCTTCAGTTCAATAAACCTGGCTGTCATCTGTCTCGCGAGTATTTTCTCCTCCTGCTCTTTTTTAATTACTTCATGTCTTTCTACTCTCGTAAGCAGGGTTTTTTTATCTGATTCAAAAGATATGATGTTATATGCTAACATAGCTGCAAAACATGTTAGTAGGATGGATACAATAAGGAAGTCTCTTATTTTTTTCATAATATATACTTAAATGAAATCCTACACATAATTATCACGAATAAAAGAATTTAAAAAATAATAAAAAAAGATGAATTAAAAATCAATAATACTGAAGCTAATTATTTTGGAATCGCCGTTTCCAGCTTCCTGATTCTTTTTCTTATCCTGGACCAGCTAGTTATTGCTCCCCACTACATCAAGGAATATATCTACAAGTGATGGATCAAATTGGGTCCCTCTGCATCTTTTTATCTCTTCAATTGCTTCTTTCTTTGTTTTAGCTTTTCTGTACGGCCTTCCCTCTCTCATAATCACATAGGTATCAGCCAGTGATATTATTCTTGCCGGAAGTGGTATCTTTTTACCCTTAAGCCCCTGAGGGTACCCTTTTCCATCCCACCTTTCGTGCACTGACAGGATATATTCTGCTACACTTGAAAGCTGATTGGAAGACATTGCTATACGGTATCCAATCTCAGGGTGTTTTTTTATCATCTGCCATTCATTTCCGGTAAGGCTTTCTTTTTTATGCAGAATATTATCAAGAAGGGCAACTTTACCTATATCATGGACCGCTGCAAGAAGCCTGAGATTATCCATTTTATCATCTGAAAGCTTAAGTGTTCTGCCAATATCCGAAATAATCTGCCTCAGAACTTTAAAATGCTTTTTGGTCCTGATACTTTTCTCGAAAAGAGTACGTTCCAGATATGAGATTATAGAAGATATTATACTCTTACTTTCAACCAGTTTATTCTGGTACATATCCTCTTCGGCTTTTTTAATTATATTTTTAAAATCCTGATCAGGGTTTGTTTTTGTCGCCTTCCCTATGGATACAGAAAGAGGAATTTTATTCCCCATGGTATTAGCTGAAAATTTCTTAATCCTTTTAAAAAGCAAGCTTACATCTTTCTCACCTGTTCTTGGAAGAAGCATAGAAAATTCATCTCCCCCAAAACGTGCTACTATATCATCAGCCCTGCAGCATTTTTTTAGAACCTTTGTACAGCTCTTTAATAGCCTGTCCCCCTCGTCATGCCCAAAAGCATCATTTACCAATTTCAGCCCATTTACATCTGCAATTATTACGCTCAGGGGCAGCTGCCTGAAGGTATCCAGCCTCTTTACTTCTTCCATATAGTAAGCTCTGTTATATACTTCCGTAAGGCTATCATGGAAAGACAGGTATGTAAGTCTTTCCTCTTCCTTTTTTCTCCTGTCTATATCCCTCATAATGCCATTAATTGAAAGCAGCCTTCCATGTCTGTCATAAACTGGTGTCAACATCGCTTCATACCATGCTGCTCTACCCTTCTTATTTACAAGCCTGACTTCAATAGGACTTTTAAAATCTATTTTATGCATTGTTACTTTTTCAAAAGCTTTCTGATCATCCGGATGTACTACATCGTAAATAGCACCATCATTTTTTATAAAATAACTACTTGGATAACTGAGTATCTTTTCTACCGAAGGGCTGACATATCTGAATCCTTTTTCAGGTTTCAAATTGTAGATAAATAAGATATCCAAAGAATTCTCTACAAGGCTTCTGAAATGTTCTTTATTAGTTTTTAGCGCCTTAAGGTCTTTCCTGAGCTTCTCTATTTTCTTTGCGCTCCCGAGCGTCTTATTTATAATTGCCGGCAGTTTTGAAATATCATCTTTTTTTACAAAATCACTTATACCCTCATCAATGAATTTTTTTGTTTTATCACCTATGTTGTCAGAGATTACAAATACAGGAATACGCAATCTCTTTTTCTTAAGAATCTGGAGTACTCTACTTAATTCAGAAAAATCAGATTCATCATTTCCAATTATGGTAATGTTTAAATCATTATTTAATAAATCTGAAAACTCTTTAACTGAACCTGCGTACCGTGGTAACGGATTATACCCGTAATCCTTTAAAGATCTCAGTACCCATCCGGCTTCTTCTTGAAGTATTTTAAAGAAAAGAACCTTTAGCCTTTTAAGCATCTGGTCCTCCTGTGATTAATGAAAGCTCTATAGAAGTCTTTAATATAATTTATTGAAATAATCAGTTTTTCTAATATTATGATTTCTATAAGTTAAATTATTTATTTTTGATAAAAGCACATTAATAAAATACACTTTTTTATAAAATATTACAATATTGCTTTATAAACACTTGGAGATGAAATTAAAGGAAAAGATTAATAAATTAAATAATATACTATCAAGCTGCACTCTTTGTCCCCACCAATGCAGAATCAACAGGTATTCTGGTAAGAAGGGATTCTGCGGCGCTGGATATGATGTTGTCATATCTGCAGCAATGCCTCATCATGGCGAGGAACCTCCTATTTCAGGGTCAGAGGGATCAGGCACAATATTTTTTTCTTACTGTAATATGAAATGTGTATACTGCCAGAACTGGCAGATCAGCCAGGAACACGAAGGCAGCCCCGTAACTATAGGAGGACTGGCAGAAAGGATGCTTAGTCTGCAGGAGAGAGGAGTCCACAATATAAATCTGGTATCGCCGACAATATGGATACCGCAGATTGCAGAATCGCTTGAGATTGCATACAGTAAGGGGTTTAAGCTGCCGCTTGTATATAATACCGGAGGATATGACAACCCGGAGATAATAAAGCTTCTTGACGGCATCATAGACATTTACATGCCGGATATGCGTTATAGTATTGAAAGGATGGCTGAGAAATATTCTTCGGTAAAAAACTATGTAAAATATAACCGCGAAAGCGTTATAGAGATGTACAGACAGGTGGGAAACCTTGAGCTTGATAAAAGTGGAATAGCAAAAAGAGGTCTCATGATCAGGCTTCTTGTAATGCCAGGGGATAAAGCAGGGATAAAAAATACTATAGATTTTATAAGTGAAAATCTTTCAAATAAAGTCTACCTGAGTATAATGGCTCAGTACCATCCTGCTTACAGGGCCTATAATTTTAGGGAACTCTCCCGCAGAATAACTTACAGAGAATACAGGGATGTGCTAAATTATGCCGCTGACAGGGGATTTGAATATGGGTGGATCCAGGATTACGATGGTCTCGACCCCAAAAAAGATTCCTTCATTCCTGACTTTAAAGATAAAAATGTATTTAAATATTACAAAAAGTAGGAGGCCTTTTTTCTATTGTTCTGCCATTTCCTTAATTCTGCTGCAGGCATGGTATTTATTACATCCTTTGCCCCCAGACCAGCTCTTCTTGCAATATCAACACCCAGGCTTATCATCTCCATATTGCCCTTGCGGTGCGAATCAGTATTTATCGCAAGCTTAGTACCTGCCAGGGCTGCCTTCCTCGCATTTTCTTCGTTAAAATCGAGTCTCATATAATAACTGTTTATTTCCAGCGCACCACCCGATTTTGCAGCTGTTTCTATTATTCGGTCGACATCTATAAATAGCGGTGCTCTGTTTCCAAAGAAAGTCGCAGTAGGATGTGCCAGCAGGTCAAAATAATCCTTTTCCATAGCGCTAACTGCCCTGCTGGTATTCTCCTGGGAAGACAGGGCAAAATTTGAATGCAGTGATGCTATTGCGATATCCAGTTTATTGATTATATCAGAAGGATAATCAAAAACACCTGTTTTCCTTACATCTATCTCTGCACCCATGAGTATCTCTATTTCACTATGATTCCTTTTTAGTTCATCAATAGAATCCATTTTTTTTCTAAGCCTATCTATATCAAGTCCGTTTCCGTAACGGTTGCTTCCAGAATGGTCTGATATTGCTATATATTCATAACCAAGCTTTTTTGCCGAATCTATCATATCAGAATACCCTAAAATACTGTCACTCCATCTGGAATGTATATGAAGATCACCCTTTATGTCTTTCATGCTTAAAAGTCCAGGAAGTCTATTTTTAGATGAAAGTTCTATTTCATCTCTTCCCTGCCTGAGCTCAACAGGTATGAATTCAAGTCCATAAAAACTGTATAAATCTTTTTCTGAACTAAAACTGGCCACCGGGGTAATGGAAGGGTCCTGAAGCCCTTTTGCAGCAACATATTTCTTTAAGTTTAAAAGGTGTTGCCTGTTTCCTGTAGTCTTAAATAGCTGCCAGTACCAGTTCTTTTTCTCTGCAAGTATTATTTCCAGATTTATCTCATAAACTGTCTCATAGGAAGCACTGATATCGTTATTTGTTCTCTTAATGGAATTTATTTTTTTGATAAAATCAAGTTTTTCTATTTCTTTAAGAAACTGGCTACCCCTGTTAAAATCATAATTGCTTTTATTAAAGCAGGGTAAAACCAGTACATCTATGTCTCCTACAGCTCTTTCTTTACGCCTTATAGAACCTGTTATCTGCGCTTTTTCTACCTGGCTCAGGCCTTCAAGTGAACCTAGCATTCTTTTTGCGAAATATTCTGAAGGCCACCTGGGAATCTTTCCTTTAATATCTTCATAATATTTAAGTGAATGCTGGAACCTCTTAATAAAAAAGGGTGTAATTATATCACTTACATCTTTCCTGTCATATAATTTCCCGGATTTTTTTTCTTCAAAGACATTTTTTAGACCATCCAGATCCTTAATTTTAAAATATTCATAGATATTCAATATATTCTTCCTGCCAAGACCTGTAATCCTTATAAGCTTAATCAGATCATCTGAATATTTTGAAACAATACTATTGTATTCCCCGATATTTCCATTCTCCAGGTACTCTAATATCAGACCAAAACAGTAAGGATCTATTCCATCTGGTCTTCTGAGGTCCCCGCCTTTTACCATCCTCTCCATTATCTCAGGATCATCTCTCAACGTCCTGGCCGCACCCATGAGAGAAAGGACTTCTCTTTCCTTTTCTGGAATAGATTTTTTAAATTCCGCTATGTTTGCTAATATATCTGCCAGTTTTAGATTTATCACTATAAACTCCGCAAGACTTAAGTACGCTAATATATGCTATAATAAGTATGATTAAATTTATATATTAATAAATCATGCTATTATAACAGAAACTGCCTGATATGAAAAAATCCTCATACTATATTGACAACAATAAAAAAAGATTCAAGGAGGAAAGGGAAAGGATGGTTGATAATCAGATAGCTTCCCGCGGTATAAATGATGCCAGAGTTCTTGATGTTATGAGAAAGATCCCGAGAGAAGAATTTGTACCCCCGGAATACAGGAGTTCAGCTTATGAGGACAGGCCTCTCCCGATCGGCCATGGTCAGACCATATCCCAGCCCTATATAGTGGCTCTAATGACAGAAAGCCTGGAGATTGAGAATAATATGAAAGTACTTGAAATAGGGACAGGCTCCGGCTACCAGACAGTGGTTCTCGCATGTATTGCAGATGAAGTATATTCTGTCGAAATAAACAGAGAAATTTATAAAAAAACCGGAAAAATCCTTAGCAAATACACCAATGTAAGATTATCCAATCACGATGGTTCTAAAGGCTGGAAAGAATATTCGCCCTATGACCGTATAATTGTTACTGCTGCTCCAGGCTACATCCCGGGTTCATATACACGTCAGCTAAAAAAGGGAGGCATAATGATCATACCGGTAGGGTTTTCATCCTGGAGCCAGGATCTTATAAAAGTAATAAAGACCGAAAAAGGTATAAGGAAGATAAAAATATGTGACGTCTCCTTTGTACCGCTTAAGGAAAATAAACAGCAATAAATCAACCAGTTACAAATAAAGAGCATGAAAAGATACAAATTTTCATAAATATTTAATGAGCTAAATAAATAATGGACAAAAAAGAATTAATAAATATTCTTAATGATACTGCCACAATGCTTGAATTAAGGGACAGCAGCTTCTTTAAAGTAAGAGCGTATCGTGCCGCAGCCAGATCACTGGAATCCTCAGATATAAATATTGATAAAAACATCTCTATTTTAGAACTTAAGAAAATAAAAGGAATAGGTGCAGGAATAGCCGGTCATATAGCTGATATCATAAATACCGGAAGCTTTGAAGAGTATGAAGAATTGAAAGCTAATACTCCTGCAGGACTTTTTGATATGCTTAAGATACCTGGAATGGGAGCAAAAAAGGTTAAGTACCTTTATGATAACCTCGGTGTAACCAATACTGTCGACCTTGAAATAGCCTGCAGGGAGGACAGGCTTCTGGATCTCCCGGGATTTGGTAAAAAGACACAGGATAATATACTTAAAGGTATAGGTATAGTAAAAAAGTATAGTGAGAAATATCTTTATGGAGAAATAATAACGGAATCAGAAAAAATACTTGAAAAGATAAGGCAGAACAGTTATGTAAAGAGAGCCAGCCTTGGAGGCAGCGTAAGGAGAAAAAAAGAGATTGTAAAGGATATCGATATAGTAGCCTCCACCAAAAATCCTGATAAAGTAATGGATTTTTTCACATCAATTAAAGAGGCAGAAGATATAATAGCCAGGGGTGATACCAAATCAAGTATAAGATTGAAAACAGGAATTAATATCGATATAAGGACAGTAGAAGACTGGCAATTTCCCTATGCACTCCATCATTTTACAGGCAGCAGGGAACATAATACTGCAATGAGGTCAATGGCTAAGAAATCAGGCATTAAGATGAATGAATACGGTCTTTTCAAAGATGGGGATATCATAAAATGCAGAAACGAAGAAGATATTTTTAATTTTTTTTCCATGCAGTACATACCACCGGAGTTAAGAGAAAACTATGGGGAGATAGAAGCGGCAAGAAAAGGCGCGCTCCCAAAACTAATAAAGTATGATGATATAAAGGGTCTGATACATATACATACGACTTATAGTGACGGCAAGATGACGCTTGAGCAGGTATCAAAAAAGGCGCAGGAAATGGGGCTTGAATATATAGGTATAAGCGACCACAGTAAATCTGCATACTATGCAGGGGGTCTCAGTATAAATGATCTAAAACTACAGTTTGAGGAAATAGACAGTTTAAATAAAAGTTTTAAAGAATTTAAAATTTTCAAGGGTATCGAGTCAGATATATTAAATGACGGAAGCCTTGATTACGATGAGGAGGTACTTGAAAAGTTTGATTTTGTAATAATCGCAATCCATTCCAATTTTAATATGACAAAAAAACAGATAACTGAAAGGATAATAAAAGCTATAGAGAACAGGTACTCCACTATTCTTGCCCATCCTACAGGAAGACTTCTATTGTCAAGGGACCCCTACAAAGTCGATATAGAGGCAGTGATAGACGCAGCTCAAAAGAACTATGTCGATATAGAGCTCAATTCAAGCCCTTTCAGACTTGACCTGGAATGGAGATATTTAAAATATGCGAAGGAAAGAAATGTTAAAATATTTATAAACCCGGATGCTCACAGCATTGATAACCTTTATGATTACAGGTTCGGGGTAAATATCGCCAGAAAAGGCTGGCTTGAAAAAGATGACGTTGTAAATACTATGGACACCCAAAAAATTGATAATTATTTTAAAGAGAAGAGGAAAACCCGCAAAAATGGAAGTAAGTAATAACATATTTTTACCCGCAATAAAAAACATCGACAGAATAATAGATCTTCTGGAAGAAAACTACCCTGATGCTGTTAGCACTTCCCTTAAACACGTGGATCCATTTCAGCTCCTGGTTGCAACCATACTTTCGGCACAGAGTACAGACAAGCTTGTGAATACAGTCACACCGGGTCTATTCAAAAAATACCGCAGACCGGAGGACTTTGCCAGTATCAACCCGGCAACACTGGAAAATGAAATAAGGTCAACAGGTTTTTTCAGGAACAAAGCAAAAAGCATAGTAGGTGCTTCGAGAGAGATAGTAAATACCTTTGGTGGAAAAATTCCAGAAAATATTGATGACCTAGTAAAACTTCCAGGTGTGGGCAGAAAAACTGCCAATGTGGTACTGGGAAACTGCTTCGGCAAACAGGTTATAATAGTCGATACCCATGTTAAGAGAATTTCCCGCCTTATAGGGCTCACCAACAATACAGATCCTGATAAAATAGAATACGACCTTGCAAAGATAATACCGGAGGACAAACAGACATCATTCTCACATAGAATAATAGAACATGGAAGAAACATATGCATAGCCAGGCGTCCGATGTGTCAGATCTGTCCTATACTGAAATACTGCAGATACGGTCAGGAGAATAACTAGGGCTTTGCTAAATATTTTCTGCAGGTGTTATTTTACTTTTTAGATATCTATTATTTGATTTTTGGTAAACTTTTTTGCAAGTTCTGCTACTTCATCCTTTACGGTAAAGTAAATTATTGACCAGCCTCTTTCTGCAAGATATGCCAGTACTTCAAACTGCTTGTTTAACCTGAATTTATCAGATGATAGGAATGCATCATCTATAATGAAAAATCCGCTCCTGTCTCCCATTATTTTTTCAGATATTGCAACTCTTATTGCCAGAAACAATTGATCATATGCTCCCTTGCTCAACTTACCAGCTTCAAGCTCTCTGCCATGCTCGTCTGTTACCATAACTTTCTGAAACTGGCTGTTAAATTTTACGCTGTTATACTTTCCCTCCGTAATGCTTCCGAAGATTTCAGATGCCTTCATGCGATCAAAAAGGTCTGATATTTTTGATTCTTCCCCTATCCTTATATCTTCTATTATTCTTAATGACTCCAGGGCGATATTTTTCCTTTCTTCTACAACTTCAATAAAGCGCTTTATTATATCCGATGCCTCCTTAAGTCTTTCAAGATTACTTATGTCTACCCTGTTATAATTATCAATATAGCTATTGATGTTGAGCTTTAAAAACCTTCTTTGAAATTCGTCCAGCATATTCCTGTGGTCTTCCAGTTTCATATCGAGTTTGTTTTTTTCATCTTCCAGATTTTCGAGCTCCTTTTTTAAGACCTCCAGATACTTATGATCGACTTCAAAATATTTTCCCCCCTGCGGTTCTTCAATGGGTTTTAATTCACCGATATCCTTTTCCCATCTCGATATCAAATCATCCATCCTTTCCGTCAGATCTCCCGAATCAAAATATGACTCAGCTTCATCATCTTTATTAGAAGGCAGTTCCTGAAACATTTTTACAGAAGCCATTAATTCCGAGCCTATGCTGTTCCTGTATCTATGTTTTTCTCTGAATTCATCTATACTTTTTATCCCTAGCTCTCCGAACACTTCACCAAGTTTTAATTCCAGTTCCCTTATCTCGCCTTTAATCCTATCCCCTTCATCAGATATTGTTTTATTTTCCATATCAGCCAGGTTTATCTTTTCCTTCATTGAATCCCTTTCTCTGCATATCTCCCTGTATTTATCTTCGAAAATTGCAATTTCAGGCTGAGCTTCTTCAATGTCATTAATTCTAAAACCTATTTTCTTAAACTCGTTTTCCAGAAGTTTTTTGTCGACCAAAAATTTTTTATATGTCCTGCCTGGTCTATATAATAAAAATATTAATAACACTGCTGTAAGCGTAAATACAGCAGGCAGAATAAAAGATATGGCTATATTTGCTGTAGGAACATAGACCATGGGGAAAACGAGCACGGCAAGTACAAAAAGTATAATAATAAATATTATGGGGATCCTTCCTGGTTCTTTTATTTCTTCTGCCTTCCTCCTATTATATATTTCAATCTCTGATTTGAGCCTTTCTATTTCTCTAATTTTTATTTCCAATAGATCTGCTTTGTTTTTTACTTTGAAAAATTTCTCATCCAGATCATTTCTCTGCAGAATTTTTTCTTTTCTGTCCTGTTTTAACCTCGATACTTTTTCCTTATATGAATCTATACCTCTAATGATGTCTGATATCCTATCATAATTGTCCTGATTAAAACCATTAAGCTGTTTATATAAATCCCAGTTCTTTTTGAGCTGTTCCATATTTTGGGTAAACTTTTTATATCTTTCCCATTCCGATGCTATTCCGAAATTTCTTATTTTTACTCTTTTTTCCTTTATTTTTTTGCTTGCTTCTATTCTTTCGAGCTCGGTATAGTCCAGCTTTTCCATTGAAGAACGCTTTATATAGTCCATGCTTTCTTTCTCAAAAGATCTTGCTTCGGAAAGTATTGATAAAATTTTTCCGTATTCTTTACTATCTGAAAGCGACGCATCGCTTGATGGTTTTGTAAGCATCCCGTAGTCTTTTACGAGATCCATCAATAGTGCAATCTTCTGGGTCTGAAGACCGGTAAGCCTGTCCGTTATATTTTTAAAATAACCTGGCCCATCACTCATGGATAGATCGCTGTCCCTTATAATAAATATATTCCTTAGATCAGCGCCTCCCAGTTCTATAAATTTGGCCAGCCCATTTTTTATGTTGACC
>CAYROY010000148.1:0-3889 GCA_964426155.1 uncultured Actinomycetota bacterium
GAGTATCTTTGAGAAAAACCATTCTGATGAATATACACCTCCTGAATATTTCGTATAGTCGATTCCGCCCCATGACCGGGAAACATCATTTATATGCTCTGCCTCCTCAACTGCACTGTGATCTTTCCAGAGCACAAACATAGCATCAGGATCATCTGCAAATCTGTCTATCTCAGCCAGTATCTTTCCTTCACTGTCAACAGGTGCTGGTGTGGAGCCTGTGGTATCCACCCCTATCCCTATTATATTTTCAGCTGTGTTTTCTGGGGACACATTAATTGCTCCCTTCACTGCTTCGGTCATCGATTCTTTATAGTCAGCAGGGTGGTGGCGGAACTGATTTTTAGAAGGATCGCAGTATAACCCCTTACCCCAGCGTTTGTAGTATGATACAGAAGTTGCGATTTCTTTGCCATCTGATACATCTACAATCAACGACCGTACTGAATCGGTACCAAAGTCCAGACCTATCACGAATTTAGCTTTTGCCATCTATATCCCCTTTGCAGTCACGTTTTTAAAAAAGAATAAATATTGTAAAAATTTTATATATAAATTCCTAACTTTATAAAGAAAGTACCTCTTCCTCCCTTTCTCTGAAGTATTTTACTGTTTTTTTTACAAGATTATCAAGCCTTTCCGTGTCCGGCCTTCCATACATTGCAGGATAAGGGTCCCCGCCCGGACCCAGGGGTTCAGGTGTCACAAATGCACTTTCATCATTGTTATATCCTATGATATATAGGGACATTATCACTGTGTCTATATCCATAAAACCTTCACCAAGCGCATCTCTGTTCGTATCTGCCATATGTAGATTTGTAAGCATACTACCGGCATCCATTATAGCCCTGCTTATATGAGATTCCTCTACCAGCATGTGGTATATATCCCCATTTATATGACATACTCCAGGACTTCCCAGGACTTTTATATATCTTTTTGCATCTTCAAATGTATGGCAGAAAGATACTTCAGCACTTCTTATAGGCTCTACTGCTCCTCTTATTTTTGTCTTTTTAAATTCATCCGCTACTATTGAAAGAGTTTCCACTGACCTTTCAAATTCCATATCATCATATGGTTCAGGTCTTCCTACGGCTCCGGGAACTATAAGGAAATATTTTGCATAAAGGTCTCTTCCCATTTCAAGATTTCTTCTAATATAATCAATTGCTCTCTGTCTCACGATAGGACTGTTGGAAGAAAGTTCGCATTCGGCTGAAAACATGCCGCATATACCGGAAACTCTTATATCAACCTCTTTTAGAATTTTCTGAACATCAGAAGTCCTGTAGCCCAGATCATCCCCGTACCTGTTCCCGTGAAGCTCTATATACTTAAGTCCGTATTTACTTAGTCTTTTTGAAGTATCGGTAAGAGATTCCATGCCGAATCCCCAGTTTGACCAGGAGAGCTTTAATCTCTTTTCAAATTCCCGGGGAGATTTTTTCTTAAGTTCCTTAAACCTTTCCTTGATTTTATTATTTTCTTCCTCAAAGTTCTGAAGCTTCATTATTAATTAATTCCTTTTTAGTTTAAATAATTGTAAGGCTGATTATTTCTTCTCTATTATCTGATTTAATCTTTCCCTGTAGTACTTAAATTCATTCCATGGCACTTCGGGAGGTATAAAATGATCCCCAAATGGTATATAGCCGCCCTGATTAAGCAACCAGCTTACTGGTTCCAAAAACTCATCTATCCTTTTTTTGCCAAGTGCTATATCTGATTTTGGTATGCCTCCCATTATTTGAAGTTCCGGGTATTTTTTCCTGGCAGCAACTACATCCATACCGGCACTTACCTCCATAGGATAAAGACCGGTGATACCGGCTTCAAGAAATAGCGGAATCAGTTCATTACAATCTCCATCTGTATCAACCATTATTACATCTACCCCTTTACTATTAAGAAAACTTACTAGTTTTTTATAATAAGGTGATAGAAACTCTTTAAATACCTGGGGAGATATCATGGACCCCTTACCGGCAGAAATGTCTTCCCAGAGGTTTACAAGATCTATATCGACATCAGCTGTAACCTCTTCCCAGACAGCAATCCATACATCTGTTAACCTTTCCAGTATATCTTTTATAAGGTCCGGATCATCATGATAGTAAAGAAAAAGATTTAAATAACCCATCAGATGAGTGAGGCTTCCAAAAAGACCATTCGGGTATCCCCCGACTGTCAGCGGATAGTCCCTGTTTTTATATTCGACCACAAGCTCATCCCAGTTGGGCGGGAAACGCCCCTTTATATTATCAAGGCTGAACCTCTCTTCTTTTATCTTATTCCATGTATCCCAATCTTTTACAATCCAGTCAAGCCCTGCGGGCAGTACCTGCTGATCTTTTGAGAATCTTCTTGTGCCTCCATCTATATCGATATAGTCTATGTATTTTTCATTATCTGAAATAATCCTTACTTCAAAAGGGGGATATATAAACTGTTCTACATTTACCACTGTATGGGTCCTGTCAAATCCAAAATAATCGGTCACATCCCTGTCCAGAGGAAATCCCTGGGTCGGCCAGTAAAGACCACCGGTCATGACACCAATACCCTTTGGAAGATCTATCTTTCTTTCCGGCTGACCATAGACTTTTTCAAATGATGTTCTTGTTTTCTCCCACTGGTGCACCCATACCGGGGTATAAATGGAAGAGGTAGTATTTACTATACTGGTGGGCACTAATGGATAATTTTTCTGGGGAAGTCCTTCTCTATACCACCGTTCTAATGTATCTCCCCAGAGGCCAAATTCCCATTTATTGGCTGGTGACTTGAGATTGAATTTCATGGTTTCTAAAAATTTTTCCCTTGAATCCATAAGATACCCCCCACCCCAATTTCATATGTATTCTTTCTAATCCATATAATAATTTCGTTAACGTCACATATTATAATTTCAAATAATCTTACCTTTAAGAGGATAAGGTTTTAACAGCATTTAACTTATTATATTATATTTTATTCCTTTTTTCTTATCTACCATATCAAGTGCATCCACCAATTTTTCCAGCGGCATATCTCCCGTTACAAATCTGGAAGCATCTATAAGTCCGCTTTCTATAAGACTGAATGCTTTTCTAACATAATAAGGAGTGTGATGGTATACCCCTTTTATGGTAATCTCTGAATAATGAAGTATTTTTGTATCAATATTTATTGAAGTCCCCGGAGGGCACCCTCCAAACAGATTAACAAGTCCACCTTTCCTTGCCATAAGTATTGCCATCTCCCATACTTTTGGAAAACCGGTTGAATCTATTACAACATCTGCCCCATAGCCCTTGTGGGTCAATTTCTTTACTGCTTCTACCTGATTGCCTGTATTGGCTGCATTTACTGTATAATCTGCCCCAAATTCTTTTGCATAGCCCAGCCTCTCATCTGAAAGGTCAGTTGCTATCACTCTTGCACCGGCAAGCTTTGCCATGCATATATGCATAAGTCCTATGGGGCCAGCGCCGTTTACAGCTACCGTATCCCCTGGGCTGATATTTGACTGGTCCGAACCATGGACAACACATGCCAGGGGTTCAGTCAGCGCCGCCTCTTTATAGCTGACCCCATCAGGGATCTTTATTGTATTAATCTCTAGAAGGTTCTTTGGGATCCTTATATATTCTGCATAAGCGCCGTTATTATATACTATATTTTCACACATTGAATACCGCTCAAGCTTGCAGTAATAGCACTTAAAACATGGCACTGAATTTACTGCTACCACCCTGTCTCCTACACTGAAATCTTTTACATCTTCTCCCAGCTCGACTATATCCCCGGCATATTCATGCCCGAATACGGAACCTTTCTCTATCATGGTAGGATGTCCCCTTTTATAGGTCTTTAGATCCGAGCCGCAGGTCAGGGCACTTTT
>CAYROY010000149.1:0-6016 GCA_964426155.1 uncultured Actinomycetota bacterium
GATGGATTAAGCTATTTTGACAGGAATGCAATTTCCCAGTATATAGAGGTTAAACCTAATAGTCTTTCCCAGAATATAAACAGATGGATAAATAAGGGGGTCCTTATCCAGCTGAAAAAAGGATTCTATGTGACTTCAAAATATTATGAGATAAATAAAAATAATAAAACCTACATCGAATTCATTGCAAATAGACTTAGAATGCCATCATATCTCAGCCTGGAATATGTCCTGCAGAAATACAGCATATTATCCGAGTCAGTCTTTGCAGTTACTTCAATAACTGTAAAAACAGGCAGGACATATAGAAATGATCTGGGGAATTTCTTATACAGGAATATAAAGAAAGATTTGTTTTCAGGTTTTGATATAACTGAAAAAGATGGATTTATAATAAAAGAAGCAACAAAGGCCAAGGCACTATTTGATTGGTTATACTTGAGGCTAATAAGGGTACAAGATATAAGTGCGGATGTTCTCAGATCATTTAGGCTAAATCTGGAATTGTTAAAAGAAAAGGATATTGAAGAGTTTACAGATTACTGTATAAAAGCAGATATTAGCAAGTATGTATTGCTTGCTAATATTGTAAAAAAAGTCTGGAGAGAAGAATGATAACCAGGGAATTGGAAAAGATATTAAGCGAAGAAAGATCAAAGGGATCCTCAGATATGTATATCCGTAATGCTTTGAAGGAATTTCTCCAGGTATATGTATTGTATTATGTCTATACCTCCAAAGAATATAGCAAGAATCTTTTATTTACCGGGGGGACTTGTCTGCGTCATTTTTTTAACCTGCCAAGGCTTTCTGAAGATCTTGATCTTGACTATCTGGAGAATTTTGACAGCAAAGATTTGATGGATGGTATAAGTGATTATTTTAAAAGCAGGTTGAGCTTTGACCAGGTAAGAGCCTCTTTGAAGCAGCGGGGAGAACAGATTATACTCAAATTTCCGGTTCTTAAGTCATTGGGAATTGCCAGAGGGCAGGAAAGCGATCTATTATATGTAAAGCTGGATTTATCAGTAAATCCATCGAAATATTTTGATCTTGAAGTTACATCAAAATCCATTTATGGATTTAATTTTGTTGCCAGGCATTATGATATATCATCACTGATGGCTGGAAAGATACATGCCATTATAACAAGGAGCAGATTTACTGGAAGCGATAGCAGGAAGACAGTCAAAGGCAGGGACTTTTTTGATCTCCTCTGGTTTTTGAAGTTACCGGTAAAGCCAAACCTTAAAAGACTTTCTGATATGCTGGGAGAAGATATAAATATACAGGAAGTAAAAATGAAGCTTGATATGAAAGTAAAAGAGCTAGTGGAAAAGCATAAAAGCGATTTCAGAGCTGATCTCATCCCTCTAATAAGCGAAACTGATTTTATTTGGATATATGTTGAAAACTATTTTGCAGAATACTCCAGATATGCGGAAAATATTTTGGTATGATCTTTAAAAGATATTTAAAAAAGCCAGTCTGGTGTATATACAGAATCAGTATTAATATTATATATATAATTACAGTTCAGTTATATTTATGGACTATAAGTCTATAAATATAGTAATATTACATATCTTGTGAATATATTTTAATGCAGTTAATTGAAGGGTATCTTATTGACTATTGAAGATCTGTAAAATATATATGTTGATAAATTTATATACATCAGCCAAATAATGGTAAAGCAGTTATCCAAAAACCAGGAAATCGGAAATGATAAATCCTAAATATCCAGTGAAAACATCTCAAGAAAGTGCCAGAAGAACATATATGATATTTATCTGGCATGGAGCATTTCTTGCTCTTACAATGTCAATGCTTGATTACAACACAGTCTTTCCAGCGCTGGTTGCCAATCTGACGGAATCGAAGATCATATTTGGTCTATTGTATTCTATAATGCTTGGTACACCCTTTATATTCAATATTGTCCTTAGCAGCTTCATGCATGTACGCAAATACAAAAAAAGTATTCTGCTGCTTGGGATCTATCTAAGGAGTCTATCGTTTCTGGGAATGGCTGCTTTCGCCTGGTTCTTTGGAAAAAATATGCAGATGCTGGTCATAGCCAGTCTTTTTTTCTGGATATTCCTCTATTCGATAAGCGGGGGATTTGCAGGTATGGCTTACAGCGATATTATAGGAAAACTTGTAAGAAAGGGACAGAGAGGAAAACTTTTAGCATCGAAGCAATTTGCTACAGGTATTTTTTCTTTCCTGGGTGGAGTGGTTATTCTGAACATTTTTAACCTGGGCAATTTAACATTTCCTTATAACTACGCAATAATACTTCTAATCGGTTCCGCAGGTCTTCTGGTTGCTTCAATTGCATTCTGGTTTATAAGGGAGCCGCCTTCTAATATAAGGGATAAGGAAAAGGTATCTTTTAAGATATTTATAAAAAAAGTACCTTATATTTTAAAAAGAGATACCCGCTTTACGCGCTTTATTATAGTTGAGAACATGTTCAGCTTTAGTTTGATGGTCTATCCATTTTATATGCTTTACGCAAAAGATATACTCTGTGTCGATGAGACTTATGTAGGACGTTACCTTATATTCCAGACTGCAGGAGCTGTATTATCTAATTTTTTATGGGTCGCGATCTCCAGAAAATGGGACTCTAAGATGATTTTAAAATTCTGTATACTGATTGGAAGCGTGGTCCCGGTTCTTGCCATTATACTGTCAAAGTTTGGTCCCTGGTATTATTCGATAGTTTTTTTTCTGGTTGGTTTTCTAATCAGCGGCAGGGCAGTGGGGTTTGAATCTTATATTCTTGATATAGCACCTTCGGATGAAAGGATAATATATCTGGGTATAAGGGGTACCATGAATATTTTTATTGTCCTGCTTCCTGTGTTGGGAGGCTATTTTATAACTTATTTAGGTTATTATATTACATTTATTATTGTAACTGCTGTTATGCTTTTAGCATTTATCCTGCTGGGGAGAAAGGAAATCAGGTAGTTTATATATAATGGGGACGGCAACCTCTTATTAAGCTTATCTTTTTTATGAATCCTTAAATACGATATATAATTTATACTATACTTGAGGCTATTGCTAAAAACTAATATAATTTAATGACTATCGGTTATTGATATCATTAAGATTAAGGATATAAGAGTTGCAGATTAACCTGATTACATTATTATTAATATTATCATTTCTGATCTCACTCTTTCTTACAATATACATTGGTATAAAAAGGACCAACCGCTTGAGGACAGAACTTTTTATGGTGATATTAGCAGTATCCATATGGTGTTTTGCAGCTCTTTTTGAATCGGCATTTACATCTCTCAGCCTGAAAATATTATTTTCAAAGATAAGTTATTTTGGAGTAGTAACATTACCGGTATTCTTCTTCTTTTTTGTTTTAAGGTATACAAATATGGATCACTGGCTTACAGATAAGAATAAGTTTTTTTTCTTTATTCTGCCTGCCGCTACGTTGACTCTTGTTTTCACAAATGAATTCCATGATCTTGTATGGTCTGATATTTATCTAAAACAGAGTAGTTTAGCAGGCATTTTAGCTTTCTACGAGCACGGTCCGTGGTACTGGGTTCATCTTTCTTATTCTTATTTTTTCATGGCATCGGCAATAGTGATGCTAATTTTTGCCATCTTCAGGTACAAAAGTTATTATTCTAATCAGGGAAGATTACTGGTGATAGGATCTCTCCTACCCTTTATTATAAATATTATATATGCCTTCAGACAGTCCGGCCTTGAAGGGATAGAGCTGACACCTGTATTTTTCGCCTTAAGCTGTGTACTTCTGACAACTGCAATTTTTAAGTATAAGTTGGTAGATATTACACCTTTAGCCAGTGAGACTATAACAGAAAACCTTTATGACGGTATCCTTATAACAAACAAAGACAATAGGATAGTAGATATCAACAATGCAGCATGCAGGCTTCTCTCGTCAAGCAACAGAGATATAGGAAAGCCTGTAGATAAGATATTTCCAGAGTATATTGGAACACTGGATTTTTTAAATAAAAAAAAAGAAAGAGTTAATACAGTTGAGGAATTAGAACTAAAAGACGGAAATCTATATATTGAATTAAGATCAAATCCACTTCATGATAATACAGGTGTATGGATGGGAAATGTCATAATCCTCCGGGATATTACTCAGAATAAGATTTATGAAAAAGAATTAAAAGAATCACGCAACCTTCTTAAAAATATAATAGATTTTTTGCCTGATGCAACTTTTGCAGTAGATAAAAAGGGAAGAATAATAGCCTGGAGTAAAGCAATGGAAAATTTCTCAGGTTTAAAGAAGGAAGAAATGCTTGGAAAAGGAAATTATGAATATTCTCTTCCGTTTTATGGCAAAAGGAGACCTGCGCTGGTGGATTATTTTATAGGTGGTTATGAAAAGCTGGAAAAAAATTATAACTTAGTGGAGAAAATAGGTGATAATCTTATAGCTGAGACCAAGGTTAAATTACATGGTAAAGAGGAACATGTCTGGCTGACTGCTTCACCGCTGCTTAACAGTAATAATGAAATAATCGGTGCCATCGAATCCCTGAGAAACATTACGGATATAAAAAATATAGAAAAGGAGCTCAGGGATATTTCATTTCATGACAGCCTCACAGGATTGTACAACAGGTCATACTTTGAGGAAGAACTCAATAGGCTTCAAAAGTCCAGGCAGTTGCCTATGAGTATAATAATAGCGGATATAAATGGATTAAAACTTGTAAACGACGCTTTTGGACATAATATGGGAGACAGACTTCTGAAAAAGGCAGCAATGATAATCAGCCAGTCCTGCAGGGCTGATGATATAGTGGCAAGATGGGGTGGAGATGAGTTCGGGGTGATTCTGCCGCTGGCAGGTACCAGACATGCAAGTGAGATCATAGACAGGATACAGGAGCGATGTCGCAGGGCAAGGTTTAAGATACCTATAAGTATTTCTATGGGTTCAAGCACAAAAATAAATCTGGGTACCCGGGTTTGTACTGTTTTAAAGAAAGCAGAAGATTCCATGTACAGTAATAAGCTAATAAACTCAAAAGATGTCCAGAACTCAATAATAGATACACTTGAAAACCAGCTCTATGAAAGGAATATAGAAACAAAATCTCAATCAGAGAGGATAATTGAGTTATCAAGAAAACTGGCACAGAAAATGGGTCTGCCGGATAGCAGGCTTGACGAGCTTGCAATATATGCAAGACTACATGATATAGGCAAAGTTGCAGTAAGCGAAAAATTATTAAAAAAGAAAGATAATCTAAGCGAGGAAGAATGGGGGGAATTAAAAAAGCATTCAGAGATAGGCTACCGCATTGCAAAATCCTCTTCAATGCTTGCACCTATTGCAGAGTATATCCTCTGCCATCATGAATGGTGGGATGGCTCGGGTTATCCAAGAGGCCTGGAGGGGGAAAGGATACCGCTGGTCAGCCGTATTGTTTCAGTTGTAGATGCGTTTGATGCAATGACCTCGGACAGGCCATACCGACAGGCTTATTCCACAGAGGAAGCGATAATGCAGTTAAAGAGAACTTCAGGGATTCAGTTTGACCCGGTTGTGGTTGAAAAATTTTTAGAATTATTAAATGGAGAAAAGTAAAAGGAGCAGAATGCAGGTCTTTATTTCCGTAAGCTTTATTTTAATATAAGCCTGTATTGACTAAGAAAGATATAATATTTAAATTTAAAAAACATGAAGCTTTTTTATTAGAAATATTTGACACAAAAAATCTTCTTTTATAAAATTTATCACTGCTTTTAAAAAAATCATAAATAATTATAATTAAAAGAATATTTATGCAAAAGGCGGTGTAGCTCAGGGGTCAGAGCACTCGGTTCATACCCGGGGAGTCATTGGTTCAAATCCAATCACCGCTACCAGTTGTTATTTGTAATACCATCAAGGAAAGGATAAAGATATGGCTAAGCAAAAATATGAAAGGACCAAGCCGCATATAAACATTGGAACCATAGGTCACGTAGATCATGGTAA
>CAYROY010000150.1:0-8830 GCA_964426155.1 uncultured Actinomycetota bacterium
AATCTGGTCATTCCTGCTTCTTCCAGTATGTATCTTAAGGGCAGTATCACCTATTATCGAATATAATTCATTCTCAATAAGGCTGTGTATATCTTCATAATCACCTATATTAATATTGCCATTTTCTATTTTCTGTTTCAGCCTTACAAGACCGTCTATTATTAACTTTAGTTCTTTACCGTTAACTATCTCCAGTTTTCTTAATCCTATAACATGTGCTGCGGTACCGATAATATCATAAAGGTAAAGAGCACTATCTATGTCAATAGAATGAGTAAAATTTTCAACTGCCCGGTCTGTATCACCCTTGATGCGGCCTTTCCATATTTTATTCATTTATTCTCCCTTTTCTGCCAAGTATTTCATAAGGATATCCAAAAATCTTTATGAAACTCTCTGAATGTACCGGGTCGAATTTATCTTCCCGGTCATAGGTTGCCAGATCCCTGTCGTATAATGAGTAATCTGACTTTCTTCCGGTTATACTGAAATTTTTATATTCCAGCCTTATTTTCAATATTCCAGTAACATATTTCTGACTTTCATCTATAAATGACATCAGACATTTTCTTAAAGGAGTAAACCATAATCCATAGTATATTAGCTCCGCCATTTTTTCCTCAATAAGGTATTTATAATGCAGCAGTTCCCTGTCAAGAACAATCGATTCCAGCTGTCTGTGAGCTTCTATAAGTATTTCAGCTGCAGGTGATTCATATATTTCCCTTGATTTTATTCCGATAAGACGGTTTTCTATCATATCTATTCTGCCTATACCATATTTTCCTGCCTGCTGATTTAATTGCATTATCAGGTCTATACCAGATATCCTTTTCCCATTAAGTGATACAGGCAAGCCATTTTCAAAACCGAGTTCGATATATTCATAATCATTTTTTTCTGCGGTTATTTTAGTCCATTTGTATATCTCTTCCGGCGGTTCCATCCATGGATCTTCAAGTACCCCGCATTCTATACTTCTACCCCAGAAATTTTCATCTATGCTGTAAGGACTTTTTTTATCTACATTTATCTTTATATTATTCTTCCTGGCATATTCTATTGCATCCTCCCTTGAAAGGTTCCACTCTCTTTGAGGGGCTATTATCCTGATATCAGGAGCCAGGGTCCTTATACCTACATCAAACCTTACCTGGTCATTACCCTTTCCCGTACATCCATGTGCCAGTGCTTCTGCTTTTCTTGATCTTGCCAGCTCCACCAGTTTTTTTACTATAAGCGGTCTTGCAATCGCTGTTGCAAGCGGATATTTCTTTTCGTATTTAACATTTGACTTTATGGAAGGGTATATGAAATCATTAACAAATTCATCCTTTGCATCAATTATAAATGCCTCACTTGCTCCGGCATTTATTGCTCTTTGATACGATTCATCCAGGTTATCAGGCTGACCGCAATCTATAAGCGCGCATATAACATCCATTCTGTAATTATCTTTTATCCACTTTATAGATATGGAGGTATCAAGCCCTCCGGAATAAGCTAGTACAGCTGTTTTATTCATTTTTCTGCCTTTCAATTATATTAATCCAATAAAAATTTATTTGATAAAAGCTTACTGTTTTTCCATAAGTTCTTTTATAAATACTGCGTGTTCTTCGCTGTCAGAAATAGATATTATTGTATCATCACCTGCCACAGTGCCCAGTATCTCAACAAAGTTCATCCCATCTATTACAGCAGCAGTTCCCTGAGCTTCACCAGGATATGTTTTTATAACCAGTATGTTTTTTGCCTGCATCACCGAGAGTACACTACTCCTAAATTTTGAAGTAAACTTCTCGAAATCTAACATACTGTCCCTCTGGAACCTGCTCTCCAGAGAGTAATATTCTTTGCCAAGATGATTCCTTACTTTTTTTATCCTCAGGTCATAAAGATCTCTCGAAATTGTAGACTGTGTGGTATTGAAGCCCATCTCTTTAAGCTCTTTTACCAGCTCCTCCTGTGAAGAGATTTTTTTTCTTTCCATCAATTCTTTTATAACTTTTAGCCTTTCCCTTCTATTCAATCATGACCCCGTCTTATAATCTTTTATAAATATATGCAAGTAAAGCCTTCTGAGAATAAAGCCTGTTTTCTGCCTGCTGAAATACCACTGAGTTCTCGCCATCCAATATATCGGATGTAATTTCCTCTTCCCTGTGAGCCGGAAGGCAGTGCATTATCTTTACATCACTTTTTGCCTTCCCTGTAATATTTTTATTTACCTGATAAGCAGATAATTTTTTTATTTTATCTTTGCTGTCAGCATCACCCATGCTCAACCATACATCTGTATATATTATATCAGCATCTTTTACTGCTTTTACCGGGTTCCTTTCCAGGATAACATTTGAGCCCTCAAGCTTGCTGCAGTACTCAATTATTGATGGATCAGGGCTATATTCTTCGGGGCATCCTATTGTAATTGCTATACCCATTTTTGACAGGCCTATCATAAGACTATTTGTAACATTATTACTGTCTCCTATATATGTAAACCTCAGGTCTGGTTTCAGAAGGCCGAGTTCCTTAATTGTAAATAGATCTGAAAGTATCTGACATGGGTGATATGAATCTGTTAATCCATTTATTACAGGTATAGAAGAGCTTTCTGCAAATGTTTCCACAATCCTATGATCAAATGTTCTTATAATCACACCATCAAGATAACCTGAAAATATTTTTGCAGTATCACTATAATTTTCTCCTCTTGAAAGCTGAAGGTTCTTTGAATCAAGATATATCGCATTGCCGCCCATCTGACTTATCCCGGCTTCAAAAGAAAGCCTCGTCCTTGTTGAATGTTTATCAAACAGAAGTGCTATATTTTTATCTTTAAGGACTTTTCTATATTTCCCGGGATTTTTTTTAACAGCTCCGGAAAGGTCAATCAATTCTATTAGATTATCTTTATCAAAATTTTTTAATGTTAAAAAATCAATCTTTTTTATTTTCATTTTCTATTATCCTGCTTTCCCTATCAAGCCATCTTATCACCCTATCGATGTTGGCTTTTGTTATTATTAATGGAGGTAGGAATCTTAAAGTATTGTCTGATACCCTGTTTAATATGATCCCATCATTTAATGCATCTCCTACAATCCGTGATGTAACAGGTTCAGAATACTCCATTGCGGCCATCAATCCAATCCCTCTTACTTCTTTTATTATGCTATAACTGTTTTGAATTTTTCTAAGTTCCGAAATAAAATATTCTCCAAGTCTATTGACTTTTTCTGGAATATTATTATCTAAAAGATAATCTATCACTGCAATTCCTGCTGTACATGAGGCTGCATTTCCACCAAATGTCGACCCATGCATCCCAGGTGCAAATGAACTGCTTATATTATCAGTGGATATCATTGCTCCTATGGGCATACCTCCTCCAAGACTTTTTGCTAAAACAAGTATGTCCGGTTTTACATCATAATTTTCATATGCAAACATCCTGCCCGTTCTACCAAAACCCGTTTGAACTTCATCAAATATCAGTAAAATATCATTTTTACTGCAGACATCCCTTAAATATTCCATGAAATTTTTATCAGCAGGGTATATACCGCCTTCTCCCTGAACAGGCTCCAGCATTATTGCACAGGTATTTTCATTTATAAGGTTTTTTAGTGATTTTATATTATTAAACTCACTGTATATAAAACCTTTAAGAAGTGGTTCAAACTTTTTTTGCTTCTTTTCCTGTGCAGTTGCTGAAAGTGCCCCCATGGTTCTTCCATGGAAAGAACGGTTAAATGTAATTATTTCAATACGTTTATTTCCATATTTATCTGTTGAATATTTTCTAGCCAGTTTTATTGCTGCCTCAATCGATTCAGTTCCGCTGTTTGCGAAAAAAACTTTCTGACCAAATCGAGAAATCCTGCAGATCTTCTCAGCCAGTCTGACCTGCGGCAAATTATAATAAAGGTTTGAAGGTTGTATTATAAGCGGTATCTGCTTTAAAAGGGCACCGATTACATACTTATTACTATGCCCCACATTGAGACAGCCGTAACCCGCAATAAAATCTAAATACCGCTTCCCCTCTATGTCCCATAAATACTGCATATATGCTTTCTTAAAAACCACCGGCATACGGCTATATGTATTCATCAGGTATTGTTTTCCCTGGTCAAAAATTAAACTATTGCTGATCTTCTCCATAAAATATTTCCCTTCAAACCTCATTTCCAGTTATCATGGTTCCTATCCCCCTGTCGGTAAATACCTCAACAAGTATTGAATGTTCTACAGTACCATTTAATATATGAGTCCTATTAACTTTCATAGAAAGTGCTTTTATACATGCTTTAACTTTTGGTATCATACCCGAGCTTATTTTCCCACTTTCTATCAATTCGAGACATTCTCTTGCACCCAGCTTTGATATGAGCTTCTTATTACCATCTTTTTCATCTATTATCCCATCGACATCTGTCAGTATTATCATTTTTTCTGCATTAAGCGCAATCGCAATTTCAGATGCACAGGAATCTGCATTTATATTATATAAGTCCCCATTTTCATCAACACCAAGCGTTGCCACCACAGGAATATAATTATTATAGAGAATATCATCAATAAACTTTTGGTTTATGCTTTTAATCTCGCCTACAAAACCAAGGTCAATCTGTTTTTCATCCTTTAAATACTGCTTTTTTACACATCTAATAAAATTAGCATCATTTCCGGATATACCTATCGCGATATCTCCATGCCTGTTAAGATAAGATACAATCCTGGAATTAATGCTTCCAATAAGTACCATCTTCACAATATCTATTACTTCCCTGCTTGTAATTCTCAGACCGTCAACAAACTCGGCCTTAATTCCCTTTTCCTTCATAAGCTCTGTTATCTGCCTACCTCCTCCGTGAACCAGCACAACCTTTATTCCGACAAATTTCATAAGAACCAGATCATCAAGTACACTCTCAACTATTCTGTTATCCTCCATCATACTTCCGCCTATTTTCACAACTACTACCCTGCTTGAATACTGTTTAATATAAGGCAGGGATTCCAGAAGTATTGCAGCTTTCCTGAGATACGTATCTTTATTTTTATTATTATCACTAATATAATCATTAATTTTATTAAAATCTTTCATACTACAGCCCTTTATCTATATCTTAGATTAATTATGGTACATCGCATTTATTTTTATATAATCGAATGAAAGATCCGAAGACCATACTTTTGAATATCCTTTGCCATTTTTCAGGTCAATTCTGAAATATAATTTCCTTTCTTTAAAAATATTTTTTATTATATTTTTATCTATATCAAGACCTATTCCTTTGTATACAATCTTTACATCATTAAGATAGATATCCAGATTTTCGGGACAGAAATCACAGCCCGAAGCTCCAAGCGCCGCAACTATACGTCCCCAGTTAAGATCTCTCCCAAAAATTGCTGTTTTGAAAAGATTTGAATTTGCTATTTTAAATGCAGCTCTTTTCGCCTGGCCGCTGTTTAGTGCTCCCTCAACTATAATTTCAATAAATTTTGTAGCACCTTCACCATCCATTACAATTTTTTTTGCTAGCTCTTCCATAACAAAAGACAGGCCTTCAGAAAATATCCTGTAATTTTTATCACGTTCATCTTCTATTTTAATTCCACTTTTGCCATTCGCCATTACAATCACCATATCGTTTGTACTCTGGCATCCATCCACGGTTATACTGTTAAAGCTAAGTTCATTTGCATTTTTTACAATCTTATCTAGAAGCTTTTTTCCAATAGAAACATCGGTTGCTATAAAAGCAAGCATTGTTGCCATATCTGGCTCTATCATACCCGAACCCTTTGCAATCCCACCGATATTTATTCTATTGCCACCATGAATTATTCTGCTTATTGCTATTTCTTTCTCAAATTTATCCGTTGTCATAATTGCACTTGCTGCTTCGCTACCACCGTTAAAATCGAGTTTGGCTGCAGACTCTTTTATGCCCTTTTCAATCTTATCCATTGGTAATTGTGTTCCTATTACACCAGTTGAAGCAACCAGGATATTTTCTTTTTCTATGCCAAGCTGCTGCCCTGCCAGTTTAATTGTCAATAACGCATTTTCTATGCCTTCTTTACCGGTACATGCATTCGCAACACCGCTATTTACAATAACAGCTTTAATTATATTACCTTCATTGAGCATTTCCTGGTCTATAACCACCGGGGCAGCTTTAAATTTATTTTTGGTAAAAACTCCACTGCATATACATCCATCTGGAGAATATAATATACAGATATCAGGTTTTTTCTTTGAACTTTTCAGTCCACAATGAGAACTGCCTGCCAAAAATCCTGGAACAGACGTAATGCTTCCGTCTTTTATTGACCCCCATCCTTTAATTGTATTATTTTTCATATTGAAAATTTATCCTCAACCTATCATAATCTAATAATTTTAGCTGTATATACATGTGCTTTTCAGGCCTTCATCTTCATCAAATCCCATCATAATGTTCATATTTTGTACGGCCTGCCCTGCTGCTCCCTTTAAAAGGTTATCTATAGAACTGAATATCTTTAAAGTACCTGTCCTTACATCATAATCTATACCTATCATACACAGGTTAGTTCCTGTTGTGTTTTTTATCTCCGGTATATTTTCACCCAAAAATTTAACAAACTTACTATCTTTGTAAAATCTTTTATAAATATTTATGATATTATCTTTAATATCTTTTGCGCCTTTGAGCTTACAGTAAATCGAAGAAAAAATCCCTCTGTTCAATGGAAGAAGATGCGGTGTAAAGTCTACCTTTAACTCATAACCGCAAATTTTTTTAATCTCCTGTTCCATTTCCCCTGTATGTCTGTGTCCTGAAGCGCTGTACGCATAAAAATTATTGTTCAGATTTCCATAAAGATATGCTTCTTTTAATTTTCTGCCTGCTCCAGTAACACCGGATTTTGAATCTACATTTATACTCTCTATCCTGTAGCTGCTCTTTAATAAAGGAGCCAGGCCGAGAAGCACAGAAGTAGGATAGCAGCCTGGATTTGATATATTTCTGCTCTTTTTTATTTCTTCCCTATTTATCTCCGGAAGCCCGTATGTAAATTCATCAAGCAGTTCAGGTACAACATGTTCTGTTCCATACCAGAATTTATAATCATTTACATCTTTTAACCTGAAATCTGAACCTATATCTATTATTTTAAATTCTCCTTTACCATAATAATCTTTAACAAACTCCATCGAGCTTTTTGGGGGAAGGCATAAAAATAAAATATCAATGCTATTAAAATCTGCTTTATCCGGGGCAGCTTTAAATAAAAGATTACAATATTTACTCTGTAGAAAAGACGGAAATGCACTACCCAGCTCCTGTCCATTTAGTTTCCGTGAGGTTATAAATTTTAAATTGCTGTGTTTGTGATTTCCGAGTATTTTTATAAGTTCCAGCCCTGTGTAGCCGGAACCTCCTATTATTCCTATATTTACCGTATTTTTCATAAAAACCCCAATAATAATTTTTGCATATTATACATAATTAATAAATATTATGCAAATTTATTTTTATGGGATTTTTAAAACCTGCCAATTTTTTATTTGACTTTTATTTTCAGATTTATACGATGGCCAATAATATAAGAATATTTATAAGACCTTTCGATTAAGTATCATTAAATTTTTAAATAAAATAAGATTAAACAAAAAATATTAACAACTTGGTAAATTAAACATAATAATACAAAAAGTTATATAATTATATTATTAATGTCATTTTAGATAATCTTTAAGGCCTTTGCTCCTAAAGGGATGCCTGAGTTTTTCAAGCGCTTCGTTTTCTATCTGTCTTATTCTTTCCCGGGTAAGATTAAAATTCCTACCCACTTCTTCAAGGGTCCGTGGATTCCCGTCATTAAGGCCGAATCTCTGTTCTATGATATTTTTTTCCCTTTCTTCAAGAGTACCAAGCACAGTATTTATCTGATAGCGCAAACCTGAATCAATTGCATTTTCAATAGGGCTATCTGCTCTGTCGTCCGTAATAAAATTTCCAAAAGTCTCATCCATGTTTTCACCATATGGTTCATCAAGCGATAGCGGTTCCTGTGATATCTCCATCAATTCTTCCACTTTTTCTATTTTTATATTCATTTCATAAGCAATTTCCCTGCTGGTTGGTTCTCTTCCAAGTTTATCTCTGAGTTTTTCCTGTGTTGAAAATAATTTATATATCTGTGTTATTATATGTACAGGTTTTCTTATAGATCTTGCTCTATCAGCAATTGCCCTTGTGATACCCTGCCTTATCCACCAGGTTGCATAAGTCGAAAATTTAAAACCCTTCCCCGGATCAAATTTTTCTGCAGCTCTTAGAAGCCCCATATTCCCTTCCTGAACAAGGTCCAAAAACATCAATCCTTTACCCAGATATCTTTTAGCAATACTTACAACTAATCTTAGGTTTGCTTCAATCATCTTCCTCTTTGAATCTTCGTCACCTTCCCTTATCTTCAATGCAAGTCTGTATTCTTCATCACCTGTTAATAGTCTTATTTTTCCAATATTGTTAAGATAAGCTTTTGCCGAATTATTATTCAATAAACCAAATCTTATTTTTGTTTTTACAGCCATTTCTAAGCCTCATTTTTATTAAATTAAAAATACTATAATTACTATCATATTAATAGTATTTTGGATAATATCTCATATGGGAATTCAAATGTCAAATATTTAATAAAATTTATTTAATAAAATTTGGTAATTTTTGATATGTTTGATCAAGAACTTTTATTTATATGCTTAAAGCTATGTTTATAATAAAATAAATAAGAGTTATGACCTCAGTTCTGCATTGAA
>CAYROY010000151.1:0-12795 GCA_964426155.1 uncultured Actinomycetota bacterium
AATTCTACTTATAATAAATATATCGTTGTATTTGATAATTATTTTTATTAAAATAACAACTTATATTTAATAATATATAAAATTGAAAACTTACAGTCATAAACATTAATATCCTATTGAATAAACAGTGATGTCATGAAAGACATTCCCTTATTTTCATCCAAGACCAAGAAGTCAATAGCAAAACAGGTTCTTATAGGTTTCGCGGGAGCAATTTTAATAGGATCAGTGATACTTTCACTTCCCAATATGACGCAGGAAGGTAATATTTCCTACATAGATGCATTATTTACCTCCACTTCAGCAATATGTGTAACAGGACTTATTGTCCAGGATACACCTACTTTTTTCACAGAACTGGGGAAATCAGTAATACTTATATTAATACAGATAGGCGGTCTGGGTATAATGACCATAGGCTCTATTTTTGGACTTATGCTTGGAAGAAAAATAAACATAAAGGATAGATTCTATATTCATTCGAGTTTTGGCTCTAAACAGCCATTCAGTGCAGGAAAATTTTTCATGATTATTGCAGGGACAACTTTCTTCATAGAATTTATTGGTTTTATATTGATGACAATTATATTCTACTTTAGATATTCCTATACCCTGGCTGGAGCTATGAGATCGGGCCTCTTCCATTCAATCAGTGCATTCTGTAATGCCGGGTTTTCTCTCTATTCCAACAGCCTTGAATCTTTTACAGGAGACATTGCAATTAATCTTATCTTTATGATATTGATATTTCTGGGCGGAATAGGTTTCTGTGTTATATCTGAAATTATCACATTTGCGAAGGCCAGACACTTTTCTCTTCATTCAAAGATGGTTCTTTACTCTTCAGCATTCTTAATTTTTGCAGGTGCATTCATGTTTCTGGTTATGGAATACAGCAATCCGGATTCGATAGGAGATAAACCTATATATATAAAAATATTTACAAGTTTCTTTCAATCAGTTACTGCAAGGACTGCCGGATTCAATACGACCAGAATAGCCTTATTGAATCCGGCAACACTGTTTTTTTTGTCATTTCTAATGTTTATAGGGGCCTCACCTGGTGGTACTGGCGGAGGTATAAAAACCACTACATTCGTAACAGTTGCTGCAGCTGGATTTAGTTCAATAAAGGGTAGAAGTAACGTTACGCTTTTAAAGAGAAGACTTCCTGAAAGTACTATTTACAGGGCACTAACTCTTACTCTTACTGCTATCATGCTGATAATCCTTTCCACGATAGGAATACTTATATTCGAGCACTGCTCATTAAAGGAAGCTCTTTTCGAAGCTGTCTCGGCATTCGGGACTGTCGGCCTGTCTACCGGTATAACAGGGACCCTCTCTGTTCCCAGTAAGGTAATATTGATACTGAGTATGTTTATTGGCAGAATCGGCATAAGCACCTTATCAGTAGCAATTGCTATAAGAAGTTCGGTTGACAAAATGACTTATCCCGAGGATACTCTTACGATTGGGTAAAAAATAATTTAATAGGTGAATTACTTTATGAAAAAACAATTTTTAGTTATAGGACTTGGAAGATTCGGCGCCAGCGTTGCCCGAACATTAACAAATGCTGGCCACGGTGTGGTCGGCATAGACACATCAGAAGACCGCATACAGCGAGTTTCAGAAGAGATATCCGATGTAATAAAATGTGATGCGACTGATTCTGATCTTCTGGACACCATGGGGATTTCTGATTATGAAGCAGTGATTGTCTGTATAGGAGAAAAGTATATACAGAACTCCATACTGGTCACGCTGATACTAAAAGAGAAAGGCGCAAAAAAAATTATTGCAAAAGCAGGTACCAAAACACAGGGCAGAGTCCTCTCAAAAGTTGGCGCAGATACAATTGTTTATCCTGAAAAAGATATGGGAGAAAGGGTCGCAAGAAGCCTCATAAGTTCAAATATTCTTGATTTTCTTGAAGTCAGCCCTGATATAAGTATTGTAGAAATACCTACACCTGATTTCATAGTTGGAAAGAATCTAATCGAATTAAATCTGAGACATAAATATGGCGTTACAATAATAAGTATAAAAAATGCAAAAGATGAGATAATAGCTCCCCCGGATGTAAATTACCGCTTCTCAAAAGACGACATTTTAATATTAATAGGTGAAAACAAGCAGCTCAAAAAATTGAGGTTCACCGAGGATTAAATAATCTTTTTATACTTCCCTGACATTTATAAAATTTGTGCTTCCCGGTTTATTTACCATCACACCCGCAGTTATTACTATTTTATCCCCTTTTCTTATGTATCCCATTTCCCTTGAAACTCTGATACCCTCTTCTATCATACTGTCAATGTTTTTTGTAGATTCAGACTTTACCGGAAATACGCCCCGGCTTAGCATAAGCTGCCTTACTACATGAATGTTTGGACTTGCTCCTATAATCAAACTACGCGGCCAGTTTTTTGATACCTGTCTGGCAGTAAAGCCAGACTCCGTAGAAGAGATTATCGCTTCAGCATCTAATATTCTGGCAACTTCACAGGCTGCATAACTGATCGCTTCAGTTATTGTGTTATGGGGCATACCGAGTTTTTTTCTCAATATTGCATTATTCCGGGAAATGAGGTCATAATCAATGGTCTTTTCGGTTTCCATTATAACGCGTATCATAATATCAAGAGATCTTAAAGGATATTTACCTATTGCAGTCTCACCTGAAAGCATTACAGCATCGGAGCCGTCCAGAATTGCATTAGCCACATCACTTACTTCGGCTCTTGTAGGCCTTGGATTTTCTATCATAGAATTAAGCATCTGGGTAGCTGTTATGACCGGTTTTCCGTCAAGATTAGACCTTTTTATTATCTGTTTCTGAACCGACGGTACTTCTTCTGCATCTATTTCAATACCAAGGTCTCCTCTGGCTACCATAATTGCATCAGATTCCTCAAGTATTTTCTCAAATTCACTTACAGCTTCATGTTTTTCGATCTTCGATATTATCTTTGCCGGACTTTTGGCCTTTTTTATTTGCTCCCTTATCACACCTACATCGTAGGGGCTTCTTACAAATGACTGGGCTATAAAATCTACTCCTAGTTCAATTCCCAGCTGTAAAAATTCAATATCCTTACATGTAACAGACTCCGTACTCACCGAAACTCCAGGAAGGTTTATTCCTTTATGTGATGAAAGTCTGCCTCCGGTCACAACTCTGCACAATGCATTTTTATTCTTCCTGTCAATTTCCAGTATTTTACATTCTATAAGTCCGTCATCAATGAATATCCTCCCGCCGCTTTTTAAATCATCTATAAACCTGTCATAATCAACACTTACTATATTTTTTTTACCGTATTTTTCTTCTTTCCTTTTATCACCTGTATAAAATATTACATCCTCGCCGCTTTCAAGATATAAATCATGCAAAAGCTCACCTATTCTTATCTTTGGCCCCCGAAGATCAAGTATTACCGCCACGTTTTTCGATAATTTATCAGAAATCTTCCTTATTCTCTTTACAAGCGTCCTGACCTCATCTTCGTCGGCATGTGATGTATTTATCCTGGCAAGATCCATCCCAGAAAGCATCATCTTTTCGAGAATTTTTTCATCCCTGCTGGAAGGTCCTACCGTACATATTACTTTTGTTTTTCTCATGATTAGATATTCTTTTTTGCAAGTTCCCAGAGCCTATCTTTCTCTTTCATAGACAGGTCCTTAAAATTCATATCTTCTTTTTCTGCCATTTTTTCCATAAATTTGAATCTTTTTATAAATCTTTTGCCTGATTCCTTAAGACTTTTTTCAATATCCAGCCCCAGATGTCTTCCATAATTTACTATTGAAAATAACAGGTCGCCAATTTCCCTTGAAGCATCCTCCTTATTTTCTCTTAGAGCTTCTTTGTTAAGCTCTTCCAGCTCCTCCATTATTTTTTCATACACGCCTGAGGGATCATTCCAGTCAAATTTCATCCTGGCAGCCCTATTCTGAATCTCATATGCAAAATGGAGCGAAGGAAGAGAAGGGGGTATTCCGCTGAAAATAGAGTCACTATCTTTCTTTTCCCTTTTTCTCTCTTCTTTTTTAATATCTTCCCATTTTGACAGGACTTCACCGCTTGTGCTTGCTCTGGTATTTCCAAACACATGGGGATGCCTTCTTATAAGCTTGGATATTATTGTTCTTATTATGTCAGAAGTACTGAAGGCTCCTCTCTCATCAGCTATACGGCCATGGAAAACAACTTGAAGAAGGATATCACCCAGCTCCTCCCTGAGACTATTGTCATCATTTCTTTCAATTGCTTCTAAGACTTCATAGGCTTCTTCTATTATATTTCTTTTTATAGAAAAGTGATCCTGCTCCCTATCCCAGGGACAACCATTTTTAGAGCGGAGCTTTATCATTACATCCAAAAGAATTTTAAACAGTTCTTCAGCGTTTTGTATGAGATCAAGTACTTCCAGATCCGGTGATTCAAGATTAAATTTCATGATAGAGCTTTCCTTTATTGATTTTCATTAATAAAATCTTCTATACTTTCGTCATCAAGGAGATTGTCATCTTCTCCGTTTTCTGCTTCGTCAGGCTCACCAGTATCTTCCGGGGCCTCATCTTCTCCGTCCAGCATGTCATTTAATTCTCCTGCCGGCTCTTTAAGATATTCGATTTCTGCATCTTTAATAAGTCCTATTACAAATTCTTCCCATTTTTCCGCCTTATAAGTATTTGAAAGATACGTGGATATATCTTCTTTTACTTCTTCGTATTTCTGTAAAGTTTCTTTCTGCCTGTCTAATACTTTTAATATATGATATCCGTAACTGGTCTCTATAATATCGCTGACCTCACCAACCTCTAGAGCAAAAGCAGTATCTTCAAAATTTTCTTCCATCTGACCCCTGGTAATAAATCCAAGGTCGCCTCCATCTGGACTGTTAGAAGTATCATCGGAATATTCCCTCGCCATATCTCCGAATTCAGCTCCATTCTCCAGTTGCTGGTTTACAAATTCTATTTTTTCCCTGGCCTTGTTCATGCCCTGCTCATTTTCCTCCATACTATCATCAGTTGTCCATGGAAATGCAGATAATATATGACTTACTCTTACACGCTCCGGTATCGTAAAGAGGGTATTCTTATTTTCTTCATAATACTGTTCTGCCTGATCTTCTGTCACGATTACCCCGGATGTAACTTCAGTATATATCTTGCTCCTCAGTATCTGATTCCTTATTTCATATTCAAGGAATTTCCTATCTATATTCATCCTTTTTAAGTCATCCTCGAATTGGCTTTCATCCTCATACGAATCTATTATTGCCTGCATCTGTGCATCTACTTCTTCCTGTGAAGCTATTATATTATTCTTCTCAGCATATTCATCCAGAATCTTTAAAACAATAAGCGAATCAATTATATTTACCTCTATTCCTTCTAAATCTTCTTCAGATATCTCTTCTCCTTCTTCGCTGTTCTGTGCCATTAAAAAGCTTACATAAGCATCTACTTCATCCTGGCTAACAGATATACCGTTTACTAATGCTACTTTTTCACTGCATCCAGCCAGAAGAATCATAACAGCAGTAAAGCCTGCAATTACTAAAATCCTTAACACTCCATTAATATTTTTTCCCAAGACAACCTTCCTTCTTTTAATTAAAGCCAGATTCACATGGCCATTATTATATCATTAACCTGCTTTATGACTAAATCTAAATTAATTTTTTTATCAATATTTTTAATAATTACCTGTCCATACCTCGGCTGATAAAAAATATTTTTATTTGACGCTAATAATCGTGCAGCTTTCTCTTCCCCAAGAATCACTTTTTTCAAAATAATCCCTCTCTCCTTTGAGAATCTGATGCTCTCTATTCTTCCCTTATTCATCAGTGATTTTATTCTGGAAAATCCTATCAGATTATAGACAGCCCCGGACAGCTCACCATATTTCTCTACCATTTCATCAGTAATAAGATCAATTTTTTCAAAATTTTCTGCAGATCCCAGTTCCCTGTAGATTCTTATTCTTTCTCTCTGGCTGTTTATATAGTTTTTAGGTATATAAGCACTTACGGGAAGGTCTATCTGGATATTTATATCCTGAGGTACTTCTTTGCCTTTTAATTTATCCACTTCTTCTTTTATTATCTGGCAGTACATATCATAACCAACACTATTTATATGGCCGTGCTGTCTTGCTCCAAGCAACTCTCCTGCTCCCCTTATCTCCAGGTCCTTCATAGCCACCTCATAACCTGAACCAAGATCGGTATAATCTGTAAGTGTTCTGAGTCTCTTATATGCAGTCTCGCTCAATGTCCTTTTACCCGGATAGAAAAAATATGCATATGCCTGCTCGGAAGACCTTCCGACTCTTCCCCTCAACTGATACAGCTGGGAAAGACCGAACATATGGGAATTTTCGACGATAAGTGTGTTTACATTTTCTATATCCATACCTGACTCTATTATTGACGTTGTCAGCAAAACATCGTATTTTTTATTAATAAAATCATTCATTAATCTCTCTATTTTTTTACCTTCCATCTGGCCGTGAGTAAGAGCTATTCTTGCACCCTGCAGAAGTTTTGAAAGCTGATTTAATTTCTGCTCAATACCAGATATCCTGTTATACACATAGTAGACCTGTCCTCCCCTTGCGACTTCCCTCTCTACTGAGTTTTTAACTATTTCGTAACCCATTTCACCAACAAATGTCTCGATTGGATTTCTGCCTTCAGGGTATGTCTCTATGAGGGCCATTTCCCTTATACCTGCCAGAGTCATATAAAGAGTCCTGGGTATAGGAGTCGCACTTAATGTCAGGACATCTACCTGTGTCTTTAAAAGTTTTATTTTCTCCTTGCTGTTTACCCCGAAACGCTGCTCTTCATCAATTATTATAAGTCCCAGGTCCCTGGGTTTTATATCCTTTTGCAGTATCCTGTGCGTCCCTATAAGCATATCTACCCTGCCGAGGCTGAAATCCTCGACTATTCTCTCCTGTTCTTTTGTTTTTTTAAATCTGGATAATACTTCAATATTTACAGGGTAGTCTTTAAAACGGCCTGAAAAAGTCAGATAGTGCTGGTCTGCAAGAATAGTAGTAGGAACCAGCATCAGCACCTGCTTCCCGTCTTCCATGGCTTTGAAAGCTGCTCTTATTGCTACTTCTGTTTTGCCAAATCCCACATCCCCTATCACCAGCACGTCCATTGGCTTAGGAGCTTCCATGGCTTTTTTTACATAATCTATCGCTCTAACCTGATCTCTTGTCTCCTTGAAAGGAAATATATCTTCTATCTCGGACTGCCAGCTGCTGTCAGGAGGAAATGCATACCCGATAGCAGCCTGTCTTTCTGCATAAAGCTTTGACAGATCAACTGCCAGTTTCTTCACAGACTTTCTTACCTTCTTCTGTATGGAATCCCAGTACCTGGAATCAAGAGGTGCTATCACAGGTTTTTTTGAACCAATATATTTGTTTAACCTGTCAGCCTGCCATGTAGGTATATATAGTTTATCCCCTTTCCCGTATTCAATTAAGAAATATTCTCTCTTATACCCGTCTATCTCCTTCGAAATTGTATCTATATATATACCTATACCGTGACTTTTATGCACAATATAATCTCCGGGTTTAAAATACTGGAATTCCCGTCTGGCAGTTATATCAGTGCCAGTAACAGCAGGCTCCATCTGCTGATATATATCTAGCTCTCCATAAATTGATAGTTTTTTTGAATTAAACCCTCTAAAAAGTCTGTTTTCTGTTATATTGACTATTCCGGGTTTTAATTGGATATGATTTTCTTTTAAAGTAAAAAAATTTTTTGCCATCATTTCATAAGATATATCTTTTTCAAAAAGCAGATCTGTTATTTTCTTCATCCTTGATTTACTGTCTGTGGATATTATTATTTTCTTACCGGACCTTATATCTTTTTTGATATTGTTTACGAATATATTGGCATTTCCCATACTTCTTTTCTGTCTTGAAACAGTATTAAAGATGAATGTTCTTAAAGACATTAAATTAGCCGTGTTTGATATCAGATCCAGTCTCTGCCCGTAATCCTTATTATCAAAAAAATTCTCATCTATCAGATATTTAGAGAGTACATCCTTATCTTCTGTTATCAGTTTATCTAATTCCCTATCAAATAATTTCCTGGTCATATCCATATCGCTTTTGAGCTTCAGGTATACTTCAAGAGGGTCGCAGAGCACGGTGATAAATTCGCTTAAAAATATCTCAATAATATCAAAAAGATTAAGCATATCCATATTTTTACCGCTTGTTTCCCGTGGCTCTACTTTCCATAGGTTAATATTGGGAAATACTGCAACATGATCCATAGTGTCTATATTTATTCGGCTGGCTATATCGTATGATGTTATTTTCTCAACTTCATCTATTAATAGATCTACTCTGACAGGATATGTACGAGTTATATCAAATATATCTATAATATCTCCTTTTACACTGAACTCACCCCTGTCATATACCTGGTTTACCCTTTCATAACCATTTTCTATCAGCCATCCCGTTATGCTCTCCCGTCTGTATTCAATACCTTTTTTTATCCTGAGAATATCGAGATCCCTTATCCTTGAAGAAGGTACGAGATTTGTTAGCGAGCTTGCCGTTGCAATAATAAAATGCTGATTATTTACAATCTTTTCACTAAATTGATTCTCAGCTATCTTTCTTATTGTATCCAGCCTGTTTACAATAGCCTGATAATCAGGATTCTTATTTTTGAAAAATATACTCCTGCCCATTCCTGTATACAGTGAAATTGCTGCATCTGTCAGAAGGCATCTTATTTCTTTTTTAAGCTGTTCAGCCCTCTCAAAAGTTGAAGTTATTATAATAATGGGCAGTCCTGAGACCTGCCCCAGAGCGCATATTATAAAAGGCCAGATAGCCTCATCGACTACCATTACTTCCGGAGCTTTTTGATTTTTGTATCTCTCCTCAAATTGCTTCCACTGCTTTTGGGCTTTAAAAATTTCAATCATAACATAAAAATAACATAGATCTTTATAAATTCCAGGGATTAAAAATACACACTGCTCCAACCGTTCCGGTAAAACATCATGACTGTTTCCTGATTCCATATATGTATGAAATAGGAGACAATATAATAATTATTCCTGTTTTCTGAATAAAAATATTCCTGTCAAAGTCATTGCAATAATTATTCCTACTATCACAATAATATCTATATAAAATGGAAAAAGCTGCAGTGTACTGTCACCCGTCAGTACATATCTCATGGCATCGACTCCAAAAGACAGCGGATTTATCCTGGCCATAAATATCATCCACTGCGGTGCATTTTTCAGCGGAAACAATGCGCCTGACAGGAAAAACATAGGCATCAGGAAAAAATTTGTAAGGGCCTGAAAACCCTGCATTGTCTTGAGTCTTGATGCCAGGGCAATTCCCAGAGAGGAAATAGCCATAGCCGTAATAAACATTACTGGAATTAACTTAATCACTGATAGGAATGTAATAGGCACCTTGAGTATGGGAGCAAATAACAGTATAATCGAGCCCTGTACAATAGCAATCGTGGAACCACCGAAGTTCTTCCCCAGTACTATGGATACCCTGGATATAGGGGAGATCAAAACTTCTTTCAGAAAACCAAACTCCCTGTCCCATATTATTGACATAGCGCTGAAAAACGATGTAAATAGTACAGTCATGGCTATTATTCCGGGATACATAAAATAGAGGAAATCTTTTCCGCCGTTACTTCCAAATACCTGAAAAGAACTTGCCAGACCCGTACCCAGTACAAAAAGGAACAGTGCAGGCTGTGCCACCGAGCCAATAATCCTTGGCCTGTCCCTTAAAAATTTTTTAACATCCCTCAGCCATATAATATATATACCGCTTAACTCTCTCATCTCCTTAATCTCCCCCTCATCCTCATACCTGATATCATCCTATCCCTTTTGCTGGCATCGCTGTCCCTTAAATCTTTACCAGTCAGATTAAGGAAAACATCATTAAGAGTTGAATGACGCGCATTTATTGAGAGTATCTTTACGGGGCAATTCTTAATAAAATCAGGAATAAAGCTGGAACTGTCCTTGACTTCAAATTTAATCTCATTTCCTGCATTATATTCTATATTTATATTGAAATTATCTTTTAAAAAAACTATCAATTCACTGTTATTATCCGAACTAACTGTTATAATGTCAGATCCTGCCATTTTCTTGAGGTTGGAAGGGGTATCCAGCGCTATTATCTTACCCCTGTCTATGATTGCTATCCTGTCACATATTTCTGATTCTTCAAGGTAATGTGTGGTCAGAAATATGGTTATTTCTTGTTTTGATTTTAGCTGGACTACATAATCCCATATCTTGTTACGTGTCTGTGGATCAAGTCCTATTGTCGGCTCATCTAAAAATAAAAGCTTTGGATAGTGTATCAATCCCCTTGCTATCTCCAGCCTCCTTTTCATCCCTCCGGAATAATTTCTTACCAGGTCGTTTCTTCTTTCATAAAGATCGACCATCTTTAGGACCTCGGCGCACCTTTTATTTATTATTCCGCCTGGAACGTTATACAGACGGGAATGAAAATACAGGTTTTCCATCGCTGTAAGCCTATCATCAAGACTGGGATCCTGGAAGACAAGCCCTATGCAGTTCCTTACCTTTCTTCTCTCCTTTACTATATCAAATCCGTACAATTTTGCATTTCCTGAAGTAGGTGTTATAAGCGTGCATATCATATTTATAGTTGTCGTCTTACCTGCTCCGTTGGGCCCCAGGAATCCAAATATCTCACCTTCCCTGATGCTGAATGACACATTATCAACTGCGGTCAGGCCGTTAAACTTTCTGGTGAGGTTTCTTACCTCCAAAATATTATTATTTGTCTTTTTCCCCGATTCCATTTTATTTAACGTATTAGATATATTTGTTTTTAATATTGATTATTATAAGCGGGATAAAATCAATTATATTTACCGGCTGCTCTTTCAAACCCATCTGTTATATAATATTTGAGTATATCTATCGAACGATCTATGAATACCTCAAGTTCTTCCCTCTCGTCTTTTTTAAATTTTTTTAGGACATAATCTGCGGCATCCGTCCTGCCTGGCGGCCTTCCTACACCAAAACGTATACGGTCAAAGTCCCTTCTGCCTGTAACTGCAAAAATCGACTTAAGTCCTCTGTGGCCTGCAGTACCCCCTCCTCTTTGAATCTTTATTCTTCCAAATTCCAGGTCTATATCATCATGGATTACAATCATCCTTTTTATGTTTTCACCATAAAACTTAAGGACCGCATCCACAGCAAATCCGCTATTATTCATAAAAGTAAGGGGTTTTAAAAGTAAAAGATTTATACCTGAATGGATCGCACCAATAACAATAGAATTAAATTTTTTATATTTATTTCCTGAATCAACCACGGAAGCCAGGGCATCTATTACTTCAAAACCAATATTATGCCGAGTTCCGCGGTATTCTTCCCCTGGATTGCCGAGACCGACAATCAAAATCATGGCATTTATTCTTTCCCGGTTTCTTTTTGTTTTTTCTCTGCTTCGGTTTCTTCTACAGGTTTTCTATGCCCTACAATTTCCGGTTCCTCTGCTTCCTCCACTACTTCTTCCTCAGCCTCAAGTTCCTCTTCTTTTAGCTCAGAAGGAGGAATTATTGAAATAACTACTTCTGAAGGGTCATTTAGTATTTTGATCTTCTCATCAACCTCTATATTTTCAACCCTTATGATATCATTTATTCTGAGATCCTTTATATCGTATTCTATGTATTCCGGGATATCTGCAGGCAGACAGGATATATGCAGCTCTCTGAGACCGTGCTGCAGAACTCCGCCCTCTTCTTTTATTCCCAGAGCTATGTCTTCGTTTATTATTTTTACTGGTACTGTTGTCTCGATTTCCTTCTTCATCTGTATCCTTAGAAAATCAAGGTGAATCAGTTCATTAGATATAGGATCTTTTTGATATTCCTTTATTATAACAGCATCTTTTGACTTATCTTTTTTATCGATATTAATATCAAAAATCACACTTGAGATACTGTGTCCCTTTAGCAGCTTAGTCATATCTTTCTTTTTAACTTTAATACTCACAGGCTCCCTGTCAAGCCCGTACATAATTGCTGGAATATAACCCAGATTTCCCAGTCTTCTGGCTGAATTATTTTTTATTTCTTCTTTTTCTCTTTTCTCTGCTTCCAGAGCTAAACTTTTCATTTACTATCACATCCATCCAGTTTATTAAATGTCTAAACCAGGTTCTCACCTTTAAATAATTCGCTTACCGATTTGCAATAATAAACTTTTTTTATTGTTTTTGCAAGAAGGGGAGCTATAGAAAGTACTTTAATTTTTTCAGGGTTAAATTCTTTATTAATAGGAATGGTATCGGATACCACTACTTCGTCTGCATCCGAATTTTCTAATCTTTCAAGCGAATCTCCTGAGAAAATCGGATGTGTTGCCCCGACATATACTTTTGTTGCACCATGTCTTTTTAGCATATCGATAGCATTTAAAAGTGTGCCTCCCGTATCTATCATATCATCAAATAGTATTGCTTCTCTCCCTGTAACATCCCCAACGATATGTTCTATCTCTGCCTGGTTCGGGGCAGGTCTTCTTTTATCAAGGATAGCAAGTGGAAAGTTCAGCCTTTTTGAAAATATTGAAGCTCTTTTTACTCCTCCGACATCAGGACTGACAACTACACCGTTTTTAATTCCCTTTTCCTTGAAATATTTTGATATTATTGGTATTGCTGTTACATGA
>CAYROY010000152.1:0-6398 GCA_964426155.1 uncultured Actinomycetota bacterium
ATAAAAACAAGGATAGCCGAACTGATAGCAAGGGCTAGCTTCGATCTTCCTGAAGACATAAAAGAAGCTATATTAAGATACCGGGAAAAAGAGACCAAAAGTTCTGCGCTTAAGATCCTGGATCTTATTATAAAAAATGAGCAGATAGCCCGTAAGGAAAAACTCCCCCTGTGCCAGGACTGCGGAAATACGTACATAGATCTTGACGTGGGCCCTGATATATTTATTGAGGACAGCGCGGACCTGTACAGACACATAGACATGGCAGTTGCCGGAGCATATAAAAAAAATTACCTCAGAATGTCAGTGGTTGACGATCCCCTTTACGAAAGAGTTAATACCGGAGGCAATACACCTGCACTTGTAACCATAAGATACGGCATAAAAGCCGGGCTGGGTATATCTGTGACCCTCAAGGGAGGGGGAAGCGAGAACTGCTCGTATCTTTCAATGGAAAATCCTTCTGCGGGCCCGGATAGGATTATTGAACTGGTAATGGAAATTGTCAGGGAAAATGTGACAAAATGCTGCCCTCCTGTCATAGCAGGCATAGGAATAGGAGGCACCGCTACGGAAGTGGTAAGACTTGCAAAGACTGCAGCTTTCAGAAGACTGGATATAAGAAACGATGATAAAAAATACAGGATACTCGAGGAGAAGATACTTGAAGAAATAAACAGTACAGGCATAGGCCCTCAGGGGCTGGGGGGAGATACTACTGCGATAGGATGTAATATAGAGTATGCGCCCTGCCACATGGCAACACTTCCGGTATCTGTATTCCTTCAGTGCCATTCCCTGAGAAGAGCTGAGTCGAGAATATTGGGATAAAAGTCAAGCACTCCTCTGCACAAAATAACTCCTCACGGGTGACCTTTGAAGTAAAAATTAGTAAAATAAGTAAGCAGGGACTAAAAATAGGAGTGATTAATCTAATGCTCAGGAGGTATTGAGATGGAAGAAAACAACGCATCGCAGGCCCAGGTTATCCCAAATAATATTGGAGAGAACTTATTCGAAAACTGGTTGAGCATACTGATCATAATAGGTATAGTAGTGGCGGTTGTGATCATTATAAAGATATTTGCCAGGAGGACCAGAAGAATATTTGAAGAAAGAATAAGCGATGAAAGAATGGAGACCAAAAAGAGGACCTATACCTTTACTTCAGTAGTCTCCAATCTGATTATAGTAGTAAGTGTTGTAGCAGGCATACTTATAATAGCCGAGCAGCTTGGCATCAGCGTCACCCCTCTTCTCGCAGGAGCAGGTGTTGCCGGTATAGTTATAGGATTTGGTGCACAGAGCCTTATCAAAGATATAATAAACGGGACCTTTATTCTTTTTGAACAGTGGTTTCAGGTCAATGATATTGTCACCATAAACAGTACTTCAGGAGTCGTTGAGAAATTTAACCTCAGGACAACCGTGCTGCGTGACATTGAAGGGATTGCACATTATATTCCCAATGGCGAGATCAATATATTGAGTAACAGTACGAATGTATGGGCGAGGGCGATGGTCGAGATCGGTGTACATTATAAGGAGAAGACTGACAGGGTAATAGAGGTCCTTGAGGAAGTTTTTGATGAGCTGATGGCAGATGAACAGTTTAAAGATATTATTCTTGAAAGGCCGCAGATACTGGGCAAGGGCGGTGTTGACAGTCTTGGAGACTCTGCTGTGGTTTTTAAGATAATATGCAAGGTCGTTCCTCCCAACCAGTGGGATGTATCCAGGCAGATGAGGAAGAGGATAAAAGATAAATTCGATGAAGTTGGAATTGAGATACCTTATCCGTGCACAAATGTCTATATGAGGGGCGAAAATAGCTAAAGATAATATTTATCCTGCAGACGCCTCTTCAAAAATATCTCCCCCGTAAATATCATAGGCTACAAATACGGGAAAGTCTTTGACCTTTATCTTATATATAGCTTCTGCTCCCAGATCCCTGTATGCAAAAGATTCTATACTGCATATCTTTGAAGAAAGATAAGCAGCTGTTCCTCCCGGTGCAGAAAAATAGACAGCCCGGTACTCTGAACACATATTCTTAAGGTCAGGACTGCGTTTCCCTTTGCCTATCATTGCCCTTAAGCCAAGTTCAAGCAGGGGTTTTGTTAAGCCGTCCATCCTTGCAGCAGTGGTAGGTCCTATGCTTCCGCTACGCCTGCCCGGAGGTGTGGGAGAAGGGCCTACATAGAATATTGTCGCATCTTTTAGTTTTATGGGCAGGGGGCGGCCTGCATTTATTGAATCTACCATCCTCTTATGTGCAGCATCCCTGGCCCCGTAGATAGTACCGCTTAGATATACCAGATCACCCGATCTGAGCATTTTTATCTTTTCCTCTTTTAGGGGGGTATCCATATAAATTACCTTCCGGGATTTTTGGGTATCAGAGTTCATCGCTTTCGTCATCCTTAAAATATCTGTCCCTCTTAAAATAGTTGTCATAAGCGCTGTCCCGTCTGGTTCTCGGGTGCCTTTTTCTTAACCGTGAACTGAATATAAGGGCAAATATAATAAATATTATAAACAGGCCTATAATACCGAGCAAAAAGATTAGAAAATATGACAGGTATTTTCTCTTCTTTCCTTCTATGATGATGTTCTCTTCCTCCCCGTATTTTATATTCCATATTGCAATATTATCATCACCGATCAGATCTGCATTGGAATTTATTATTTTTACGGGAAAATTAACCTGGTAGGTAATATTAAGTATTTCACTATCTGCGCTTGCCAGGTCATGAAGGCGGCTGTAGTCTGAATTTGAATCATCAGAAACAAGTGTCTCATCGATTTTCATATCCACATAGTCTTCGAAAAACACTTCCCGGTAAAAGAAGTAATCATATAACTCCATTTTTGCCAGGAACCTGGGCGAAGGGTCCTCTGAAAAATTATCTATTGAGATATGTTTTAAAAAATTTATATCATCGAATGAGGTTTCTGAAGAAAAGTGTGTATATCCCTCTTTTTCGGAAGTCTCTATTTCCCCTTCCGGCAGAATACCTAGAAGTTTATCGAAAAGTGACTGGTTATTTTCGAGTATAATCTCACCCTTGCGGATATATTCTGTCTTAACTGCAATATCTACTGTCCTTGTTCCCGAATAATCTTCATTTAACTGTGTGTATATATCTACAAAAGTGGGGTCGCAACCTGATATGGCCGGTATGATGAGAATAAGGATAAAAAGTAATAAAAGGACTTTTATACCATATTTCATAATAAAATTTATTCTCGTACTACATTCCGATATTTTAAATATTAACATATCAGTAACCAATATAGTAGGAAAAGTTGGCGGAAGATTTTTTATCATCCTTGTTGAAACATTGACGTGGGCACTTTATGTGATAGCATATTGACTACCAATATTTTTTGTTGCCGGGATTGATTCGCTTCTAAAGATTGGTCTATCATATAAAAGATATAAAACCGAAAAGTAAGGCCTGATCATGAAAGGATTATTTATAACGTTTGAAGGACCGGATGGTTCTGGAAAGACCACTCAGATAAAACTTCTTTCCGGATATCTTAGGGAGAGGGGCGGCAGAGTATTGACTACTGTTGAACCGGGGGGCACTGAACTTGGAAAGAAAATAAGGAAAATACTACTTGACAGAAAAAACAAAGATATGTCTCCGGTGGCAGAGACCCTGCTCTTCCAGGCCTCCAGGGCAGAACTGGTCTCAAAGGTGATATCCCCTGCGCTTGAATCAGGCATAACAGTCATCTGCGACAGGTTCTTTGATTCCACGATAGTTTATCAGGGAATAGGAAGGGGGCTCGGAATGGAAAGGATTATTGAATTGAGCCTATGGGCTACCGGAGGCCTTGTACCCGATCTGACCTTTCTTATGCAGATCGAAGCGGATCTTGGCGATGAGAGGATATCAAATTCTCTGAGAGAAAAAGATAGGATAGAGATGGAGGAGAAAAGATTCAGGGAGAATATAAATAAGGGTTATCTTGAACTTGCAGGAAAGTTCAAGGAAAGAATAATACCTGTGGATGCAGGAATGGAAATAGAAGAGGTATTCAGATTCATAAAGGAAAAAGTCGATAGTAAAATTGGTGCAAGATGAGCTGTTTTGATAAACTGGAATTTCTCTTAGACGATAGTATAAACCAATCTAATATAAGTCTGCTTTCGCACATGGTAGAGCAGGGACGTATCTCCAATTCATATCTATTTATCGGAAACGGAATGGAAGATCTTTATTCGCTGGCGCTCTCATTTGCGGCCTGTATAAATTGTCCGGATGGCGGGTGTGGAAAGTGTAAGATATGCAGGGATACTTTGAAGGGCACCCACCCAGATGTCCTTACAGTGGAGCCCGGAGGAAACATCCTGAGGGTGGAGGAGATATCAAATCTTCAAAAATTTATGAGCATGAGCTCTTATAGTTCCGGAAGAAAGATATGTGTTATAAAGGAAGCAGAGCTTATGAATAAAGAAGCATCTAACAGGCTGCTAAAGACGCTGGAAGACCCTGCTGATCCCGGATCCGTTTTTATATTGCTCTCGGAGGAATTATCTTCCATGCTTCCCACGGTTGTATCCAGGTGTCTTGTGTATAGATGGAATATTGGATCTGCCACAGAAAAGAAAGAAGATGCAGATTTCAGGATAATGGGCAAGTATATTGATGAAGGGCTGAGGGAAATAGCGGCCGAAAATAGTATAAGATCTTCATTGCCGGACCTCTCCATACGTATAATGGAAATACTAAAAAAAATGGAAGAGGGAATTAAGACAGATCTGGAAAAAGAGGTAGCCATGATCAAAAAGAGCGGATATGCCAGTGATGATATCGAGAGGTATGTCTCGGTGCTCAAATCACGGCACAAAAGGAAGCTTGCAAAATTCAGGAATTTGGGTATAAGTAATGTTTTTGATATAATATCAGGCTGGCTGGAAGATATTATCTCGGTGAAAATGGGGTCAGACAGGGAAAGATTGAATTTTAAGAAGAATTATAATTATATAAACATCAATTTGGAAAAAGTAAGGATGGATGGAATACTGCAGCTCATGGGAGAAATAGAAAAAAACAGGATGCATCTGGGGTATTCTATAAATCCAGAACTTGCACTGGATAATATTTTCCTCCAGGTTAAAAAACTAAGAAACCAGGAGTAATGCCGATGGCGTTAATGACAGGAGTAACATTTAAAAAGAATGACATGGTCCATTATTTTGATCCTTCTGGAATAAAGGTAGAGGTGGGAGATAAAGTAATATGCCATATAGAAGGTGCCCTTGAGATAGGAGAAGTAACTGTACCGGTGCTTGAAGTTAAAGAACAGGATATTACTTCACCGCTGAAAAAGATAGTGAGGAAGGCTACATATTATGATCTTTCCGTAGATGATCTTAACAGGTCAAGGGAACAGGAGGGCTATAAGAAATTTGATGAACTTGCCCGGGAAAATAATCTGGCAATGAAACTTGTAGATGTCCATGTCATGTTTGATAAGAGTAAGATGATATTTTTCTTTACGGCCGAAAAGAGGGTGGATTTCAGGGATATGGTCAAGCAACTTGCTTCACACTTCAAGATAAGGATCGAGCTCAGACAGATAGGGGTAAGGGATGAGGCAAAAATAATAGGGGGCCTGGGCCCATGCGGAAGGAATCTATGCTGCAAGAGTTTTCTTACTGATTTTGAGTCGATTTCCATAAAAATGGCAAAGGACCAGAACCTGCCTTTAAATCCCCTTAAAATATCGGGTATCTGCGGGAGGCTGATGTGCTGTCTCAGATATGAATACGACTCATATCAGGAATTTATTGATAAGGCTCCCGAACTTGGGTCAAAGGTAAGATCTCCCCACGGGGAAGGGATAGTATGCGGCTACGAACCCTTAAAGGATTCTCTGGTTTTATATTTTAAAAACTCAAATAAGAAGTCTGTGCCTCTTTCAGATGTAGAAGTGACCGGCGAAAAAGTCGAGCTTGATGAATTTGGAGAACCCTTTGACGTAGATTATGTAAAAGCACAGGAAGATTCTGAAGATAATATGGAAACAGACACTGATGCAGATAAAAACTCCGTAAAAAACAAAGAACGTAAGCGCAGGGGATTTTTTGGGGGGCCGGACAAAGAAAGCGGCAATAATCCGGAGAAAAACCAGAGGAAAAAATAATATCCGGAATATCTTATTAAAAACAGTAAAAATATTTTGCCGATGTAGCTCAACTGGCAGAGCAGCTCATTCGTAATGAGCAGGTTACCGGTTCAAGTCCGGTCGTCGGCTCCAATCAAATTACGGAGTAAGGCTTATAAAGGAGATAATATATGCTTCTCAGAGAATTGAGAGCGAGGCTGGTTAAATATATATCAGAAAGACTAATAGAAGATGTTCCCGAGAGTCTTACG